>WRFX01000115.1 GCA_009787445.1 Chitinivibrionia bacterium | reverse complement strand
GCGAAAATTAAGGTGATTGCTCCAAAAGACGCGGCGCATATTAACCTTGTTATTTACGACAATTCGGGCAATGTGATTTTTGAAAAAGCGGACAGAAACGGCGCGCAAATTTCGTGGAATTTGACAAACAAAGCGGGCAGAAACGTCGCTAACGGTTCGTATTTGATTATCGCCGAAGCGAGAAGCGTCAGCGGAAGAACTTATTGGTATTCCGCAAAAGTCGGAGTGAAACGCTAAATTTTTAATAAATATTGTTTTTATTGCGAAGGGACGAAACTTGCGGGTTGCGTCCCTTTTTGTCTTGCGGCAAATACTATATTTATCTCACAACAAATATTATTTTAAGGAGAACGAGTATGGTTTCAGAAAAAACAATCGACCATCGCGATGTTGAAAAAGTTGTAACGGATATTTTGGGTAAAAATAAGTTGTCGCTCGTTATAACTGACGATGCTATTGTTTTAACTCGCGTTTATGCCGATAAAAAAGTTTCGGGACTTGCCGCCGTTAGCGAAAATGTTCTGTCAAAAGATTGGCTTTTACGGGAAGAAGACGAAGCGTGGAAGTTTTTGTGAGAGGCGACATCGTTGTAGTTCCGTTTCCGTTTTCAAATTTGCAAAATTTCAAACGGCGTCCCGCGCTTGTCCTTGCCGATAGCGGAAGTAGCGATTTGATTTTATGCCAAATAACAAGCCAAAATATTAAAGACGATTTTGCCGTTTCAATAACTACAAGCGATACTTACGGAAAATTACTTGTCGATAGCAACATTCGTCCGAATAAAATATTTACGATAGAAAAAACTATTATTTTATATAAAATCGGAACGCTTGTCGATAATAAATTAGCAAAAGTTTTGCTTAAATTATCGAATTTATTCGGGATTTAACCGATTCTGTAAGCGAAAAGGTTTGTTGTGTTTCCCTTTTTCGTTTGCGCAAATACTATATTTATCTCACAACAAATATTATTTAAGGAGATACTAACGATATGCAAAAAAACGTAAATTTCGCGATAAAAAAACTTGACTTAAAAAAAGTCGGGCGGATTAAAAAATGAAAAATATTTTAGCGATAACTATGGGCGACCCCGCGGGAATCGGAGCGGAGATAATTCTTAAAGCATTTTCGCATAAGGACTTTTTTGAAAAATATAAATGCGTTATTATCGGCGAAAAAAGCGTTTTGGAATTTTATAAAAATCTCCTAAAAATAAATTCGCCGCAAATTGTTACGATACAAGATCCGGACCGATACGAAGACGGAAAAATTTGCGTCATCGACTTAAATATCGTAAAAAACGACTTTGAAGCGGGAAAAATCAGTTCAAAATGCGGCGAAGCGGCGTTTCAATATATAGATTACGCAATAAATTTGGCAAAAAACGGTAGCGTGTCCGCGATAATTACCTGCCCAATAAACAAAGAAGCGTTGCATTTGGCGGGACATAATTATCCGGGACATACCGAAATTTTTGCCGAAAAATGCGGAGTAAAAAATTTTACTATGCTTTTTAAGGTAGAAAACGTTTCGGTCGTTCACTGCACTACTCATTGCTCGCTAAAAGACGCGCTCAATTTAATTACCACAGAAAAAGTTAAGCAAAACATAACGCTTTTAGATGGCGCGCTTAAATCGTTTGGAATAGAAAAACCGCGAATTGCAGTCGCTGGGCTAAATCCGCACGCGGGCGAAAACGGACTTTTCGGCAGAGAAGAGATAGAACAAATAAATCCCGCCGTCGAATGGGCGAAACAAAACGGAATAAACGCAAGCGGCGCGTTTCCTCCCGACACGATTTTTGCTTCGGCGTTTAACGGAAATTACGACGGAATTGTCGCAATGCTGCACGACCACGGCTTTGTCGCGCTGAAATCCCGCGATTTTGAAGCGGGCGTAAATATCACAATCGGACTGCCGATAATTCGCACTTCGGTCGGACACGGAACGGCGTTTGACATCGCGAAAAAAGGAATTGCTAGCGAAAAAAGTTTGCTTGCGGCAATAAACGACGCCGACAAAATGGCAAAATACAGGAAAAAACTATGAAAAATAATTGTAAAATCAACAATAACCTTTTAAAAAATTTCACGTTTTTTGTAAATTATAGTATTTTACGAAACAATGTGAGGATTTAGGAGAACTAAATGAATGTAGGAATTTTAACAAGCGGCGGCGATTGCGCGGGACTTAACGCGATAATGCACGGATTCGTAAAAACGATGTCGGCTATTGACCCGAAACTCGAAATTTACGGAGTAAAAAACGGCTACACGGGGCTTATAAATCGCGAATATCGCAAGGTAAAATGCGAAGAATTCGACGGTATTTTAAATTTGGGCGGCACGATTTTAGGAACTTCCCGACAGCCGTACAAAAAACTTATTTTGCCCGAAGGACAGGAAAAAGTCGCGCTTATGAAAGAAAATTATCGCAAGATGGCTTTGGATTGTCTGCTCGTTTTGGGCGGACAGGGAACGCATAAAACCGCTGGGCTTTTGTCGAAAGAAGGACTTAATATAATAGGTTTGCCCAAAACAATAGACAACGATATTTACGGAACGGATTTTACTTTCGGCTTTCATTCGGCGGTAAATATTGCGGCGGAATGTTTAGATAGAATACGAACCACAGCGGCAAGTCACGGACGAACGTTTTTGGTGGAAATAATGGGCAACAGAGTCGGCTGGCTTACTCTTTATTCGGGCATTGCGGGCGACGCGGATATTATACTTATTCCCGAAATTCCTTACGACATAGAAAAAGTAATAAAGCAGGCGCAAAAAGTAAACGAGAAAAAAGGATATTGCATTATTGCCGCCGCGGAAGGCGCGCTAAATACCGAAGAAGCGCAAATGAGCAAGCGCGAACGCTACGGAAAACGCGAAGAAAGAGGCGAAGTTACCGCGTCCAACAGAATCGCCGCCGCAATCAGCAAAAGTTTAAATGTGGAAACGCGGGTTATGGTTCCCGGATACACGCAAAGAGGCGGAAATCCGAGCGCTTACGACCGCATAATTTGTACGCAAATGGGTGCTTACGCCGCAAAATTGGCGAAAGCGAAAAAATTCGGCGTATCGGTGGCAATGAACGGATTGAAAATTACGCATAATAATTTGTCGGACATCGCGGGAGCGACGAAATTTGTTACCAAAGACAGCGAACTCGTTTTGGCGGCAAGAGACGTCGGCATAACTTTTGGAGATTAAAATTCTAACATAAAGGAGAATTTGGAAAATGAATAAGTTTATCAAAAGCACGTTTGTGAGCCGCGAATATTCGTGGCTGCAATTTAACGAAAGAGTACTTGAAGAAGCGGCTTCACAGGACAATCCGCTTTTGGAAAAATGCAAATTTATTTCCATTTTTTCCAGCAATTTGGACGAATTTTTTATGGTGCGCGTCGGCAGTTTGTTCAACGAATTGCACAATAATCCGCAGGCGAAAGAAAACAAAACGGGACTAACGCCAATGGAACAGTTAAAAGGAATTTACGAACACACGAAAAAACTTTACGCATTAAGAATGAACGCGGTAAAAAACATTTTTGCCGAACTTAAAAAAGAAAAAATTACCATCGTAAATACGCGCTTGAAAAACGAAAAATTAGACAGCCGTTTTGAAAAATATTTTCAAAAAACTATGCTGCCTCTGCTAAATCCCATAATTTTGGACAACAAACATCCGCTTATTCATCTTGAAAATCTTAAATTGTACGTTGTTTTGCACGCGGAACACGAAGGCAGAAGTTTTTTCGGCATTATTCCCGTTCCAAACAGATGCGAAAGGTTAATAACCTGCGAAACGACGTCGCGCACAAAAATTATGCCGAGCGAGGACTTGGCGTATTGTTTTGCGGACAAGGTGTTTTCAAAATACAATATATTGGAAAAAGCGTTAGTCAGATTAACGCGCAACGCCGACGTCGATACCGAAATGTTCAGTATGGATTTTGAAACTGAATACGATTTTTCCAAACTTTTGAAAGGAAAAGTAAGTTCGCGCTCAAACTTGCCGTCGGTTCGCCTCGAATTTAGCGGCGAATGCAAAGCGATAAAGAATTTTTTGTGCAAAAATCTTAACGTAGAGCCGTATCAATGCTTTAATATTTTGTATTCTTTCGATTACAAATATTTCTTTTCGTTAGACAAATATATACCGCAAGATAGAGCCGCGGCGCTTAAATATAAGCCCTTGCACGGACGTATGATTCCGCTTAAAAAGCCCGATTCGGTTATGGACAGCGCGCTTGCGGGCGATTTGTTTTTGTCTTATCCTTTTGACAGTATGGAAACTTTTTTGGATATGTTAGACAGCGCAAGCACGGATTCTCGCGTGGCAAGCATAAAAATTACGATTTATCGAGTGGAAAAACAGTCGCGAATAATTGAAGCATTGCGCCGCGCAAGCAGAAACGGCAAAGAAGTTACGGTTATCGTAGAACTTGCCGCCCGTTTTGACGAAGAAAACAATTTGCATTTAACGGAAGTCCTGAAAGAAGCGGGATGCACGGTGGTTTACGGAGTGGGAAATTACAAAGTCCATTCAAAAATAATGCTTATAATACTGAAAGAAGGCGAAAATATTTCGTATATAACGCATTTGGGAACGGGAAATTACAACGAAGGCACGGCGAAAGTTTATACCGACTTAAACATAATAACGGCAAATACGGAAATAGGATTGGACGCGGCGGCGTTTTTCAGAAATATTTCTATGGGCGACGTGGATTTTGAATGCGCGAAACTTCTTGTCGCGCCGCGAAATCTTAAAAAAGCGTTTTTGCAGAAAATAAAAGCGCAGATAGATTTGGCACTATCCGGAAAACCCGCGAAAATCGTTTGCAAAATGAACAGTTTAACGGACGTAGATTTTATAAAGGAATTTGTTCGCGCTTCCGAAGCGGGAGTAAAGGTTCGTTTAATAATTCGCGGAATTTGCTGTCTTTTGCCGGGAGTAGAAAAAAAGACCGAAAATATTGAAGTAAAAAGCATAGTCGGACGATTTTTGGAACATAGTCGAATATATTGTTTTGGCGAAAACGACCCCGAAATTTATATTTCCAGCGCGGATTTAATGACCCGAAATATGTCGCGGCGAATAGAAATTGCGACTCCCGTAATCGATGAAAATATTCGTAAAAAGATATTGAAAATGCTTGAAATTCTTCTTGCCGACAACGAAAAAGCGAGTTATTTAACGGCAAACGGCAAATATATAAGAAAAAAAGAAGCGGGAGTGTCGAGTCAGCAGTATTTTTTAAATAATGCGATTTAAGTTTTTGATATTTAATATTTTGTCCGTCGATTTCTATTGAAAGATTATCGGCGGACGTTTTTTTGTTTTAAACAAAAAGCCCAAACGCCGATTTATAAATTTCCGCTTTTTTTTCTAACGCGAGCGGATAAGCCCTCGACGAAGATGGCATTCCGTATAAACGCAATTCTCTATTTTCAAAAATAAACGAAGTATAAGAACCGATTGCGGGCGAAAGTATTTCAATATTTTTTTCGGCGAATTGTTTAATTATCGTTTCCAACGCTTTTTGCCCTGTCGCGACAATATTTCGCAAGCAAGAAAGTTCTTGAATTATTTTTCCCATATCGACTTGCTCTATTACTTCCAAATCCTTGTCGGAAGCGTTGTCTTTGAGTCGTATTACCGTTTTTGCGGTATCGTACATTGCAATTTTACGTTTAGTCAAAAACGCTATTATTTTATCTTTTTTGAAAGTTTTTTCTTCTATATTTACGAAATAATTTTTGTCGCTAAAAAATATCAACCCGAAAATTCGCCACATATCGTTTTGAAAATTCGGATAAAAAAATTCCATAGACCAACGATGTTTTTGCGGCGGAAAACTGCCCAAAAAAAGATATTCCGCTTTATCTGGAAAAAACGGAGAAAGCGGATGTTTTTCCATATTAGTTAATTATTATTTAACACGGTTTTTGCAATGATTTTCGCCGCGTTTGCCGCGTTTTCGGTTGCGCAATTCTTCATTTTTTTATAAATTTCGACGTCTTTTTTGCAGGTTTCTAAAAAATCTATTATTTTGTCGCTCGTTTCTTCGTTTTGCGCAAAACATAACGCCCAGCCGGATTTTTGCGCGTATTGCGCGTTGTGTTCCTGATGATTTTCCGCCGACCAAGGAAGCGGAATAAATATAGACGGCAAAGCAAACAAACGCGCTTCGCTTATAGTCGACGCGCCCGCTCGTCCGATTAAAATTTCCGCGATGGAATAATACGGATACAAATCCGTAAAAGTCGCAAAAATCGCTATGTTTTTGTCGTTTTCAAATTCTTTTTTTATCTCGTTTTCGCCCGCGCTTCCCGTTTGCCAAATTATTTGAAAATCGTTTTGAGAAAGATATTTTACCGCTTTTATTAGCGCTTTGTTCATAGACATCGCGCCTTGACTTCCGCCGCAAATTAAAATTGTTCGCTTGCTTTTGTCCACCGAAGAAGGAAAGGCAAAATTATCGTAATTCCGCACTTTTCTAACGGGCGTTCCCGTAACGACAACCGCGTTTTTTGCGGCGTTAAAGTCCTTTATTAAAGGCATTCCGAGAAATATTTTTTTTGCGTCTTTGGCAAAAAATTTATTTACCGCGCCGGCGACAGTATTTTGTTCCTGAATAAAAAACGGAATTTTATTCGCTTTCGCCGCGAACAAAACGGGCGCGCAAACGTATCCGCCAAATGCTATTACCGCGTCGGGTTTTTGCGTTTTGAAGTATTTTTTCATAAAAAATATCGCTTTTACAAGTTTAAAAATCGCTTTTATCGGCTGAAACGAAATTGCGCGTTTTATTCCGTCGACGTTCAAAGAAAGCATTTCTATTGAAAATCTTTGCGCGATTTCCTTTTCGTTTGCGCGATTTGTCGTTATCCAAACAAGTTGCGTTTCGCCGCGGTTTTGCCGAATTTCATCGGCGACCGCCATCGCGGGAAAAATATGCCCGCCCGTTCCGCCGGCAACTAAAACTATTTTCATATTCTAATCCTTTCGTATCTTGAACCTGAAACGTTTAATAGGATTCCAAGCGCAATGCAGTCCGCAAACATAGCCGTTCCGCCGTAACTGACAAACGGCAAACTCGCTCCCGTGCTTATGAAACCCAAATTTACAAACAAATGAACCAAAAACGCAAAAGCGTAATTTACGGTAAATCCGAAAGCCGCAAATCTCGCAAAACTGCTATGCGCTTGCAGAGCCGTCAAAAATCCGCGAGTTACGAATAAAATGTAAATTCCCATAAAAATTAGCGAGCCGACAAATCCCGTTTCTTCCGCAATCAGCGAAAAAATATAGTCGTTTTCGATTTCGGGGAGACGTTCGTGTTTCGCCTCGCTTTTGCCGAGTCCAAGTCCTAATAATCCGCCGCTGCCTATGGTCAAAATTGCCTGTTGGCTCTGATAATTGTTGCCGCCTCTAACAATTCTATCGCGAATGTGCGGAAATCCGTGCCAAGCGGCGGTTCCCGCCAAAGCCAAAACCGCGACTATTATAAAAAAACTTTTTCCGAATATAAGATTTGAATTTTTTAGCGCAAGCATCGCCAAAACGACGACCATAATGGAAATTGCTACGGACGTGCTTGGCTGTACCAAAACCAAAACGAAAATAATTAGCGAAAAGAAGAGCGGTTTGTATTTGTTGCGATTTTCATCTATCGCGGGGGCTGAATTATAATTTTCTTTTTTATTTTTGAACTTTTTTTTCTTTTGAACGTCGTCGATTTTCGATAATCCCGCGGCTACAAAAAGAATTAAAAATACTCTTGCGAAAATTGACGGCTGAAAATTAAAAATTTTTAAGTCAATCCAGCGATAAGCGCCTTTAATGCTGTGGATTCCAAAGCCCGAATTTCCTATTCTTATGTTTTCGTTTAAGAAATTACTTGCCATAGAACAGCCCGCAAGAACGACGAGCATAACGGTCAGCGTTATCAAAAAGAAAGACAAAAAAGTTTCGTCGGCAAGTTTTTTATAGTTTAACAAAAGAAAAAACAGCGTAAAAACGCAGCCCGCCAAAGACCATACTATTTGCTTGAATCCTTTGCCGCCGGCTCCCGATAAAATTGCGGTTTTGTCCGCTTCAAAAACGAAAATAATTCCCGTAATTAAAAGCAAAACGGCGCACGAAAGCATTATCTTGTCGCATTTATTTATTCCGTCCGCAGTAAAAAATATTTCTTGGTTTCTCATAATTTCCTTTTATTTACGTTCTTTTTGAGTGCAAAAATACTATTTGCCGCAAAACAAAAAGGGACGCAACCCGCAAGTTTCGTCCCCTTCGCAATAAAAACAATATTTATTAAAAATTTACCGTTTCACGCCGATTTTCTTTTGATAACGATAAATTTTTGCGCCGTTTGTACTTCTCGCTTCGGCTATAATCAAATACGAGCCGTTAGCGATTTTTCTGCCCGCTTTGTTTGTCAAATTCCACGAAATTTGCGCACCGTTTCTGTCCGCTTTTTCAAAAATCACATTGCCCGAATTGTCGTAAATAACAAGGTTAATATGCGCCGCGTCTTTTGGAGCAATCACCTTAATTTTCGCCGATTGCGACACTATATTNCTGTCAAGTTTAATGTAATAATTGTCGGCGACGGCGGGTTTTTCATCGCGAATCGATACCGGCGCTTCAATAGTCAAAACAGCCGTTTTTGAAACGGGAACATTGTAATTGCTGTTTGCCACAGCAAAGTTT
>WRFX01000114.1 GCA_009787445.1 Chitinivibrionia bacterium | reverse complement strand
CTCGCATACATCATAATCTTATCAAAGAACTTTTTCTTTTATCATTTTCATCTGTTTTGCCCACTTTTTTACAAATAAGCAGGCGTAATATAATTTTTCGCGGATGTGGATGTCAAGGTGTTTGCAAAAAAAATTACATTTTTATGCAATTTGGTTTTTTACGTCTCTTTGCAAACATATTTTATTTAACTAAAATTTTATCCTTTAACACCGCTGAACCGTCAACTCCTTTTACTTTAAGAAAAAATACGCCTTTTGAAAGATTGTCGGTTCGCAAACTCGTTGCGTTTATACCGTTTATAGCGTTAACTTCAACTTTGTTGATAAGACGACCTTTCAAATCGTAAAGTTCCGCAATATAATTTCCCGCTTTAAGATTAAGATTTATTTGTCCGGCGCGTATGCCGACAAACGCAAATTGCGCTCCCTTCAAAGCATTGCCCGCAGAAACTATTGAACTTCCGTTAGGGTCGGGTTTATATACTCGCACGTAATCTATTTGCATCGTCGCGGGAAAATTATCGGGATTCAAAGGAGCGTCGGGGTCAAACCAACCGCCAACAGCAAGATTCATTATTATAAAGAAATCCCTGTCAAAAGGGGAATATTCGTTGCTTTGCGGCTTTCCGTCGGCAGGTTCGCTATACCATTGCGTATTGCTCGCTACGTTAAAACACTTTCCGTTTACATACCACTTTATTTTGTCCTGTTCCCATATTACGCTATATACGTTAAAGTCGTTGGCTATCGTTTTGCCTTCGGGAAAATGATATTCGCCTCCTATGAAGTTGTTGCCGGGCCACGCCGAACCGAAATGAATCGCACCGCTGCTTGAATTAGGGAAACGTCCTTTTGCCTCCATTACGTCTATTTCGCCCGACGAAGCCCAGCCGCCGTAGTAGTTTTCTTGCGGCATCATCCAGCAGGCGGGCCACGTGCCGCTTACTGCGGGAAGTTTCACGCGAAAATCAATTCTTCCGTATTTCCAATAAAATTTATCTCTCGAAAGAACTTTGCCAGAAGAATAATTGGCAGTGCCTCCCTGCGGCTGAAAAGTCATCGGGTCGTTTGAATAAGCCGCCAAATTCAGTAAACCGTTATCTACAAAAACGTTTTTTGCATTGTGCGAATACCATTGCGCTTCGTTATTGCCCCAGCCCCAAGTTCCCGGGTCGTCGCTAAGATAATAACCGTAATCCGTAGACCATTTGCTTTCGTCAAGAACATTCCCGTCAAATTCGTCGTTCCAATGCAATGTCCATCCGTTAATAGCGGGATTTTCCGTCGCGGAAAGCGGAATGTCCGCATACCATGAATTGTCTGGACGCGGCGCATTGGGATTTCCTATAAACGTATATTCTATATAATTGTCGCCCGCATCGCCTCCCGTTTGAGCGTTAAGCGGATAATATATGCGAAATTGATAATTTTGCGTAATCGGTCTAAACCAAATTCCGCCGCCGCCTTCGTACCATATCGCATATTGGTTGTTTGGAGAAGACGAATTGTATCCGTTGCTCGAATAATAAAACGTGCTTGCGACGGTGTTGTCTAAATCTATCCAAGCGCCGTTTATTTGAATTTTATAAACGAATTTTCCAAAGTCGTCCGATTTTGCGGGACTGCCGCCGATATATGGAAACGGCACGCCGATGTTTCCGTCGTTGCCTGCCGTTATAGTCGTTTCTCCGTTTGCGGAAATTGCGTTTCCGTTTCGTGCGGGAAATTCATAAATTAAGGTATAATCAAGATGAACGCCGGTATTTGCCCTTGATTGCAAACGGATGTATGTAGTTTTTTCTACGTGAAACCAAAATCCGCCGCCGCCTTCCCAAAAGTGTCCCCAATTTTGGTTGTAAATCCATCCGCTTGCATTAGCGTCTATGTTTACAAATCCGCTGTTTTGGGTATAACTTACCAAAACTTCCAAATCGTTGCCTACTTGTCCGAAAGTTGCCGCTCCGCCGTTAAATGCGGGGAAAGTAAATCCCGCTCCGCCGTCTTGACTTACGTTAAATACAGGTCCTTGCGTCGCCGTCATACTTGTAATTGTTTGCGCGGATACTATTTCCCACCCGAGAAAGACGGTTAATAAAAAAGATAAAGTTAAACGTCTCATAAGTACTCCACTTTTAATTGTTTTTGATATCATATATAAATATAGTGCAAATTAGCGAAAAACGCAGGAAAATAATAAGGAATTAAAATTAAGGATAAAAAACTAAATAAGAAAAAAAACTAAATTTTCTCCAAAAAACTCTTGAAATTAGTTGGCACAATTTAAACCTCCCTTTAAACTATACCACGCGCAAAATACTAAATGCAAACATATAAAAGCAAGTTTTTTCTTAAAAAAGTGGAAATTTAAAGGGAGGTTTAAATCTCTCGGTTGTTTTATTAAAATTTAACAAAAGGAGTTTTTTATGAAAAAACTTAATTTTTTGACCAAATTTTTGGTCGCGTGTTTTTTGGCGTTTTGCGCGTTTGGGTTTGTCGCTTGCGGCGACGATGACGACAACAGCGACGAAACGCTTTCTTACCCGTCGGGAAGTTTGACCGATAGAGGCGGGGAAACGGTAAGCCAAGCAAATCTTAACGAATTTTTTGCGACGCTTGAAGAAGAAATTTATGGCAGTGGAAATTCTTACGATGGAAGTTCTTACGAAAGTACCGAAGATTTCGATTGGGGATTTCGCGAAAGCGGGAGTAAAAGCGGTTATTATGATTGGAGACAGATTTCGTATACCGAAAAGAAAACAGCCGATGGAGAAAGTATTTCGGATAAATTTACGCAAGAATATCATAATTATTCAAATACAGATGTCTTGTATTTAGGCGGCGGAATGGCAACTCAATATAATGAGAATTACAAAGAAACCGCGACGAGTTATGAATACGTAGCGGAAATAACAATTAACGGGAAAATAAATTTAACGGGAAAATACAAAACGACGATTGACTTTCAAAATTTCAAATTTAAGCAAGATTCAAAAAGCGACAGAGACACGCATATCGGCGGAAAAATCATATTAGGAACACTTGACATTACTAACAGATTTGAAGATTTGCTCGATACCGGCGTATGGGAAGACGGCTAATATAAAAGATATTTGTGAATAATCGTTTGTTTTTAAGCGTTCTCTTTTTGCGGGCGCTTTTTTTGATTTGCGGCAAATAGTAAATTCATTGCCAAAAACAATAAAAATTATACCATTGCAGCGGCGTTTTTTATTTTCATATACACTTTAACAAACCGCAAATATTATATTTATAGAAAAAGTAAAAACCGAATAAAAAGGAGGGAAATTATGAATACTATTGACGCAAACACAAACAATCGCTTAAATTCTACCGACGGAGTAAGAAACGCTCCGAAAACCCGACGCGAATTAAGTTCTAATTCCGCCAACGACAACAATAAAGCCGCGCACAGAGACACTTTTGAAATGCGCAGACAAAACGAGCGTTCTTACGCCGTGCGAAACGACGATTACGGACAGCGCAGAAAATAACGGAGTAAAATTATGGAAAACGCCGTATTTTTTGAAACGATAACGCAAACAAAAAGCAACGTTTATATTTTGCCTATGATTTTTATACTTGTCATAATTGCTGCGCTTTTTGCGGGAATTATTTTTGCGGCGAAAAATACGAGTATTGCGATAAAAGATAATATGTTAGTTATAAATTCCTTTATTTACGGACGAAAAATACCAATAGAAAATATTTTAACAAACGAAATTAAAACGATAAATTTAAAAACGGACAAAGAATACGGCGTTCAAATAAGAACAAACGGAATCGCTTTGCCCGGCTTTGTTTCGGGCTGGATGCGACTTAAAAACGGGAAAAAAGCGCTTGTCTTTTTAACAAATCCCGAAAATGTTTTATTGATTCCTACAAACGACTTTTTGGTGATGTTCAGTATGAAAAAAACCGACGAATTTATAGATAAAATAATATCTCGATAAAATTAAAAAAAAGTTAGTTTTTTGCGGCAAATTTGCGAATTTTAATTATTAGTATATACGCGAAAGGCGAAAGAAAACCGCCCAAAATGTCCGCCGCCAAATCTCCTAAATCATTTCCCGAACGATTGGGAACAAAAGATTGATGAAACTCGTCGAAAATTCCAAAAATCGCGCATAAAACAACTATAAGAGAACCAAAAAAGAAAGGTTTTGCAAGCCATTTTTCGTTTGAAATCCATAAACAAAACGTTAGTCCCAAAATAAAATAAATTGCAAAATGCTTTATTTTGTCGCTAAAATTGAATACGTTCAAAAAAGGTTCGTCGCCGGGTATGGCGGAAAGCGTAAAAATCGTAATCATAACCGCAAGCGACGGAATTTTTTTTAACAAATTTTTGTTCATTTTTGTTCCACTTTTCGTTATAAGGTTATAGAAAGTTCGCAATTTTTCACATTGATATTTGGGAATATACTATATTTTCAAAGCGCGCGAAACATATTTTAACAAAAAATACGGAGAAACGTCAATATGGATTTATTTGAAACGTCGGCGAAAAATATTCTGAAAACCCGCTCGCCGCTTGCAGACAGAATGCGCCCAAGAATTTTGAGCGAATACGTCGGACAAAAAACGATTTTGGGCGAAGGACGACTTTTAAGAAGAGCGATAGAAGCCGACCGCCTTTCAAGTTTGATTTTTTACGGTCCGCCCGGCGTCGGAAAAACTACGCTCGCAAGAATTATCGCAAATACTACAAAATCGCATTTTATCACGATAAACGCGGTTTTGGCGGGAAAAGCCGAAATCGTGCAAAGCATAGAAGAAGCGCAAAACGAATTTAAGTTTAACGCAAGACGAACAATTTTATTTGTCGACGAAGTTCACAGATTCAACAAAGCGCAACAGGACGCATTGCTTCCGCACGTAGAAAGCGGCGTTTTAATTTTAATCGGCGCGACTACCGAAAATCCGTATTTTGAAGTAAATAAGGCGCTTGTTTCGAGGTCGCGGATTTTTCAACTTTTTCCCTTAAACGACAACGATTTGCGCGAAATTCTTTTTATGTCGCTTAAAGACCCTGTGCGCGGTTTCGGCAATAAAAAAGTAAAAATAGACGACGGCGCGGTTTTACATTTGTGCAATTCGGCAAACGGCGACGCCCGTTCGGTCCTTAACGCCATAGAATTGGCTATGGAAACGACTTTGGAAGACGAAAACGGCGAAATACGCATTACTCGCGAAATCGCCGAAGAATCCATACAAAAACGCGCGGTTTTATACGACAAAGACGGCGACGCGCATTACGACATAATTTCGGCTTTTATAAAATCGGTAAGGGGAAGCGACCCCGACGCCGCGCTTTTTTGGCTTGCAAAAATGGTTTACGCAGGCGAAGACCCGCGATTTATTTTTCGCCGAATGATAATTCTTGCGAGCGAAGACGTAGGACTTGCCGACCCGAACGCCGTTTCGGTCGTTATGAACTGCGCGAAAGCATACGATTATATAGGAATGCCCGAAGGACGTTACCCGCTTTCGCAGGCGTGTTTGTATTTGGCGACGGCTCCAAAAAGCAATAGTACTATGGGATTTTTCGACGCGCTTCGGGCGGTTGAAGTGGAGGATAAGGCGGACGATATTCCAAATCATCTGCGAGACGCAAACCGAGACGAAAAGGGCTTTGGACACGGAAAAGGATATTTATATCCGCACGCATATAAAGACCATTGGGTTAAGCAGCAATATTTACCCGACAATTTGCAGGGAAAAACTTTTTATACTCCAAGCGACCAAGGATACGAAAAAACGATAAAAGAAAGGAAAAAAAATGCCGAAAATAAATGAAAATAAATGCGACGGCTGCGGAACTTGCGTGGCAATTTGTCAAAAATGCGCGATAATTATGCCGAACGTCGCGCTAATAAGAGACGAATTGTGCGTTAATTGCGGACTTTGCGCGAAAATTTGCCCCGTCGGCGCAATAGAATAAAGAAAAAAAGGAGAAAAAAGTTGTTTAAGATTGAAGAACTTTATCCGATTTACAGGGAAATAAAAATTTCTCAAAAATCGCTTGACGAAATAAAAAACGGGAAAAACATAAAAAATAAAACCGACGAAAGCGTTTTTCCAAACGAATATTACAAATTGACAAGTAGCGAAAATCCGCAAAATTCCTGTTTGTCGCGATTTGACGGCGAAAGTTGCGAATTTGTTCCGCTTGCCGTCGCGAGCAGTGAAATTCCGCATTGGCTTACCGCAAAAAATATTGAGCAAACTCTCGCTTTGGACGCGCTTCTTAACGACGATATTGCGCTTGTTACGCTTGTCGGAAAAGCGGGAACGGGCAAAACGCTTTTGGCTGTCGCGGCGGGCTTATATAAAACCATCGACTGCGAACAATACGAAAGGGTTCTTGTTGCGCGACCTACCGTTTCGCTCGGACAAGATATTGGCTTTTTGCCGGGTTCTATTGAAGAAAAACTTGGTCCGTGGATGTATCCGATTTCGGACAATGTGGATTTTTTGATTCACGGAAGAAAAACTATGCGCAGTAAAATTCACGGATTTAGCGACTTGACCGAGCGCGGAATATTGCTTATAGAGCCGCTTCCGTATATACGCGGGCGGTCAATTCACAAGCAATATTTGGTTATAGACGAAGCGCAAAATTTGACGCTTCACGAGATAAAGACGATTTTAACTCGCGCAGGAGTTGGAACAAAAATAATTCTTGCGGGCGACCCGTATCAGATAGACAATCCGAAAATCAACGCGGAGGAAAGCGGTTTAATGCAAGTGGTAAAAAAATTCAGAAACGAAAATTTGTCGTCGCACATAACGCTTGTAAAATGCGAGCGTTCAAAATTGGCGGAAACCGCGGCGAATTTGTTGTGAAAATTAAACATAGAAAGTTGAAATTCGGCAATCGGCAAATAGTATATTTGTAATAAAAAAGGAGCGAAACAATGATAATAGCAAATCCTATATACGACGCGACGTTCAAACGGCTTTTGGAAAACGACAAGGTTGCGAAGTTTCTTATCGGCACAATTTTAGATTGCAAAATAATATCTCTTGAACCGTATATTCAAGAGCGAACCAAATTTGATAAAATAACGGGGCAGTTAACGCTTTACCGAAAAGATTTCGCCGCGACGATAGAAACCAAAGAAGAAGGCGTAAAAAGAGTAATTATAGAATTGCAAAAGGCAAAACAATTAAGCGATATTTATCGTTTTAGAGAGTATTTGGGCGCGGAATACGTAAATTCAAAACTTCCGATAATAGCAATTTACATTTTGGGATTTAATTTATCTGTGGACGCTCCCGCTTTTGTCGCTTATCCCGAATGTAAAGATTTGCGAACAAAAGAAAAATTAACCGTTCACGATAATTTTGTAGAACATTTGACTCACAAGGCGTATTTTGTGCAAACCTGCAAGATAAAGCAGAATTTAAATACCGAATTGGATACGCTTTTATCCGTATTTGAGCAAGAAAACTTTGTGTCTTCGGACAAAACTACAAAAGATTTTCCCGTTGAAACGCAATATCCTGAAATAAAAGAATTGTTGGATATTTTACATTACGTCGCGGTAGATAAGGATGCGCGTAAAGAATTGGACGAAGAGTTATATTATCAGCGATATGTAGAACAAACATTCGGCGAAAAAGACAAAGAACTTGAAAAAAATAAAAAAACTATTGAAACTCTGCTTCAAGAGAAAAAAGATTTGTTTCAAGAAAAGAAAGAACTGCTTGAAGAAAAAAAAGATTTTGAAAATAGAAACAAAGCAAGCGCAAAAAAAATGAAACAACGCGGAATGTCCGCTGAAGAAATATCCGAATTTACAGGACTTTCCAAGAAAGAAATAGAAGCGTTATAAATTCCAAAAGTCCAAAAGAAAGTAGAAAATTATGAAAATCAACAATATTTTCACAAAAAAAGACAACATTTTCGTAAAATATTGCTTTTTTGTTTGTACATTTGTTATTTTTAGTGCCGCGTTAGATTATTTATCGGAAAAAATAACCGCGGCAAGTTGTTTGAAACGTTAAAATTAAAGTTTATTAGGAGAAAATAAATGTCACGAAATCTTGACCCAAAGGGGAAAATTGTTCGTCATCTGGGAACGAACGTGTTCGGAAATGAAAAATATCAACGTCTTTTGGAAAAAAGACCAAATCCTCCCGGACCAATAAAGCAACGTCGCGGACGTTTAAGCGAATACGGCGTACAATTACTCGAAAAACAAAAACTTCGTTTTGCATACGGGCTTAACGAAAGACAATTTAGAAATACTTTCGTTAAGGCAAAACAAATGAAAGGCGTTACGGGAGAAAATCTTCTTTCTCTTTTGGAACGCCGCTTGGATAACGTGGTTTATGCTTTGGGATTTGCAAAAACTCGTGCGCAAGCGAGGCAAATCGTCAATCACGCGCACATTCGCGTAAACGATAGAAAAGTGGATATTCCGTCTTTTACGGTTTGCGTAGGCGATAAAATCAGCATTGCCGCAAACGACGCTACAAAAAAGTTTTTGCAGGCGCTCGTCGCGGACAACACGCACACGGTACCCGAGTGGTTAGAATTTTCCAAAGTGGAACTTAAAGGCGAAATTAAACGTCTGCCCGAAAAACACGACGTTACGGTAATTGCGGATGAACATTTAGTTGTGGAACTTTACTCTAAATAAAAATTTGTTAAATTACGAAAAAAAGAAAGGTTGGCACGCATGAAAAATTTGAAAAAAATGAACAAATGGCTTGTTGTTTTGTTGTTTATTGTCTGGGGGGGGGGGG
>WRFX01000113.1 GCA_009787445.1 Chitinivibrionia bacterium | reverse complement strand
CCCCCGCGAATTAGCGGCTTAATTTTTGGAAACTTAAACTTAAAATATTTTTCTCGCTTTCTTTTTTATTTTCTTTTGAGAATAAGACGCGGTTTTTTATCGCGCTTTTTCTATATGGTAATCCCAAACATAAAATTTAAACAAAGGAGTTTTTATGAAGAAACTTGATTTTTTCAAGTATGCCGTTTTGACGGCGTTGGTTGTATTCTTCGCGGCGGGATGCGGCGATAAAGAAGAAGACAAAACATTTTACACTATAACTTTCGACTCGCAGGGCGGCGAAAGCGTATCGCCGATAACGCTGGAGGCGGGAACAATCACAATGTTACCTTCCACGATAAGAAACGGTTATACGTTTGACGGATGGTTCAGCGCAAGTTCCGGCGGAACTAAATACGGCGAAGAGGGCGAAGACAGAGACCTTTATACGCTCACGGGAAACGTAACTATGTACGCGCAGTGGACAGAGATAGAACCGACAAAATACACGCTCTGGCTTTATGATTTGCAAGGCGGTAACACCATACCTACGATAACGGAAGCGGAGGGAACAAGCATAATCTTACCTACGCTGACGAGAAGCGGCTACTATAATTTTATCGGATGGTTCAGCGAGGACGGAGAAACCCGCTACGGCGGTGCAGGAGACAGTTATACAATAACGAACGACGTATCTATGTATGCTCAATGGACGCAAGGAGTAATGCCTTTGCCTGACCTTGGCGCAAACGGCAGCGGCAGCGACGGCGACCAGATGACTATAAACGGTATTGCTTGCGTATTGGTAAAGGCGGGAAGTTTTACGATGGGAGTAGGTTTCGACCCTGATGATAATAATGTTTGGTGGAGCCCCGCAACACAGCAGGTAACGCTTACGCAGGATTACTATATAAGCAAGTATCCCGTAACGCAGGCGCAGTATCAAACGGTAATGGGTAATAATCCGTCGTCGGTATATAATATCGGAAGTAATAATCCCGTAGAAAGAGTAACTTGGGATAACGCGAACGATTTCTGTAAAGCGGTCGGCGGACGTTTGCCTACGGAAGCGGAGTGGGAGTTTGCTGCTCGCGGAGGAAATAATAGCAACGGTTATCTTTACAGCGGAAGCAATGATTTGAACGAAGTAGGTTTGTATTGGAATAATATCCCGTCATCCGAAACAAGGACGGTAGGACAGAAGCAACCTAACGAACTTGGCATATACGATATGAGCGGGAATGTATTTGAATGGTGCGGCGATTGGTATGGCGAGTACAGCGCGAGTGCGGTAGTGAACCCTACGGGTGGTACCAGTTCAAGCGAATCCCGCATTGTGCGCGGCGGTGGTTATTACTCCTTTGTGGAATGTCGGGTTGCGTACCGCGGCAGCTACCACCCGAGCGGCAGCGATGACTCTGGGTTCCGCGTGGCGTTTCCCCGCAATTAAAAATTTGTGTTGTTCTTTCTTTTCGGCAGGGCGGGTTTTATGACTCGCCTTGCTTTTGTTTTGCTACAAATAGTATTTTTATATATAAAAACAAAAAAACATTTTTTTCACAAATTTTCTTGGAATTTACTTAAAAAATATAGTATATTATAGACAAATAACAAAAAAACAGGAGAAAAAAATGACAAGAGAAGAGCAAAACGCTTTTTTAAGCGAAGAATATACCGAAGCGGTTCGCTATATGGACAACGCGAAAGAGGCGTTGCAAAAAGCGAAGAAAATAGACGACGGATATTACAAAGATAAAAAATATGTGCGCACCGCTTGCGGTGTAGCGTATCTCGGCGTTTTAGTCGCTATTGACGCTTGGTTTAAAATAAAAGACGTCGATTCGCCTTCAAAAAACAAACAAAAATCGATAGAATATTATACGTCTAATATCGCTAAATTGGATAAAAAAATGCTGTCTCATTTTAATACCGCGTATGATATTTTGCATTTAGGAGGTTATTATCGTGGAATTACAAGCGTAAAAGTGGTTAATGCAGGATTGGAAATCGCTCAAGAAATCATAGATAAAATAAAACCCGAAAATCCAATTGAAGTTAAAGAAAGCAAATCGGACGCGCTAAAAAGAATGTTTGATAAATTGCAAATTTTAATTGCTGTAATGTTTAGGTAAAAACAAAAAATATTTTATTTTTTTCACTCTTCCCGTATTTTTCTCAAAAATGCTCAAACCCCGTCGCCACAAACGATTTTTTTTCGCCGTTTTCGAGTAGAAAAATCTCCTTTTCGGATATAATTTCGCCGATTTTCATAAAATTTACGCCGTCAAAATCAGGTTTAAACGATTTGTCGGCAGTCCAAAGAAGTTCGTAATCCTCTCCCCCGTTAAAAAAAAATTCGCTATTTTGTTCTACCGCAAAAATTTGCGCCCCGACGCCGCTTTCTTTTGTTATTGTCCGAATTTCTTTTGCAACGCCGTCCGAAATATCTATACAAGAATGAACTAACTTATTATTTGCCAAATAGTTGCCAAGTTTTATTTGCGCCTTTGGACGAATATGCGCCAAAACCGCTTTTTCGTCAATTTCTTCGGCTTTTTTTCGCCCGTATTTTTGAAGCAGAAAAAGTCCGCGTCCCGACATTCCCGGAAATCCCGAAACCCAAATATTATCGCCGACTTTTGCACCGTTTCTTCTCAAAATCCTTTTGCCGGATACGCCGCCTATTGTAATGGAAACGATAATTTTATCGCTTTTTGACAAATCTCCGCCGACTATCGCAACGCAATATTCTTTTGCGGCAAAAATTATTCCGTCGTAAAGTTGCAAAATTTCTTCGTCTGAAAAATTTTGGGGAAACGCCAAAGAAATTATAAAAAAATCGGGTTTTCCCCCCATCGCCGCAATGTCGCTAATGTTTGAAATCGCGCTTTTATATCCTATTTCAAAAAGCGACATATATTTTCGCGAAAAATGAACGTCCTCAACGCTTATATCCGCGCTCAAAAGCAATTTTTTACGCGACAAACGCTTTCTAACGGCGCAATCGTCGCCAATAGAAACGTCAAAATTATCGTTTGAAATCTGCTCGCAACGCTTTTTTATCTCTTCAATTATTTCGGTTTCGCTCATTTTTTACGCTTAATATTTTGCAAGCGTTTCGCTGTATTCTTCTTCGGCAAGCGTATCGAGCGGCGACGAAGCGTCTTTTTTCGCGGTTCCCGCTTCAAAAACCAACTCCGCGCAGGCGACGTCGTTATACAATTTAAGTATTGCGCTGGCTATTTCGCAATATTCCGTAAAAGTATTCGCTACTTTTACGCCTTCGTTAATCGTTTTTTTGCTTTCCGTTTCGTCTTGCGCCAATTCGCTGAAGCCCTTCGCGATTTTAGTGTAATCGTCCGCAGTTTTGGCGATTTCTTTCGCGCCCAAAAGCACTTCTCTGACCCACGCTTTATTTTTTATTTCGTGATTTACCACTTCGGCAACGGCAAGCGTCGTTTTTACGTCGGCGGCATTTACGGCGGCTTTGCGAATAAATTGCGCGCCAAGTTCGGTTTGTCCTTTTTGATAAAGCGACTGCCCCAAAAGAAGCCGATGTTCCGTCTTAAAACCTTCCGTTTCCGCAATATGTTCCCACAAATTCACCAAAATTCCGCGATATTTTTCCCATTCGTCCTGATTTGCCGTAAATAATATGAACTCCAAAGCCATATTTATGCCCATATATTTGATTAAAATGTGAGTCAATTCTTCCAAATTTTCATTCGTTCCTACGAATTTTTTTTGCGCTAACAACTGCTCGATTGAACGACGCTCTTTTATAGCGGCGGCAATTTCATTTTCCAAACCCTTGTCGATAAACTCGTTTTTCACTTCGTAAGCCATAATTTACTCCTTTTGTAAATTTTTTTTTAACAAAACCTTTTTTATTTTCTTAATGATGAAACAATCTCACTCCCGAAAACGCCATAGCGATGCCATATTCGTCGCACGCTTGTATCACTATATCGTCGCGAACGGAACCTCCCGGTTGACAAATATACTTTACGCCGCTTCTCGCCGCTCTGTCAATGTTGTCGCGAAACGGAAAAAATGCGTCCGAAGCGAGCGAAACGCCTGTTTGTTCGTCTAACCAACGTCTTTTTTCTTCTTTTGTAAACGCTTCTACTTTTTTATCAAAACTCTCGTATAGTGTCGCAATTTCTTTTGGACTTAAATCTTCTTCCAAAAAGCAATCTATCGCGTTATTTTTATCCGCGCGCGAAATTCCCGCCTTAAACGGAAGCGAAAGCACTTTTGGGTGATGACGAAGCAAAAATCTATCCGCCTTATTTCCCGCCAAGCGCGTGCAATGAACCCTGCTCTGCTGCCCGGCGCCAACGCCTATAACCTGTCCGTTCAGCGCGTAAACGACCGAATTTGACTGCGTATATTTAAGCGCGATAAGCGCGATTATCAAGTCCGTTTTTGCCGAGTCGCTAAACACTTTATTTTTCGACACTATATTTTGCAAAAACGATTCGTCTATTTTTACGTCGTTTCTCTTTTGCGATAAAGTAACGCCGAAAATTTGCCTCGTTTCTGTTTCTTTTGGCGTATAATTTTCGTCTATTTCAATAACGGCGTATTTTCCGTTGCGTTTTTCGCGAAGAATTTCAAGCGCGCGCGGCGAATATCCGGGCGCGATAACGCCGTCGGAAACCTCTTTTTTCAGTAAAAGCGCGGTTTGTTCGTCGCAAATATCGGAAAGAGCCGCCCAATCGCCAAAACTCGACATTCTGTCCGCCGCTCTTGCTCTCGCGTAAGCGGTCGCCAGCGGCGAAAGTTCTAAATCTTCGACAAAAGCCGCTTTTTTTTCGTTTTCGTTCAAAGGGATAGCAATCGCCGCTCCCGCAGGACTTAAATGCTTAAAACTTGCGGCGGCAGGTTTTTTTAGCGCGATTTTTAATTCCTTTACTAACTGCCACGAATTTAGCGCGTCGCAGAAATTTATATATCCCGGCGTTCCCGACAACACCTTAAAAGGAAGTTCGCTTTTGTTTTCCATATAAATTTCCGCCGGCTTCTGATGCGGATTACAGCCGTATCTCAATTCCATAATAATCTATTCGCTCCCTTTATTTTCGTTTAATTTTTCCACAACTTGCCGCGACACCTTAAAAACGGGTCTTTTTCTCGCGGGCAACTGAACTTTTTCTCCGTTTCTCGGATTTCTCGCTTTTGACGCCTTGCATTTTTTTACGTAAAAACTTCCGAGTCCCCGCAATTCAACTCTTTTTCCGTCTGCAAGTTCGCCTTTAAGCGCCTCCAAAAACGCGACTACGAGCAATCTCGTATCAATCAAATTCAGTCCCGTTTTTTCAGACACAACTCTTGCCAAACAATCTTTTCCCACAGTCATATTTCCACCCTCCATTGACTAATTATCGTTTAAGTTCCTGCGTTTATACAGCGCAATATCGTCGTCGGGATTTATTTTTAAAATCCTGTCGTAAGTTTCCATTGCCATATCTTTTTCGTTATATCTTTCGTAAGCGGTCGCAAGCATGTGCAAAATCCGCGTATTGTTCGGCGAAAAATCGCCCGCTTTTGTAAAATAATATATCGCCGCGTTAAAATCGTTTTCTTCGCTCGAGATAACGCCGAGTTTAAAATATCCCTGCCAAGTGTCGGGCGACAATTCGACAACCCGCAAAAAACATTTTTTCGCGTTTTCTCTGTCGTTCAGCGACGAATGATACAATTCGCCGAGATTATATATCAAATTGAAATCGTACATATTTTTTTCCACCGCTTTTCTGTAATAAACGAGCGCCAAAGTATTTCTTCCAGTTTCGTGAAGCAAAATCGCGTATCTTCCCAAATTTCTTGCGGACGTAGAATCCTGCGAAAGTAGAGTTTTAATTTGTTTTTCGGCGACGGCGTATTTTTTATTGTTCATATTCAATCTGGCGGACTGATAAAGCGCTTCGGGATTTGTGCTGTCTTTTTCTATCGCCTTTGCAATGAAAACGTTTGCCCAATAATCATTATCTTTATTATCTTTTACTTCCGCAAACAAGCGCTCCCCTACTTTTGCCAACTGCGTCGCCGAAAGCGAAACCGTATCTCCTATTATTTCTTTTAGTTCGCCGATTTCTACCAGAGAAATGGAAAGCGTTTTCAGCGAATCAAGCATAAAATTTTTTGATTTAAGCGAATTTACTATAACGCGCGCTTCGCCATATTTTTTGTTTTCTATTTTTATTTTCGCCAAAACAAAAAACGCCAAATTATCTGTGGAGTCGCTTAAAGTGATTTTGTTGGCAATATCTTCGGCGTACTTAAAGTCGCCTTCGTTGTATATTTTTATCAAAAAATTGCGCAATGCGTCTTTTTCGAGCGCGTCGTACTTTATTATTCGCGGCGCGGCTGGTACTCCGCTTATTTCGTCGTCCTGCAAAGAATCCGCGTGTTGATTTTTAACTATCGCATACGCAAGCGTAAACGACACTAAAAAGACAGTCAAAGGCAGCGAAATCACTATAACAATCGCAATAAGTCGTTTTTCGCGGTTGTTTAGAAGCGAATTTCGCAAGAACGGAATCATTTCTATTATAGAATCAAGCATATTTTTCTCACTTTGCTTTTTAATACGATTATTTTTAGGATATAAAATAATATTTGCGCAAGTTATTTTGATAATATACGCAATTTTAATATAATTTCAACGGCAAAAACTTGGCGATTGTTTCAAAGTGTTTATCGCGGGAAATAATTTTGATATTGTTTTGAATACAGTTTTGCGCAATAAGCAAATCGGGGATAGATATTTTGTTATATCCGCCAAAACGTTACCAATTTGCATTATTTCTTCCTCTTAACGCATCCAAATCGATATCTTTTCTTAAATCTAATTTCCCAAAATAGTTGACCAATTCCGACGAATCAACATATTTTGACGCTTCGTCTATATCAAAATTTTCAACTCCGCCGAACCTTTCGGCAAATTTTTCATCCGCGTTTTTTCTCACCAAATTTTCCAACCCAACGCGAATACCGTCGCTTTGCGAATCCGTATGGGTAAATTCCATAACGCTTTTTACCAATTCGTCAGGTAAATCCAAAGTAACCGTCATAATTATTCCTCCCCTATTTTTCAATAAATTTTCAAATTATCGTCGATAATTTCAACATTTTCGCCTTTGGGTTTCAATATGCCTATGCCTTGCTCTAACGCTTCTTTTTCTATACCGTCTTCAAACGAAAGCCCCGCGAGTCCCAAATAAAAATCAAATTTCGCGTATTGCGGAAACAATTCTTTGAATACTTTTACCTGTTTTGTAGTTAAATTAACAATATGATTTTTCTTTACCTTGTATTTTACTTCTATAAGCGCAATGGTATTTCCATTGTACATAACTACGTCGTATTCGCCTTTTAATTTATCGCCGTTTGGCAGTTTTTTTGAGCGTTTTAATCCTTTGTCTATTTCATCGAAATCTTTTCCTCCAAAATGCATCGAGTTAAGAAGAGAATTATAAAAATATGTCTCGGAAAACTTTCCGTTGCTATCTCCTATTCCGCCGATTTCTTTGCTCATTTCTTTAATAGATTCACGCAAATCAGCCCATTCTTTCGCGGACTTTTCTTCGTTTCGTTTTCGTTCTTCTTCGTTTTTTTCTTCGTTTCGTTTTCGTTCTTCTTCGTTTTTTTCTTCGTTTCGTTTTCGTTCTTCTTCGTTTCGTTTTCGTTCTTCTTCGTTTCGTTTTCGTTCTTCTTCGTTTCGTTTTTGCAATTCTTTCAACTCCGCAAAACCTTTTGCGTTCTCTTCCTGTTGTTTCTCAATTCGCGCGAAACCTTTCATAGTTTCTGCAAAACCAGCCATAATCTCTTCAAATGTCAATATTTTCTTTTCTTCCATACTCGCCTCCCGTTTTTAATACAAATATACTAAATTCCACAAACTAAAAATGTAAAAAATACCAAAAACAAATATAAAAACTTTTCCAACTCCCGCAAAAAAAAGAGCCGAACAAAAGTCCGACTCTCTAATTATCGCTCAAGTTCAAAAAATCTTATTTAAATTCCGACGGAATACTGCCTTCGTCGTTAAAAATAAGATAAATTTCATCTATCTCCATATCAACGCGAGTATCGTTACTCGTATCCACCGCTAACACAAACACCGTCGCTTCGGCTAACACTTCATCACGTCCTTGTGCAGGATTAAGTTTCCAATCGGGTCCAGTCATAGCGGACACACGCAACTCGACATCTATATTTTTATAATCACTATTCTCTGAATTTTCGCCTATCGACCAACCCCAATTCGCCCAATCAGTAGTTACTGGACTTTCAATTTCAACGCGCATTGCTCCTTTTATTTTTCCTTTAATTTTTACGCTACGCAATCCTGAAAGGTTTATTTTCGTATCTTCATCATCAATGAAAGGCGTTACTATTGCAGCGTAATAATCTTCATCTGACGGACAATCTAACACGTCAAGCGCTGCAATCATACTTCCGGTACCAAGAGTCATTTCCATTCCTTTTTCGGTAGTACTGCCATTGCCATCTAATATATTACTTTCATTACCATCTTCGTCGTAAGCTAAAATCTTGCCTCCGTTGGTACTTGCATATCCGTACCAAGTTCCGCCATCGGTACCTTTACGATTTGCAATTGAATTTTGGTTTGTCCAGCCGGTATTTCCCTCGTCATCAATCTCTTTTTCTTCGAAATCGTCAAGTAAAACGGAATTTGCCGCGCCGCCTCCGGGATTCGGATTCGGGTTTGGTTTGGGAGTAGGCGTCGGTTCGGGGTCGCCGCAACCTACAAACAATACGCTCGCGGCAAACATAGCCGCAATT
>WRFX01000112.1 GCA_009787445.1 Chitinivibrionia bacterium | reverse complement strand
GTCGTTATGTACAACGGAGACACGATTGCGCTTATAGAAGTGAAATATAAAGTCAGAAAAGACCACATTGTCGATTTAACGACCGACCAGATAAAAATATTCAAGGAATTGTTTCCGCAATACGCAAAATTTAATTTTTATTTGGGAATAGCGGGACTTTCGTTTGAAGACGGCATAGAAAAAGAAGCGTTACAAATGGGAATAGGCATATTAAAACCCAAAGGCGAAAACGTAGAAATTATTGATGATAATTTGAAAGTTTATTGAAGATTTTATGTTCCGTATTTTATCCGCGAAAGTCGTATGGTTTTCCCTGCAAAACCCGCGCTGCCTTCAAATGAAAATCGGGCTTTTTGCCGCAGTGTTTATTTGCAAAATATAAAAAAACGCCCCCTTTTAATTTAATTACCGCAGTTATAGAAAAAGAATTTTGCAAAATTATATCTTTTTCAAATTCTACCGTTTGCGTAAATAAATTTTCGGTAATTTTACAGGTTATTTTTGGGGGAATATTTACTTGCGGACGACTTTGATTTTCACGATAATCCGAAAAATTAAAACATTCCCAATTTTTATCGAATCCGAAATTGTATTCCGCGTAAGAATTGCCCGTTTTACTGACAAATATTTCAAAACAGCCGATTGTCCAAAGTTCGTTTTTGCGCGACGAATTTATTGAAATTTCGGGAAAATCAATTTCCGATAAATTTCCTGAAATACTTGCCGAAAATAAAGTTTTATTCGCAATATTTTCAATTTTTGCTGACGCTTTTAAGCGCGATTTATTTTCAAATTCCGTTAATTCAATGTTTTTCATAACGTTTTTCTCCCTTGAATTTTGACGTAAAATAATATTTTTCCGCACAAAAAACCATAAATTTTGCCTTAATTTTAAGAGTTTATACATTTATTATGCGATATTATAGTATTTTAACGTTTAATCTTAAATCTAAAAAGTAAAGAAAATCTATTATGTTTATAAACGCGCAAAACAACGGCAACGAAAACAGCGGCGACAATGTTGCCACAATAAAAGGCATAGAATTTGTTTTGGTAAAAGCGGGAACTTTTACTATGGGCAGTCCGACCGGCGAGCAAGGGCGATACGGCAACGAAAATCAACATCGAGTACGAATAACTTATGATTATTGGATAAGCAAATATCCCATAACTCAATTGCAATATAGAGAAGTCAACGGCAACAGTCCGTCTTATTACAACGGCGATAAAAATCCCGTCGAATGCGTAACTTGGTACGACGCAAACGATTTTGCGGAAGTTATAGGCGGACGTTTGCCGACGGAAACCGAATGGGAATTTGCGGCTCGCGGAGGAAGCAAAAACAGCGCGTATATTTACAGCGGAAGCAACAACTTAAACGACGTCGGCTGGCATTTTAAGAATATACCAAACGGCGGCACGCAAGCGGTCGGACAAAAACAGCCAAACGCTTTGGGCATACACGATATGAGCGGAAACGTTTGGGAATGGTGCAGCGATTGGTACGATTTTTATCCGACGGACGCGCTAACAACAAATCCTACGGGACCGAGCATCGGCTATTATCGCGTAATGCGCGGCGGAAGTTGGTACAACATCGCCGATAACTGCCGAGTTGCGTATCGCGCCAACGGATATCCGTCTGGAAGCGGCTTTAACGTAGGATTTCGCGTGGTTGTTCCTATGAGTCAAACGACGTGAAATTTCAAAAAAATCGCTTTTTTTTAATTTTAGTTTTCTACTTTTTATCGGGCGATTTTAAGTAAATTTCGTCGATATTATGAATAAGCGATTCCATAGAGTTTAGGTTTGAAGTAAGATGAATATTGCCGAATTTGTTTTGCAAACCCAAAATCACCTCGTCAATCGGAAGATAAACGAAATGGCATTGTTCCTTGTCTATGTTTTGCCACTCAAAATATAATTGCGCGCGTTTTTCTTCGTCCATTTCTTTTACCGCCTCTTCAAAAATTTCGGCGACGCGCAACTCGTAATCTCTGTTTTCTTTTGGAATATCGCGCCCGTTTTTATCTTTTCGCTGCGGATTTATTATGTATCTTTGCGAAGTCGGTATATTGGACGACGTTCCAAAATGCGGGTCGACGATTCCGCCTAACGAAAAGGCAACAATGTCCCAATTATATGTATTATAAATCCGCGAAATCATAGTGTTGAACTCCACAAAATCCAAATGAACTTTGAAGCCCAACTGTTCCAAATCCTTGCGAACTATGCCGAACATTTTTGCGATTCTCTCAATTCCCGCGCTTGTGGTAATTGTAAATTCAATAAT
Organism: Chitinivibrionia bacterium; assembly: GCA_009787445.1. Taxonomy (GTDB): domain Bacteria; phylum Fibrobacterota; class Chitinivibrionia; order Chitinivibrionales; family Chitinivibrionaceae; genus WRFX01. Next base: position 6,793 of record WRFX01000112.1, on the reverse strand, counting down.
ATTTCCTTCGTCGTCCGAGCGCACACCGTCGGCGTTTCTTGTATATCCTATCGAATTAAGCAGAGAATCCGCTTTTTGCAGGTCGTAATAATATTGTTTAATATTCGGGTCTGAAAATTTTCCTTTGTGATTCCCCCAAACGCCCGCCGGCGGATATGCCAAACCGTTGAAAACAATTTTTATTATATCGTCGTAGTTTATCGCGTAAGCGCACGCCTGCCGAAATTCTTTTGAACGAAACCATTTTTGTTTTTGGGGAGCAAGAAACGGTTTTCCCGTTTTTTCATCGACTTGATTATTTTGATTGAACACGAAAAATCTGTCGTACCAGCGCGGTCCAACGCGATAAAGTTTAAAATTCCCTTCTTTTTCTTTTGGTTTTAGATGAGGAAAATGTTCGCCGCTCAACATATAATGGTCAATTTTGCCGTTTTGAAACATCATAGTTTGCATATTCGGCTCCTGAATTATCGCGAAACGAACGAAATCAAGATAAGGAAGAGCGTTGCCTTGCGCGTCTTTTTTCCAAAAGTACGGATTTTTTGCGAGTATTATCTGTTGCCCCAATTCGACTTTCGACAGCATAAACGGTCCGCTGCCGACGACGTTTTTCGGGTCTGTTCCGCTCGAAAGAAACGATTCCAACGTCGCTTCCGCCGCGTGTTTTTCATAGAGATGTTTCGGCAAAATCGACATTCCGACGACCGTTAAAAACGGCGCGAACGGCTTTGGAAGTTTGAACTCCACGGTAAAACTGTCGGGAGCGCTTACGGCTATTTTTTCGCCGTCGACGCGAAAATTGTAATTCAGCGGCGAATTAAGTTTTTCGCTATAAACCACGTCGTTAAAAGTGAACAAAACGTCCTGCGCAGTCAATTTTACGCCGTCGCAAAAATAAACGTCGTCGCGCAAATTAAACTTCCACGACAAACCGTCCTGCGAAACTTCCCAATCTTTCGCAATATTCGGCTCGTATTCCAAATCAATCGGGTTTCTGCGTATTAAGCCGTCGAAAATAAGTTCCAAAACGTTCATAGAATATCCCGAATTTGTTAGCGCAGGGCAAAATCCGTCGGGGTCGGATGCAAGTATAATGTTTATCGTTCCGCCGTATTCGCCCGTTTCGGGAACGAACGCGCGCCCGATGCTGTCGAGTTGCGCGAGCGTATATTCGTCGGTTTTGTCTTGCGCGTTAGAAATTTTTGTTTCATTTTGCTTGCAAGATACGAAAAATGCCGCAATTAGCGCGAAAATAAAGTATTTTCTCATAAAAAAATCCTTTTTTTGTCGTTTATATCGGCAGAAAAATAATTTATGCGCGAGGTGATTATGCTGACAAGTATCGACTATCAGTTATTTATTTTTTTGAATACGTTTTTTTCAAATTCGTTTTTTGATTTAGTGATTCCGCACATAACCAAAGAACGCAATTTGCTTTACGTGTATTTTTTCGCTTCTGCGGTTCACATAGCGGTCGTAAAAGATAAAATATTAGCGTTAAAAAGAGTAGGAATCGCGACTTTGCTACTTATAATTTCCGACGCGGCGGGACACAGAATAATTAAAGAAATTTTTGACCGTCCGCGACCGAGCCATTCCATTTGGTTTGTCGACGGCGTTCACATTTTATTTCCGCAGTGCAATTTTTTGCTCGGACAAAGAAGTTCGCTTTCGTTTCCGAGCAATCACGCGATAACTAACGCGGCTTTGGCGACGATTTGGACTTTTTGGTATCCGAAAGCGGGAAAAGTACTAATTCCTTTTGCGCTGTTTATCGCATATACGAGAATTTATTGCGGCGTACATTTTCCGTTGGATATATTTTTCGGCATTATTTTCGGCGCAGGATTCGCGTATCTTACGTATATATCGACAAAACGGTTTTGCGTGAAAACGCCTTAAATTTACGAATTATTTTTTGCGTTTTCTTTAATAATATCTTTCATTTGAAATTCGTTCGGATTTGGAAAAAGAATCGTTTTTTCGGAAATATGTTCTTCGTAACTTTTTTTGCCGTCGGGTCTTTTAATATTTGTCGAATCGGGAAAAAGCCCGTCGATAAGTTTTCTTTCTATTTTTATTATCGTTTTGTCCGTTTTTTCCTGTTTTTCCTGCGGAATTTCGAGTTTAACTTCAAATTTTTCCTGTTTTTCCTGCGGAATTTCAAGTTTAACTTTGGGTTTACGCTCCGCTTCAATTTTTTCTTGCGGAATTTCAAGTACAATGTCCGCGTTTGAATCGACGTCGATTTTTGTCTGCGGAATTTCGGGTTTAGTTTGCGAAATTTCAGGTTTTTCTTGTGGAATTTCAAGTTCAATTTCGGTTTTTTCTTGTGGAATTTCAAGTTTAACTTCAAATTTTTCTTGTTTTCCTTGCGACGTTTCGATTTTAATTTCCGGTTTACGTTTTATTTCGGTTTTTTCTTGCGGAATTTCGAGTTTAACTTCAACTTTTTCTTGTTTTTCTTGCGGAATTTCAAGTTTGACTTTGGGTTTATGCTCTACTTCAACTTTTTCTTGCGGAATTTCAAGTACAATATCCGCGTTTGAAACAACATCGATTTTTGTTTGCGGAATTTCCGTTTTCGTTTGCGAAATTTCAGGTTTTATTTGCGGAATTTCTTGCTTTATTTGCGGCGCAAGCGGCTTTATTTCTGGTTTTGAATCAATTTCAATTTCAACTTGCGGCTTTAATTCCTGTTTTATTTTTCGCGGCACCGTTTTGGGAATTGTGCGCAATTTTTCAGTTTGCGGCGACGGTTTTTCCTGCAATTTTTCTACGGGTTTTGTAGCGGCAACCGTCGCGGCTTTTAACTCCATTTGTGTCCTGCCGTTTTTTATTTCCTTAACGTATTCTCTAAATAATTTTATATATTTATCCAAAAGAATTAAAAAATCCGTTCCCAAAATCGGCATATTTTTATTCATTAAATCCTCGACGCTTCTTGCGTATTGCAAAGATTCTTCTACGTCTAAAAGTTTTGCGCCTTTTAACGCGGCTCCAAGTATGTGGCTTATTTTTTCAACAATTTCGTCTTGTCGTTTTTTTCTCGCTTTTGCCGTTAATCCGACAATTATTGCGCACAATATCCAAACAAACGCAGTAGCGGCGACTCCCGCGAAAACTCCGACTATAATATCTTGCAAAACGCCCTCCAAATCGATAGTATTTAATAAATAAAAACGCGCATAAAAATAATATTTGCTAATAGTAAAATTAGCGATTTTTCAACTGTTTTTTCAAATCTCTTATAAATTTTTTGTTTTCGTCGCAAATTCTATACGATTCCAGCATTTTTTGAAACGATTTATTTACCGTCCAAGCGTCGATGTTTTGCGTTTGCAATTCGTTTATCGTTTTGTCGAAATAATTTATCGCGGACGTCGCGTAAAGCCAAGCCATCGCCATTTTTACGTAATATCCTGTGTGTTTTATTTTGCGTAAATTTTTGAATACGAAGTCGATATTTTTTTCGTCGAGAAAGTTTGTCATCATATAAACTACGCCGAAACGCACTACAAATTCTTTGTCGCTTTTTATACAAATTTCAACGAAATCTTTCCATAATTTTTCGTCTGATTTTGTCGTTTTTTTAGTCATTATCGCGCTGTCTATCAACGCCCAACTATCTACAAATTCAAGATAAATTTTCGTCGCTTTAATTTTTTCTTCGTCCGATAATTTTGAATAACTTATAACAAGTCCGCAAATAAAAACGTCTTCATAAACGTTTTTGTCGCACTTGTTCAACATCAAAACAAGAGAGTCAAAAGAGATATTTTTCGCTTTTTCTTTTGCGGTTTTTCGCATATCGGGAACTCTTATGCCCAATATTTTCTTTTGGGTTTTGAGTATTTTTTCGCTAAATTCTTTGAACATAATGGCAAAAAATACTATTTGCCGCAAAAGAATATGCGAAATTTAAGTTTTTGGAATTAAAGAAAAAAAACGCGTTATAATTCAGTTATGCTTCATATTGCAGGATTATGGTTATCGAGTGCGGAATTTTATTTTTGACGGGAAAGATACTATATTCTGCGGGCGAAGAATACAATACTTACGCAAGAGTAAAATAAATTTTGCAAATATCCGCTTGACAAACGTCGATTTTTTTGAGCGTTCTCTTTCGGGGGAATGCTTTTTTGTTTTGGCAAATAGTATTTTTCCCCCGAAATTTTTGGGAGGATTTTGTGAACGAAAAATATGACCTGATGGTTTTCGGCGAACCGATGATACAATACGCCATAACCGATAAAGATATAGCAAACGCAAAATTAAAAAATCCAAGCGTCGGCGGAAGCGACGTTTTTGTCGCGGCAACCGTCGCGGCGCACGGATTTTCAAGCGGACTATATTCGGTAATAGCCAAAGACCCTTACGAAAATTTAATTCGCGAAACGCTTAAAAAACACAAAATAAACACCGAATTTTGCCTGTCGAGCAACGGATACAACGGCATAGAAATCGTTTGCGACAACGACAACGAATCGCGCGAATATTTTTACAATCGTCCCGCGGGATTTGACAAAATTGCCATTTCGCCGCGAGTAAATAAAGAACTTATTGACGATTGCAAAATGATTTACGCGTCGTCCGCTTTTACGCTTTCGTCGCCCGACGCGAGGTCGCTGGTTTTTGAAAGTTTTCATTACGCGCATTACAATAAAGTTTCGGTCGGATTTGACCCAAACGTGCGACTTCACAGGCACCAACTTCCGCAACTTCGCGAAACGATTTGGATGCTTATGCCGTTTATAGATTTCTTTTCGATGACGGCGGCAAGCGGCGAAATGCAGTCGCTTTTCGGAATAGAAAATCCGATAGACGCGGCGCTCACTTTGCTCGAAAAAAACGTGCAATACGCCGTTATTAGAAACGGAAAAGAAAGCGTGGTTTACGCTTATAGAGACGAAATAACGGGCAAACCGATATTCGGCGAAATTCCCGTCGATAAACTTGACAAAGGATATTTTTCATATTCGGGAGCAGTGTTTAACGGGGCGTTTATTTCGGCTATTTTGGATGAAAAAACTTTGGTAGATTCGATAAAATACGCGACTAACGCGGCGACGCAAAAATGCCGAGTCGGCAACACTTTGGATAAAATTTTTTCCGCGGATAAAAAATAAAAAATGATTGCCGAAATTGTGTTTCCCATCGCCGTCGACGGCGTATTCGATTATATTGTTCCGCAAATTTACGAAAAAAACATAAAAATCGGAACGAGCGTAAAAGTTCCTTTCAGAAATCAAAAAATGTACGGACTTGTAATTCGATTAAAAGAAAATTCGCAAATTGAAAAATTAAAGGAAATTGAAATTCTTATAAATTCCGGTAGCGAAAATAGCGAATATATTATACAATTTTATCGATGGATTGCGAGTTATTATCATTGTCCTTTCAACAAAGTTTTGAAGCCCGCTTTCAACAAAAATATAATAAATAAAAACGAAAAAGAAATTACGCTTTATTACATTAACGATTCCTTGAAAGAAACGGGATATACGGCGAAGAAAATTAAAGAATTGCTAAATTTAAGCGATTATTCGCTGAAAAAAAAAGTAAAAAGCGGCGAAATTATTCAAAAAAAAGAAAAAGTTTATCGCGAGGCGGGAGTTTCGCAGTTAAATTTTGCGGGTAAAAAAATCACTCTTTCGCTCGAGCAAAAAAACGCGGTAGATAAAATATTAAACTCGCAAAACAGCAAACCGTTTTTACTGTTCGGAATCACCGGTAGCGGAAAAACGCATATTTATATCGAGGCGGCAAAAAAAATACTCGCCGCGGGAAAATCCGTAATAATTTTAGTTCCCGAAATTTCGCTTACGCCGCAAACGATTTCGCGTTTTGAAAACGATTTGGGAGTGGTTTCGGCGGTAATCCACAGCAGAATGTCGGCGGGCGAGCGGCGGGACGCGATTGAAAGCGTATCGCTTGGACAGCGCAAATTATTGATTGGCGTGCGAAGCGCGATTTTGGCTCCTATGGATAACGTCGGGCTTATAGTCGTCGATGAAGAACACGATTCTTCGTATAAACAGACAGACCCGGAGCCGCGATACAACGCCCGCGACGCCGCGATAGTCAGGGCGAAACTGCAAAACGCAAAAATTATTTTGGGCAGCGCGACGCCGTCGTTTGAAAGTTTTTACAACACGAAAATCGGCAAATACGAAAGAATCGATTTGATAAGCAGACATATCGGAGCAAAACTTCCCGACATAAAAATTATAAATATGTGCGGAAAAAATGCGACGATTTCGGACGAATTGCGTGAAAATATTCAAGTATGCCTCGATGAAAACAAGCAAATTATTTTATTTTTGAACCGACGCGGATATTCCGTAAATTTGGTTTGCGAATATTGCGGAGAAACAAAATATTGTCCGCACTGCGACGTAAGTTTGGTATATCACAGAAACGGCGACGCGCTTAAATGCCACATTTGCGGATACGGCGAAGTCCCGAATTACAAATGCGCCTCCTGCGGAAAAGAAACGATAAAATACGAAGGCGCGGGAATACAAAAAGTCGAGGACGAACTGAAATTGCTTTTTCCGAAATCGAAAGTTTTACGAATGGACGCCGACACGACAAGCGCAAAAAGCGGACACGTNAATATAATTTCGGATTTTGCGGCGCGCAAATACGANATTCTTTTGGGAACGCAAATGGTGGCNAANGGATTGGANTTTCCGAACGTAAAATTAGTGGGCGTTTTGCAGGCGGATATGGGGCTTTGGCTTTCAACTCCCGATTTTCGCACGGGCGAAAGGATGTTTCAACTTCTCAC
>WRFX01000111.1 GCA_009787445.1 Chitinivibrionia bacterium | reverse complement strand
TTCATAAGAATAAAATATAATGCGGTACGTACCAAAATAGCGAAATTATTTTGAATTTTTGAAATTTTGTTTTTCATACCGTATTTCCTTTCATTCTTTTTGTTTGTTTTTTAGTTGATTTTCAGCGATAATATAATATTTGTTTTTGAGAAAGTACGAAAAAACTGTACAAAATAGAAAAATTTAGCGTTTTTGAAATAAAAACAGTATTTTTCCAAAAATTCACTATTTATACTTGAAAAAATATTATATTTATCGTAAAACGACGTAAATTAAAGAGGATATTAACGATGAAAGACGCAATAAAAATAGGACTTGCCGGCGCGGGAACCGTCGGCGGCGGAGTAATTAAAATTTTAGCGAAAGAAATAGGATTTTTCAGAAACAAACTGCAACTTCCGCTCGAACTTACCAAAATCGCGACGCTTGACCCGCAAAGATTAAAGGACTTCCCCACAGGAAAAGCCGAAATTTTAAGCGACGGTCTCGAAATAGCAAGCGCTCCCGATATCGACATCGTAATAGAACTTATCGGCGGAACAACGGCGGCGAAAGAAATAGTATTGAAAGCGATAGAAAACGAAAAGCACGTAATCACCGCAAACAAAAAACTTATTGCCGAACACGGTCCCGAAATATTTGCGGCGGCGGACAAAAAAAACGTATCGGTCTATTTTGAAGCGGCTGTCGGCGGCGGAATGCCCACTATTAAAACCGCGCGCGAATCGCTTATCGGCAACAATACGATGTCTTTTTACGGAATCATAAACGGCACTTGCAACTACATTTTAACAAAAATGACGGAAGAAGGAAGCAATTTTAACGAAACGCTAAAAAACGCGCAAAAACTCGGATACGCCGAAGCAGACCCGACGCTCGACATAGACGGCGGCGACACGGGACACAAAATTGCGATTATGGCTTCGCTTTTATTCGACGGATTTGTGGATTACAACAAAATGCAAATTGAAGGCATACGAAATATTACCTGCGACGACATAAAATTCGCCAAAGAATTGGGCTACAAGATAAAACTTTTGGGCATTGCGAAAAAAAGAGCGCACGACAAATCTATAGATATTCGCGTAAATCCCGTGATGCTTCCCGAAAATCACATTTTAGCAAACGTAAGAGACGTTTTTAACGCCGCGCTTTTTACGGGCGACGCCGTGGGCGACATTATGCTTTACGGAAAAGGCGCGGGCGAACTGCCGACCGCAAGCGCGGTAATAAGCGATATTGTGGATGTGGCGAGAAACATAATTTCCGACAATTCCAAACGCATTCCGATGAGAACGTATTCCCGCGAAAACGAAATTACGCTTAAAACGTCAAAAGAAATAACGAGCAGATTTTATTTGCGTTTTTCGGTAAAAGACAAGCCGGGCGTTATAGGAATTATAGCGACTACGCTGGGAAATCATAACGTTTCAATTTCGTCTATCGACCAAAGCGAGCGGCACGACGACGATTTTGTGCCGATTATTTTTACGACCGACGAAGCGAACGAACAGGATATAAAAAACGCCGTCGCCGAAATTGAAAAAAATTCTTTCATAAAGGCGACGACGCAATTTATACGAATTGAAGACAATTAGTTTTAATAAAATTTATTTTAATATAAGGAGGATAAATATGGGAAACGAATTTGAATTTGACCTTGACGTTGGAGGCGCGGCAAAACCGAAAAGCGAGCCGGCTCCCGTAAAACAAGAACCTGTACAAGCGGAGCCGCCGAAACCGGAACCTGTCGTACAACAACCCGAACCAGTCGCGCCGCCGCAACCCGCGCCGCAACCTAAACCCGAACCAGTTGTGCAACAACCCGCGCCGCAGACAAAACCCGAACCCGTACCTGTACAGCCCGAACCTGTTGTACAACAACCCGCGCCGCAGCCAAAAATAGAACCTGTTGTAATACCTGAAATTAAACCTGCGCCGAAAGTCGCGCCAAAACAGGATATGGATATTGAACTCGATATAGGAACTCCCGCGCCAAAACCGCAGAGTGCGCCTGCACCAAAACCCGAACCTGTTGTTCAGCAACCTGCGCCTGCGCCAAAACCTGAACCCGTCGCGCCGCAACAAGCCGCGCCAAAACCGCAAGCCGCGCCCGCGCCGCAACCGCCGAAAGAAACGCCTCCGCCCGCGCCAAAAGCGCCGTCTAAATACGACGATATGGATTTTGAACCTAAACCGGGCTTTCTTGAAAAATTTGAAAATTGGGCAAAAGCAAAAAGCGGAATCGGCTTCTTGTTAAGCGCCAATGCCATTACTGCGCTTCCGTTGATATTTATACTTATTATCGTTATCGCGGTCGGTTCCATTTCTTCGGGCAAATTAAAAGGGCAGATAGAAGAATTAAACGAAGAACACGAAGCCAAAATCAAAATACTGAACGTAAATAACGACAATTTAGAGAAACAAGTGAAAGCATTGGAAAAAGACAAAGCGAATTTAGAAGAAAAAGTTAAGGAATTAACGCCAAAAAGAACGACGACAAGAAGATAAGCGTTAAATTAAAAAGCGGGTTTCTGGATTAAGCGTTTTCTATAATTAAATCCAGTAGCCCGCTAAAATTTCCTCCGTCTACGCCAAACGCCAAAGGAAAAAGCGACGCGGCGGTCATTCCGGGAAGCGTGTTTATTTCCAACACAAAACCTATTTCGTCTTCTACTATTATATCGACGCGCGAATATCCGTCGCATTCCAACGCTTTGTGAACGGCAATCGCGGTTCTTTTCAGCAATTCTATGGTATATTTATCGTGCGGCGGCGGACAAATTTCTTCGCTTTCGCCTAAATATTTCGCGTTGTAATCAAAAAATCCGTCCGCATTTTTCGGCTTTATGTATATCGGCGTAAGAGCGGTTACGGCGCCGTTTTTTTCGAGAACGGGACACGAAAATTCGTCGCCGTCGATACTCGATTCAATTAGTATCGACTTGCATTCTTTGCTCAATTCTTCTATTGCGTTTTTCAATTCCTGTTCGGTATTTACCCTATACATAAGTTTGCTTGAACCCGATTGCGGCGCTTTCACAAAAAGCGGAAGTAAGAGTTTTGCAAGTATTTCTTTTATTTTGTTTTCGCCGTCGCCTTTGCGGTAAACGCAATATGAAGGAGTGGGAATTCCGCTTGCTTCAAATACTTTTTTCGCCAATATTTTATGCATTCCAATCGCGCTCGAAACTACGTTGCAACCCGTATATTTTACTCCGATTGTGTTTAAATATCCTTGAATTGTGCCGTCTTCGCCAAATTCTCCGTGAAGCGCCAAAAATGCGACGTCGATTTTTTTCCACATTTCGCTTGAATTATTCGGAGAAAAACCTCCGTCGAAAAACGGAGAATTTTTAAAATTTTCTACGTCGTTTTGCGAAATATTTAACGTATTTTTGGCAAAGAAAAAATTTTTATCTTTGTCCACCGCTATTGCCGACACTTCGTATTTGTTCCTGTCCAAATTGCAGATAATTTGAAAACCCGTTTTTAACGATATTTCGTGTTCCGCCGACGGTCCGCCCACGATAACCATAATTTTTTTCTTTTTCATTAAATTTTTACTCCGTTTAAACTATATCACCGCAAAATACTAAATGCAAACAAATAAAAGCAAGTTTTTTTCCAAAAAAGTGGGAATTTAAAGGGAGGTTTAAATCTCTCGGTTGTTTAATTAATTTTTAATAAAGGAGGTTTCTAAGTGAAATTTAATTTTTTGTTTTTGACCAAATTATTGGTCTGTGTGTTTGTAGCGTTTTGCGCGTTTGGGTTTGTAGTTTGTAGCGATGATGACGATGGTCCAACGGTGGCTTCCGACATTGTCGGAACTTGGTTTGACGCTGTTGAAGGCAGTTATTATACTTTCAAAAGCGACGGAACTTTTGAATAAAGATGGGAAGAAGACTACGAGCCCTCCAAAGCAACTTTTACCGCAAGCGGCGGTAAATTAACAGTTACTTTTCCAGGACAAGGTGCGCTTACGATGTCGTATTCCGTAAACGGCAACGTACTTACTTTGACATTCGACGGCGAAACTAGGACGTTTATTAGGGTAAGTTAGTCGTTTTTTATTTAGCGAGGGACGTATCTTTCGTGATACGCCCCTTTTTTGATTAAAGTAATAAAAATCCCCGACGTTTTCAATTCACAGGAACAACCACGCGAATGCCGACGTTGTTATATCCCGACGACGGATAACAACTGCCGCGATTTGCAAGCCGACAACTTAATTTGTTGCTGTCCCAAGCGCCGCCGCGAACAACGCGCTCAATGCCCGAATCGGCTCCCGCAGGATTTATTGAAACGCCTTTCGGATATAAACCGTACCAATCGCTACACCATTCCCAAACGTTTCCGCTCATATCGTGTATTCCCAAAACGTTTGCTTGCTTTTGCCCTACCGCTTGCGTCCTATGCGTAGTATCGGACAAAATATTATCTGCATACCAGCCGACTTCGTCCAATTCGTCGCTTCCGCTGTAAATTAAACCGCGGCTTGCGTTTGCGCCGCGTGCCGCAAATTCCCATTCGGCTTCCGTAGGTAATCGTCCGCGACCGTCGGCTATGGTTTTTGCAAATTCGTTCGCTTTTTCCCAAGTTATAAACTCTACGGGATTATCGTCGTTTTCGCCGAAATACGACGGTCTGCTCCCCGTAATTTCTCTATATTGCGCTTGCGTTATCGGATATCTGCTTATCCGATAATTTTGCGTAATCGCTACCTGATACTGCGCTTCGTCGAAGTGTCGCCCCGATTCGTCTTTCGGGCTTCCCATCATAAAAGTTCCCGCTTTTACAAGCACAAATTCTATTCCGTTTATTATGGTGTCGCCTTCGCGCCTGTTTTTATTTTCTATTACTTTTGCGGTTGTGTCGACTTCTTCTTCGTTTTCGTTCTCGTTTTCATCTTGGCACAACGCCGCGGCGATAAATAAAAACGTCGCAAAAAACGCTTTAAGAAAATAATTTTTCATAATTTTTCCAAAACCTTTACAAGATAATCATAAACTCTATTTAACGACGATACGCTCATTCTTTCGTCGGGACTGTGCGCGCCTTCTATGTCGGGACCTATCGAAATAAAATCGACGTTTGGCATTTTTTCGGCAAACAGTCCGCATTCAAGCCCGGCGTGAACGCCTTCTATGGACGGTTCTTTTCCGTACATATCCGTAAATATTTGCGACATAGTGTTGCGCAAAGGCGAATTTGCTTTGTAGCACCACGCGGGAAACGCATTGCCGACTTTTATAGACGCGCCGTATTGAACCGCAAGCGTTTTCATATCGTTTAACATTGCCGTTTGCTCTTCGGGGTCGCAACTGCGGGGGAAATTGGACAATTTTACGGATTTGCCGTCCGAAATTATAACCCCCAAATTATTGGACGTTTGCACAAGTTTTGGAGCGTCGAAATTCATAGAAACCACTCCGTTTGGAATTTGCAAAATAATGTCCAAAACATTATGAAAAGATTGCACTTCCATAACGCTTTCGGGAAATCTTTCGCTTTTTTCAAGAGTTAGCGACAAATTTTTTTCGTCGGTATATTTCATTTTAAAAGCCGTTTGCGCGTTTTCGACGGCTGATTTTATTTCGTCGAAATCGCTTTCGTCAAACAATAATAAAACATTGCATTCGCGAGGAATCGCGTTTGGTCTAAAACCGCCTTTTATTTCGCTTACGTGAATATTTGCCTCAAACAAATTAAGAACCTGCGCCGCCAAACGATTCGCGTTTGCAAGTCCTTTGTCTATATCCATACCCGAATGACCGCCGACAAGTCCTTTTACCGCAAACGAATACGCGCTTAAATTTTTTGCGGGCGTTTCGTATTTAACGGGAATTGCAATCTCTACTTCGGTTCCCGAAGCGCAACTTGCCGTAAAAACGCCTTCTTTTTCCATATCCAAATTTATAAAACGAGCGGCGGACAAAAGCGACGCGTCAAAATTAGCCGCGCCCGTCATTCCCGCTTCTTCGTCGCTTGTAAAAACCGCTTCAATAGGCGGATGCGAAAGATTATTCGCCGCCAATATCGCCATAATAAGCGCAACTCCGCCGCCGTTATCCGCGCCGAGAGTCGTTTTATTTTGCGCGTAAATCCAATCGTCTTTTATAACGGGAATAATCGGGTCTTTTGAAAAATCGTGATTTACGTCGCTGTTTTTTTCGCAAACCATATCGATATGCGCTTGCAAAATAATCGCGGGTTCGTTTTCGCGTCCTTTTGAACCGTTTTTTTTGACAAGCAAATTAAATTTATCGTCTTGAAACGTTTGCAAGTTGAGTTTTTTTGAAAACGCCGCCAAATAGTCGCTAATTGCTTTTTCGCGTCCTGAACAGCGCGGAATTTTCGACAATTCTAAAAAATATTCATAAACCATACTGTTTGCTCCTTTGTCCGTAAAAGAATTATAGGTCTTGTCGGTATCGGATTTTTTGCATCCGATAAAAATAAAAACCGAAATCGCCGTTAAAAATAGCAGATTTTTCATTTTTACTCCTTGTTTTTCGACACAAAAATAATATTTGCCAAAAGAAAACGGGATAAGTCAAAAGATTTATCCCGTTTGGAAAACAAAAAACAAAATTTGCAATTTATCGTTTTACGCCGATTATATGTCAAAATTTAATTCGCACAACTCCATATTCAATTTTTCTTGCCAAACATCGTCGAATTTTATATGCAGCAAACCGCTTATATCGCTCAATATTTCTTTTATTTCCAATCCTTTGACAAGCGTTATTACGTTTTCTCTACCTAATTTTCCCATAAAATACCCGTGTTCAAATACGACGTTTTGACGCGGACGTACCTTTAACTCCAGTTCGTCCTTTCCTTTGCCCAAATCGCAAGGAGAATATAAAATTATAGCGCATCTTACATTGCTGTTTTTTTCTATTTTTTGTATAATAGTTTGTCCTTTATTTGCCTGTTCGCGCAAAATTATCGGTTTAAATCCGAGTTCTTCAATAAAACTTTTAACGTCGTTAAGCATATCTTCATCGTGTCCGTGAACAATAAAAATTTTAGTTGCCTCTTCATTTGTATTAGACGTATGCCTGCCCAGCCATTGCAATCTTTTACCGATAGGCATTTCACCCAGCGGCAATTCCATATTTTTAATAGAATCCTTAATCGGATTTACATAATCTTTCGAGCCGAGAATTATAAATTTGTCATTATTCAAGTCCGCGTATTCTTTCAACTTGTCAATAACTTTTTGCCCCCATTCTTTTTTATACGTTGTGCTTTGTTTTTTCAGCACAACGTCGTAACGTTCAACATTATCGTCGAGAGTAAGCAAGCCGTTTTTTGAAGACAGCACAAAAATGTAATCGGGTTTCAAACTTTCCGCGTAAAATAAACTTTTCTTAAACAAAGAACCGACGTACAAATCCCTTACTTTCGTCGCATTGTCGCTTTGCGTTTTACAACACGAAATTAAAACAATCTTTTTCATACTAAACCACCTTTCAAAAAAGTTAAATTAAAATTTATTTTTGTAACCGTTTTATGCAAATTTTATTTCCTTCGCTAATTGCGAGGGAACACCACGCGGAAGCCAAAATATGCGTAGTTGTCGGTCGGGTTGCTGAAGTTGTGATACGCAACCCGACAGTACTGCGCATCGTAGCGCCAACTGCCGCCGCGTACGACACGGAAGTCGCCGCTACTGGGACCTGTAGGGTTTGTCACTCCACCACTGCTGTAACCACTATTGGTGGCGCCATCGCTAAAATCGCTGCACCACTCCCATACGTTTCCGCTCATATCGTATATACCTAATTCGTTAGGTAACTTCTGCCCAACTGGTCGTGTACCATCACTATTATTCCAATACCAACCTACTTCGTTTAAATTATTACTTCCGCTATAAATATATCCTTGACTTTTATTTCCGCTTCTTGCCGCAAATTCCCACTCTGCTTCTGTAGGTAATCTTCCGCCTACCGCCTGCGCAAAATCGTTTGCGTTATACCAAGTTACACTTTCTACGGGATTATTGTTTCCGCTAAAAGACGAAGGATTATTCCCCATTACGGAACTATATTGCGCTTGCGTTATCGGATACTTGCTTATCCAAAAATCTTGCGTAAGTGTTACTTGTTGCGTTACAGGACTCCACCATATATAATTAGGGTCGGCGCCTACTCCCATCGTAAAACTTCCCGCTTTCACCAGTACGCACTCTATCCCGTTTATTATCGTATCTTTATTAATCGTGGAACTCTCAACCCATTGCGCGTACATAGTTACGTCGTCGCTTATCACATAAGGATTGTCGTATTTTGTTCCACCGGAAGAAGAAGTATACCAACCTTGAAATGTGAAATCGTTTCGCGTTAGAGTAGATAAGGTTATTACCGTTCCTTGCCGTTGCGTTATTGACGATACGCTTTCTCCTCCCTGCGAATCAAAAGTTACCGTCCGCATATAGCCCGATACTACGGCAATGTCTTCTTCATACGCGACGTTAAGAACAACAGGACAAGAATTAAGATTAGCCGCTTTCGCCGCCGCTTCAAACGCCGCCGTAAATTTATTCGCCAAACATAAAAGTTCCGCGTCGCTTATTTCAACTTCCAAAAAATCGCCGCGAACTCCGCGAAAACTCGGATAGAAACTCGCTATCGGAGTAGCGCCTTCGTCGTTAAATCTGTCTAAACTTCTAATCATAAAAGTAACGCCGACAGGGTTGCCCGCGCCGTTATCGTATGCATCCAATATTTCTTTCGGGAAATCTCCGACGGACTCAATTTGAAGCGTTTGCGCCTGTCCCTGATATTCGGCAGACCATCCCATATTTATCGCCCATTGTTCGGGTAAATATTTTCCTTTTTCGAGCGTGCCGTTTATCGTCCTCTGTGTTCCGTCTATCGTTCTAATAGTCGCCGAAAACGTTAGCGGTTTGTTTTGCTTATATTCATAATTGCCGCCTCCGTAACTCCCGTTATCCCAAGTATCCTGTTTGCCGTTATCGCCGCATCCCGCAACGAACAATAAAGAAAATACCGTCAACATTCCGACTACTGCCGCTAAAATCACCTTACTTAAATCAGAAATTTTCATAAAAACTCCTTGTTTTTAAATTTTATGTTTTGAAATACGATATGAAAAAGACGCGGCGAAAAACCGCGTACTGTTTTTGAAAGACGGAAAAAAGAAAAATATGTTAAATTTATATTTCGATAAATTAAAAAACTTAAAATTCTGGGGGGGGG
>WRFX01000110.1 GCA_009787445.1 Chitinivibrionia bacterium | reverse complement strand
CCCCCGCGAAGTAGCGGCTTAAATTATAGAAATACATTTTTAACATATTTTTCTTTTTCACGTTTTTCAAGAGAAGTACGCGGTTTTTTGTCGCGTTTTTTCTGCATTGTATTTTTCAATAAATTTAACAAAAGGAGTTTTTTATGAAAAAATTTAATTTTTTCAAAGTGTTATTGTGCGTTGTGTTTCTGTTGACAACAAATTTGTACTCTCAATCTGAATCAGAAGGAAGAAAGATAAGAAACGAAATTAAGAAATTAGAAGGGATATTTCTCAACACCGACGAGAATGATTACCAAAAATTAGCGGAAACTTCAAGAAAATTATCGTATTATTACGCGCAGAGAAAATATCGTAACAATGCTATAATTGCCGCTACTTGGTATTTCAGAATTCCTATTTCTAACATTACCGTCGCTAAACATTGTGGTAGAAAAGCAAAACATTACAACGACTTATATAAATTTTACGCAATGGAACTATATTATTCTTCGGAAGGAAAATATTTTAGCGAAAACCTTACGTATCCTCCGATAATGTATAATTCTGGCAAACGCAATACTTCATTTTCCGACTAAAAAGCGTAATATTTTTTGTAAAAAATGACGACTTGAGTATCAAAACTTGTAAATTTTGCAAGTTTTGATAGTGGAAATATAGTATTTTAGCAACTATGGAACGAACAATACAAAGAAAAGAATACTTGGAAAAACTCCTCGCTTACAAAGATAAAGGGGTTATCAAAGTGGTATGCGGACTTCGCAGGTCGGGCAAGTCAACGCTTTTTAAAATTTTTAGAGAACATTTGCTTAAAACGGGAATAAATTCGGCGCAAATACAATTTTACAACTTTGAATTGCCTGAAAACTTTCTTAACAAATCGTGGGAAACTCTTTATTTTGAAATAAAAGAGAAAGTAAAAAAAGGCAAGCCGAATTATGTTTTCCTTGACGAAATTCAAAATATCCCAAACTTTGAAAAATTAGTGGACGGCTTATTCGCTTCCGAAAACATAGACGTTTATATAACGGGTTCAAACGCGTTTTTGCTTTCGGGCGAACTTGCGACTTTGTTGAGCGGACGATATATTGAAATTTCCATATTGCCGTTTTCGTTTTCGGAATATTTACAAGCCCGTGAAATCGACGCAGGCAACGCATACTTAAATTACGAAGCGCTTTTTTTTGATTACGTGAATGAGACGTCGCTTCCCAAAGGAATTGAATTGCGCAAAGACGGATTTGACAAAATTTACGAATATCTTGAAGCGATTTATGAAACGATTGTAGAAAAAGATATTGCGCAACGATACAAAATTTTAGAAAAGCGGGCGTTTGAAAACATTACAAAATATCTCGCTTCAAATATCGCAAATCCGTTATCGCCGAGCAATATATCAAAAAACCTAAAAGCCGACAACCAAAATATTCACCATATAACTGTTGAAAAATTTATATCTTATCTTGTTGAAAGTTATGTTTTTTACAAGGTAAACCGTTTTGATATCAGAGGCAAAAAGCAACTTGCGACGCAAGAAAAATATTACATCGTTGATTTGGGTTTGCTCAATATTCTTGTCGGCAAGGAAAAAATGGCTGACAGAGGGCATATTTTGGAAAATGTCGTATATCTTGAATTGCTGCGGCGGGGATATAAAATTTGGGTTGGAGCGTTACGAAACGGCGAAGTCGATTTTGTCGCTAAAAACAACGTCGGCGATATTGAATATTATCAAGTCGCTTGGGAAATAAGCGCGGAAAAGACAGAAAAAAGAGAATTTGCTTTTGAAAAAATTAAGGATAATTACCCGAAATTTTTGCTTACGACCGAATCGTTTCCGCAATCGAAAAACGGAGTTAAGCANATAAACGTGTTTAACTGGCTGCTTGGATTTTGATTTTTCCTCTTAACGAATCTTCTCCAAAGGAACCGCTTTCGGCACTACTTTTAACGAACTTATTCCGCCGAATTTTCTTGTGTCTCTTGCGTGTTGCAACTCGCCGACGTCGACGTTTTGTTCTTTGCCGTCGTCGTCGTCAAATGCGTAATACGTCTTTCTGTTTCCTCGAATAAATTTTTGCACGTAAGGGTCGCGAGAAGAACGAATTTCGCCGGGCGTTCCGTTAAAAACTACGTTTCCTTCGTAAATCATAACAATTTTATCGGCAATTTTATACGCCGACGAAATATCGTGCGTAATAATTATAGAAGTCATATTTAGGCGCTGGCGCAAATCCAAAATTAAATCGTTCACCATATCGGTCATAATCGGGTCAAGCGCCGAAGTCGGCTCGTCGTAAAGCATAATTTCTGGCTCCATAACCACCGCTCTCGCAAGTCCGACTCTGCTGCGCATACCGCCCGACAAATCCGCAGGCATAAGATGTTCTACGTTATTTAATCCGACCATAGATATGCTTTTTACTACTTTTTGATGAATTTCCGTTTCGCTAAAATCCGTGCGCTCGCGAAGCGCAAACGCAATGTTGTCTTCTATTGTCATAGAGTCAAACAACGCCGCGCCCTGAAACAAAAGTCCGAATTTTTGCCTTACGTCGTCGTATTTTGAAGTCGGCGTGGTAGGCGAGGCAATTACGTCGCCCTTAAACATAATTTGTCCGCCGTCGGGATGCATTAGTCCCATAATGTTTTTCATAAGTACGCTTTTGCCGTGTCCTGATTGTCCGATAACGCAAACTATTTCGCCGGCAAAAACTTCAAAATTTACATTTTTAAGAACTCGTTTCGTTCCGAAATTCTTAACCAAATGCTCAATTTTCAAAATAGGTTTTCTCTGTTCGGTTTTTTCCACGATTTTTATCTCCTTTTTATTAAAGAAAAATCAACGCCACAATAAAATCAAACACCAAAATCAACATTGCCGAAAGCATAACCGCGCAGGTCGTCGCCGCGCCTATTCCTTCCGCTCCCTTAACGCAAGCCAAGCCGAAATACGCGCCTGAAATCGCAATAATCACGCCAAAAATAGACGTTTTTAATATCCCAATAACCATATCGGGAGCGTAAAAAAACAAACGCAATCCTTCAAGATACGTAAACATCGTAACGTTTATGAACGCATACGCGATAAAAATTGACGCCAAATATCCTACAAGTTCCGAAAATATTACCAAAACGGGCAGCATTATCGCGGCGGCGGCGACTTTCGGAAGAATCACGTAACGTATATGGTCAAGCGACAAACAATACATAGCGTCCAATTGTTCGGTGGTTCGCATACTTCCGATTTCGGCGGCTATCGCGGTGGAAATTCTGCTCGAAACCACAAAACTCGTAATCACGGGAGCAAGTTCGGTAATTAACGCTTTGCTGACCGCATAGCCCAAATAACGCATCGGCACAAGTCCTTGCATTTGAAAATTCGCCTGCATTATCGTTTCCATTCCGATAAACGCGCCCGTTACCAAAACGAGCGGAATAGACCCTAATCCAATTATGCGAATTTGCTTTACGGTTAAATCGAAGTTTTTAAAAATCAGCGGAAAGCGATAAAATACCTCCCACGTAAGCGTAGCAAGTTGGCTTATCGCGTAAAAAAACGTAAAAAGACCGTTTATCGCATTTTTGAACATTAAAAACGTCTCCCTTCTTCTTCGTCTTCGTATTCGCCTTTGCGGTCGCTAGATATCGGCTCGCAAAATTTCGCGCATTCGGGAATATATCCTATTTCTATTGAACCCGTTGGACCATTTCTCTGCTTGGCTATAATAATTTCCGCTTTATTTTTAACTCTGTCAAACGCCGCTTTTTGTTCGTCTTTCATATCTTTTTCGTTTTTCGGATAATAATAACTATCGCGATGAATAAAAAGTACTGCGTCCGCGTCCTGTTCTATCGCTCCCGATTCGCGCAAGTCCGATAATTTTGGCTTATTCCCCGTATTTTCGCCGTCGCCTTTTAAGCGCGGTTGATGTTTTTCAACTTCGCGATTCACCTGCGCAAGCGCGATGACGGGCGTTTTCAGTTCTTTTGCCAAAAATTTAAGCGAGCGGGAAATAGAGGCGACTTCGTTTTCGCGATTGTACGATTTATTTTCTTTCGGCGACGTTATTAACTGCAAATAATCTATGACAATGCAGCCCAAACCGCCGTATTCTTTGGCTATTCTTCGGCTTTTTGCGGCGATATCGGTTACGGACGCGCTTCCGTCGCTTATGAAAATAGGAAGTTTGTTCAATTTATCTCCCACGCCAAGAATTTTGTTCAATTCGTCGGGACTCATTCCGCCGCGAATATTGCGCAAATCCACCCCCGATTCCGCCGACAAAAATCTGTGAACCACTTGGTCGGTCGGCATTTCAAGCGAAAATATTACGATGGGTTTTACGTTTTCTTCTTTCGCCATTTCCAAAGCCATAGAAAGTCCCAAAGCGGTTTTTCCCATAGACGGTCTTGCGCCTATGACAATCAATTCTCCCGCGCGAAATCCCGTCGTCGTTTTGTCCAATTCTTCAAAGCCGCTTCTCAACCCGACGACTCCGTCTTTTCCAATGTTGCGTTCTATATCCTTATATATTTTTTCCGTAAGATTTTTAAGTAAAATCGGAGCGTTTTTATCGTTTTCGCCTTTTGCTATGTCAAAAATTCTCTGCTCCGCCGACGCGAGCGTTTTTTCCGCGTCCGCGCCGGTTTCAAAACTCTCGTCGGTTATAGTTCCGGCGGTTTTTATGAGCGTGCGCAAAATCCATTTGTCTTTAACTTCTTCTACGTAATGATTTACGTTTGTCGTTGTCGCCGTAGTCGTAATAAGTTCGGATAAATACGCTTCTCCGCCCGATTGTTCGTATTTTCCTATGTCTTTTAAGCATTCTATAAGAAGATTGTGGTCGAGCGGTTTTCTGTCATCGTCCATTTTGCGAAGCGCTTCAAAAATTATCCTGTTGCGATTGTCGAAAAAATACTCCGCAAAAACGTCTCCCAAAACGTCTATATGCACGTCTTCGTCGAGAAGCGCGGACGCCAGAATACATTTTTCAAGGTCGATGCAGTGCGGCAATTCGCGGGCGCCGTTTAACAAATTAGCGGAGTTTTCATTGGGCATTTCGTAACTCCTTTAAAAGCCGTTCAAATTTCTGCAAATCTTCCCAAGCATACTTTTTCCACGAAGCGTCCCGCAAAAGCGCCGACGGATGATACGAAACTATGGCGGGAATATTTTCGTAATAATGCACGATTCCCCGAAGCGCGCCGACGGACTTGTCGTTTTGCAAAACCGCGTTTGCCGCCGTGCCGCCCAAAAGAAGGAGCGCTTTCGGATTTATTATTTCTATTTGCCTTTTGAGTATATGAAAACAAGTCGCGATTTCTTGACTGTTCGGTTTTCTGTTTTGCGGCGGGCGACATTTCAATATGTTGGCGATAAAAATTTCGTTTCGCTGCAAATTTATCGCCGCAAGCATTTTCGTAAGAAGTTGCCCCGCCGCGCCGACAAAAGGCAATCCTTCATTATCTTCCTGCTCGCCCGGCGCTTCGCCTATCGCCAAAACGTCGGTGAAAACAGTTCCCGCTCCGAAAACAAATTTTTTGCGCGTTTTTGAAAGCGAACACGCGCTACAATTTTTACAACGTTCGTAAAGTTCTATAAGTTTTTCTCTTTTATCGATATTTTTTTCTTCCGTAATCGGTTGTTCTATTTGAAAATTACGTTCTATTTTTATCGCCGATTGTTGTGCAACTTTTTCAAAAATCGGCTGTAAAATTTCAACTTTTTTCTCATTTTTTATTGTAGGCGTTTGTTTGCTTTTCGCATTTATTTTTGACAAATTAAAACTCTTATCCAAAATTAAATAATTTGGAAATCCGAGTTCTTTTTGTCCTTTGAAATATTTTTCAATCAGCGAAAATTTTGTCATAATTTCAACACCAATCTTAATTTGATTTTTACCCTATCGCGTGAAAAAATACTATTTGGCGAAGGAAAATAACGTAAAATATTTAATAAACTTTCAAATTTTTATCATAAATTTCTACTGCGTCGCCGTTTAACTTAAATATTGCGACGCCGAGTTTTTTCGCTTCGTCTTCGGCTTGTTTGTTAAAACTCATAGAGCCGATTCCTAAATAAAATTTATATTTCGCATAATTCGGAAAAATACGCTTAAAACTTTCTACTTGTTTTTTTGCCAAATTTTCTACGTCTTTTCTGCTAACCTTAAATTTTACTTCTACTATTCCCATAGAATCTTTGTTTATAAGTACTATATCGTATTCGCCGTCGAGCGTTTTGCCGTTTTCAAGCGATATTGAACTTTTCCAATTTTTTTCTACAAAATCAAAATGAACTCCGCCCAAAGTTTTGGTCTCGTTTAACGAATTGAAAAAATATTCCTCCGCAACCTCTCCGCTACTTTTTTTCATTCCTTCTACCGACGTATTTACGGCGTATACGTACTCTCCTAATTTATCAAGTTTTTTCGCGCTTTCTTTCTGCTGTTCTCTCATTTCCGCAAGTTCTTGCGCGTTCTCTTTCTGCATCTTCTCAATTTCCGTAATTTTTTCGCCGTTTTCTCGCATCGCCGCCATAAATTCTTCAAATGTCCAAAGTTTCTTTTCTTCCATAATTCAACCTCCGAAATTTCAAATTTTTTCTTAAAAAGCGGGCAGATAATATCTGCCCCTACAATTTTTTTATACAAAAAATAATATTTGCCGCATTGCCAAAAACAATAAAAAATAAAAAAACGAAAACCCTCGATT
This sequence comes from Chitinivibrionia bacterium, assembly GCA_009787445.1. Lineage (GTDB taxonomy): Bacteria > Fibrobacterota > Chitinivibrionia > Chitinivibrionales > Chitinivibrionaceae > WRFX01. The sequence continues at coordinate 2,643 of WRFX01000110.1, read as the reverse complement.
TTCACAAAAAAAATTTTCTCGTCGGCTAAAGCCGACGAGAAATACACCAATACACCGCGCTTTTCAGGCGGGGGCGGTTTTGCGTTTTGGCATTTTTGCGGCTAACGCTCGCATAAAAATGCCAATTTACGCAAAAGCCGTTCTTTCTTTTATTTTTTTACAACTCAAAAGAAAACCGAACCCCCCAACTAAAGTGGGGGGAACGGGAAAGGTATTTAATTGCGGGGGAACGCTACGCGGAAGCCCAAGTAGTTGCCGCTGCCAGACGGGTAGCTGTAGTAGCGGTACGCCACCCGGCAGTACTGCTCGCCGTAGTCCCAATCGCCGCCGCGCATTATTTTACCATTGCCGCTATTAGGACCTGTAGGGTCTACTACATCGTCCGTGTCGTAACTGCTGTACCAATCACTGCACCACTCCCCTACGTTTCCGCTCATATCGTATATGCCAAGTTCGTTAGGCGCTTTTTGCCCGACTGGTTTTGTTCCGTAACTGCTATTGCCGCCACTATAATATCCGTACCAACCTACTTCGTCCAAATTGTCGCTTCCGCTGTATTCGTAACCGTTACTTCTGTTTCCGCCGCGAGCCGCAAATTCCCATTGCGCTTCTGTCGGCAAACGACCGCCTACCGCTTTGGCAAAAGCGTCTGCTTCATACCAATTTACGTTTTCAACAGGATTATTGTCGCCGCTAAAACGCGACGGATTATTTCCCGCCAAAGTACGATATTGTTTCTGCGTTATTTCGTATTTGCTAATCCAAAAATCTTTGGTAAGCGTTACCTGATGAATATCGCTATACCAATAATATTCGGATTCGCTTCCCATCATAAACGTTCCCGCTTTTACCAAAACGCATTCTATTCCGTTTATTGTCATTTCATCGCCGTCGTTGCCTGTGCCGTTTGCGCCAAGATTTGGCGTTTGTAATTGTGGAAGCGGCACGGGATTTCTCCTAACAATATAATCCAAATATTTGTCGGTAATGTCGAGCGTTGAAATTTTTACGCTTCCGCTTAAACGCGTCCATTCTTCGATTCTGTTTTCGTAGTCGTCGCAATCGTAGACGTATCTGTATTTATACTTAAAATTGTCCAAAACAATTTCGCCGCTAAAATCTCCGTTAAATTTTATTCTTCCGTTCACTATTATTTCGGAATTGTCGTTACTTCCGCACGAAACTGAAATATCATTTCCAAACCCCGCTTGCGCTAAACCGCCGCCAAAATACAAAAAGCCATAATTTGAATAATCGTTATGTTCCGACGTTTGCGTCATTTGTTCGTACCCACCTACGTTGTTTCTTTGATAAGTTCCAACGGCGGAAGTTTTGGAATAGCCGCTTTTTTTCCCGTGAGTAAGTTCTTCATAACTTTCTTTTTCTTCGTTTACGGCGCGATATCTTGGCGTTATGTTAAATTCCGTAGTTACCGCTCTAAAAAAGTCGTTTATGTTGCCGCTATTTACGGGAGTATTATTTCCCGAATGACTTGTTAAAGTTCCGTTTGGAACGCTTGGAATTGCGGGCATTTTATTTATGGTTATATCTCCCGCTGGATATTCGGAGTAGTCATAACCCGCATAAGTAAAATAGTCGTCGAGCAATTTCGCTGGCAAATTATATTTGCTTGAGTCGCTGGTGTTTTGAACATAAAAACTTCCGCTCGTAATACTAAATTCTCTATCGTTATCGTAATAATACCAACCGTCTTCATCGTAAATTTTTTCGTAACTCACTTTTAGCGTTACGTTGTCAAAAACTACTTTTCCGCGAAAGTGACCTGCAAAATCTATGCTTCCGTTATATTTTTGAATATAGCCGCCAAAATTAGTATTTTGTATTGATTCGTCTTCCGTTTCAAGATAACCGAAAGCGCCGCCCAAAAACAAACTATCATAATCTTCACGTTCGTAATCTGTGTTGTCAAAATTTGAAAAGTCAAAAAATTTATACGTTCCAATTTCGTAGCCGCGTTCGGTTTCTTCGCCGTTGGGAGTCCATTTTTCGTAATAATCGTATTTTTCCCAACATTCAACTCTACCATAAACATTGCCGATTTTTGTGCGAGTCCAGCCGTCGCTTTGTTCGCGCCACATTTCGTATTCTTCTGGACGCGAATCCGCTCTTTTTGCCGAAGCGTTATTGTTAAGATTCCACCAATTATAACTATCCATAGCCGTGGCAAACACTTTAATAAAATCTTCTAAAACAAAATCATCAGAACCTACCGCTATGTTAGAAAAATTAGAGTTAAGTCCTTTTGTCAGTTGTCCGCCGGAAACTGCGGGCGGATTTGTCGGAATAACAATATTTTCGCCGTTACTTGGGTTGTTAGGATTGTTGGGGTTGTTTGGATTGTCTGGATTGTCGAGTAAATCGTCGTCTTTTTCGCCGCATCCCGCGACAAACAATAAAAATGCCATAAATAATACTGCGATAAAACTTGCAGTAGCCAATTTGAAAAAATTAAGTTTTTTCATAAAACACTCCTTTGGTGTTAGAATTTAATTTTTGGAATACCATATAGAAAAAACGCGATAAGAAATCGTGCTTTATTCTCAAAAGAAAATAAAAAAGAAAGCGAGAAAAATATTTTAAGTTTAAGTTTCCAAAATTTAAAACCGCAAGAGTTGCGGGGGG
>WRFX01000109.1 GCA_009787445.1 Chitinivibrionia bacterium | reverse complement strand
CTAATTCGATAAAATTTCTATTTTATCAAAGTTTCAAGCGCTAATATATTTTTTTTATCACGCGCTTGTCAAGTACTTTTTTGTTTTTTTTGCTTTTTTTGTAAATTTCGCCAGTTTTCAACGTTAATAAACGCATCGTATTTGGCAATAACCAAATGAAACGCTTTTAAACGTTTTGACGAAACGCTTGCTAAAACTGCCGCAAGCGCGTTTATCATTATAATAAGAGATTTTTGTTTGTGTGATAATAAAATAATATTTGCATTTAATAAAAAACGAAAAAAAATTGAAAACAATAAAAAAATATATTTAATTCGCTTTTGATATATCATTATGATATATTTTATATTCATAAAATTTATATTTTTACGTATTTAAGCGGATTTTCTTGTTTGGCACGCTATTTGCCGATAGCGAGTAGAATTTTTTTAACTTTTAACAAAAGGAAGTTTTTATGAAAAAGGTATTTTTTATCGCAATGCTGTCGGCGGCGGTCGCATTTGCCGAAAACACGGATTCGCTTAAAGCGGAAATTGAACGTCTAAACGCGCTGCTCGAACAAAGTCAAAAAAACGGCGAAACTAATATCGCGGAGGTCGAAGAAGAAAGCGTCGTAAAAAAAGAAACGCCGCAATTCAGGACGGAAGTCGTGAAAGTTACAGGCGAAGGAAACGACACGGTTTTTGTCGAATCTATCTCGGCATTTAGAAAAGTTGTCGACGAAAGCCGCGAATGGAGCAGAAACAATATTTTGGGAATCGGCGGCGGACCCGCAGTCGGAATAATGTATTTGGACGTAAAACCCGTAAAAAAGTATTTGCGAGAGTTAGAAACCGTAAAAATGAAAGACGGTTCGCCTTCTCCGTTGGCAAATTCGGGAATTTCCAATGAATTTAACAACAGAGAACCCGCGCTTGTAACAGGCGGATTTGGCTATGGAAATTTCGGAAACGGAACGATTGTCGGCGGCGGCGGATACGGCGTTTTGACGGAAGTCAGTTCAAAAGTTGAAGACACATTGTATGTCGCAAACGTAAATATGGGTTACGGCGGATTTATTATAGGCGGCGCTTGGAACAACGGTCAAAACGCATTTTCGATAACTTCGCTTATTGGCGCGGGAGGTTTGCATTTTGACGTAAGCAAAGAATTTTACGGAAACGCATTTGAACACGACAACAAATGGGGCAGTAGCGACAAATATTACGAAGACGATGATATTGCAAGCGACAATATGGCTTTTTTCGCGCTTGAATTGCAAGCGGCATACACGCGCTCGTTTATGCGCTGGTTTCACGTGGGAGTGGAAACGTCGGGACTTTTTACGTATTCAAGAAAGGGCTTTAACTATTCCGACAACTACGTTACAATAAGTCCGACTGTAAGATTAAAATTCGTATTCGGAAGCCTTTAAGCGGGATAGCGAATTATGGAATTTTTTAAGGGATTTGCGGGACTTTTTTTGTATATCGGTTCGCTTTTTGCGCCCGTCGGCGAAAGTCGGCTAAACGTAAAAAATATGACGCTCGACGACGAAAAAAATTATAAAATCGCGACGGTTTTTGAATTTAATTGGTCGGACGATTTAACCGATATCGTTAATGCGGGCATACCTGTCGTCGTTAAATATTCCTGTCGATTTGACCGCAAAAAATACGAATTTTACAGGATTTTACGAAAACCCATTTCAAACAAAAATTATTTTGTAATCGACAGTTTGTCGAGCGGCGATACGGTTTCAAAAAGTTTTCCGAATATTCCTTTGGCGCTCAAACATTTCAGACAAGTCGATTGGATTGTAGAAAATTCGGCAAACGCGGCGGATTTCAGCGTCGAAATTGAAAATTCATTCGTGCCGAGTATGAAAGTTTACGTGGATATTTCTCCCGCTTTCGGCGGACGAAAATTTAGCGGCAAAATAAGAATGGAAAAGGAATCGCAATGAAATTTTTAAGCAAATTGGAAATAGAATTTAAAATACTGATAGCCGCGACGTTTTTCTTTGCGGCTTTCGGTTTGTTTTTCAGTTACGTTTATGAAAAAGAACTTAACACGGTTTTACATAAAGGAATAAACATAAACTTGGTAAGTTATTTGCAAAACGAAGCGGACGATTATTCGGATTCCGCTTCGCAAAAAACCGCCCAAAATTTATTGGAACGACAACTGCAATGGGAAGCCATAGCCCCGTTTATTATGAAAGCGCAGAAAGATAATATACGATACATTATGTTTGCAATTTTGGGATTTATATTGCTTTTAATGTTTTTTTCGATACTTTATATTACGTCGCCGCTCAAAAAATTAGCGAAACACGTAGAAATTATAGGAAAAGGCGAATTTGCGGAGATAGAAGTAAAAAGCGGCGGCGCGTTGGGAGTTTTGGAAAATAGAATTTATCGTCTTCAAAAGGAGTTAATAGATTTGCGCGAAAAGGAAAAAGTCGCGGCAATAGAAAAAACTTGGCGCGATATTGCCAAAACGATGGCGCACGAAATTAAAAATCCTCTTACTCCGATGCGTTTGAGCATTGACGCGATAGAAGAAAAAATGCGCAATAGCAAAAAAAATGAAATAAGCGCGCAAGAACTTTTGAAATTTACGGGAAGAATAAATAATCAAATAGAACATCTTGAAAAATTGGTAAACGGATTCAAAAGTTTTTCGGATACAATTTCGGTAAATCTCGCAACCGTAAACGTCGTGGATTTAATAAAAACAGCCGCCGAAAGCGTTGAAGAAAAAATAACTACGCTTATAAACGGATATGCGAAATGTCTTTTGGACAAGAATCTTTTCAATCAAATTTTATTGAATTTATATAAAAATTCAATAAAAGCGGGCGCAAACAAAATGGAAATAAATATCGAAAAAATAGAAAATACGGTTAAAATTTCTTTTACCGACAATGGAATCGGAATTGAAAAAGAGAAATTGAACATAGTATTTTTGCCTTACGTCAAATTTTCAGAAAACGGTTCGGGAATAGGACTTTCGGTAGTAAAAAATCTTACGGAAAGTATGGGAGGAAAAGTTTACGCGCAAATTCCGCAGCAAAAAGGACTGCAAATAGTAATAGAATTGAACGGAGGCGAAAACAATGGAAAATAAAGCGAAAATATTGATTGTCGACGACGAAAAAGATATTTGCGAAACGCTGAAAGAATTGCTTCAAGAAGAAAATTACGACGTAGAAACCGCGAATACGCTCAAAGAAGCGTTAAAGATAAACCTGTTTCAAATAGACGCCGCCATAATCGACATACGAATCGGCGCGGAAGACGGAATATCACTTTTAAGGCAAATAAAGGAAATACGCCCTGTTTTGCCCGTCGTTATGATAACCGGACACGGTTCCGTTGAACTTGCCGCGAGCGCGTTCAAATCGGGAGCGTATGAATTTATCGAAAAACCGCTTCGTCTGATTAACGTAAGAACCGTCGTGCGAAACGCCGTAGAAAAATATCGTCTCACAAACGAGCAAAGCGGGCGGATTATTCCGATAGTCCATTCAAACGCGATGAAAGACGTCTTTACGCAGGCGGCTCGGCTTGCTTCGCTTAAAATGCCTGTAATAATTCTTGGAGATTCGGGAAGCGGAAAAGAACTCGTCGCGCAGTCGCTTCATTACGATTCAAACAGAAAAGACAAAAANTTTGTGATAGTAAACGCTTCGACTTTGCCGACGGATTTGGCGGAGAGCGAACTTTTCGGACACAAAAAGGGCGCGTTTACNGGAGCGGAATACAAACGGGCGGGCGCGTTTGAAAAAGCCGACGGCGGAACGCTTTTTATCGATGAGATTGCGGATTTGAGCATAAGCGTCCAGCCCAAACTTTTGCGGGTTTTGGAAACGGGAAAGTTTACGCCGCTTGGCGCGGAAGACGAACTTTCGGCGGATGTTCGGGTAATCACCGCGACGCATAAAAATATTGAACAAATGGTCGGCGAGAAAAAATTCAGAGAGGATTTGTTTTACCGTTTGTCCGCGTTTGTCATAAAAATCCCGCCGCTTTCACAGCGCAGAGAGGACATTTTACCGATTGCGGCGAAATTTTTGAAGCAGATAAATAGAGAAATCGGCGAGGATTTGGAATTTTCGCAAAATGCTAAAAATATGCTTGAATCACTTGCGCTTCCGGGCAACGTTCGCGAACTTCGGCATATCGTTATGCGCGCCTGCCTTTCGGCGCAAAACGGAATTGTAGACGATGACGCCGTGAAGTTGTCGCTGAACGCGGATTTCGCCAAAAATTCCGTGCGAAGTAAAACAAACGAATACTTTTCTATGGATTACAGGTCTGCGCTTGAAGCGTTCGAGCGGGATTATTTTACTGAACTTCTTGAAAAACAAGGCGGAAACGTTACATCGTCGGCGGCGCAAATAGGAATGGCGCAGTCGAATCTGTCGAGAAAGTTGAAATCTCTGGGAATTAGGAAATTTTGAGAAGCAAACGGCGTATATAATTACCTAAATTTTAATTTTCGCTCAATTTTAATATTTGCGCGACTTTCGGGTATAAATCTTTGGGAGAATCTATTAAATTTTCGGAATTTATAAGTTTAAGAACGTCGCGGGAATCCCAGCCCCAAGTTACCGAAACGACGCTTACTCCCGCTTTTTTGCAAGCGACGACATCGCGACTTTCGTCGCCGATATAAACCGCGTTTTCGGGCGAAACGTCGTGTTCTGCCAAAAATCTTTTTATGGTTTTGTGCTTTACGAAAAGCGAACGTCCTTTGTCGCAAAAAATATCCGAAAAAATGTCAAAATCGTTTTTTACGAGATATTTTTTTATGTTTTCCGCGCGATTACTCGAAATTATTGCCAATTTGCAGCCGTTTTCTATAAACTTTTCGCAAACGGATTTTAAGCCCGAATAAACCGCGAAATTATCCATATATTTTGGAAATTGCACTCTCGCCGAATTTACGACGAAAGGCAGTTTGTAAAACGGAATTTTGAAATACGCTATTTTTTCTATCGCGGTCATATTTCGCAAATTTTCCAAATCGTCAACGCCTTGAATCGTTCGCAATTTGAACTTTTTCGCCAAATATTCGTTAAAAAATTTCGTCAAAATTTCGGTCGTTTCCGAAATCGTTCCGTCAAAATCAAATATCACCCATTTTTCATTTCCCATTTAATCTGTGTACTCCTGTTTCAATTTTCGTTTTAATATAATTTTTGCCAATGTAATTTCCCAAGTTTCGGCGAAATTTTTGCATTCTTCGTATATTTTTGCGGTAGAAAACGTTTGCAATTCTTCAATTTTGTCGCAAATTAACGCAATCTTCCTTTTTTCTACAAGTTCGTCAAATTGAACTAAATCTCCTTTTTTACGCGCTATCTTATGCGCCAAAATTAACGCTTCTTCGGGTTTTATTCCAAACTTTCGCGCGGTTTCCTTTACGCCCAAATCAAATATTTCTTTATAAATTTCAACGCTCAATTCTTTTTGTCTTTTTCGTTTTTCAAGAATTATATTCATAGGCGACAATTTTGCGTTTGTCATATTTTTCCTTTTAATTTGAGCCGTAAAAATAAATTTTGCCAAAAGTAAAACGCAAATAAATTTTGCCAAATAAAAAAAGAGAGCCGTTTTTTCCGACTCCCTTTTTGTTATATTCCAAAAAAATTACAACACAAGCGATTTCAGCGAAGTATTGAAATTCTTGTTGTGAATGCGAACCATATACATTCCCTTTGCCAAACCATTAAGAGAAAGAGTATTTAATCCCGCGTTCAAATTTACGCTCTTAAACGATTTTACCACGCGACCGTTAGCCGTAATAATATCTACGTTATATACGCCCGTATTTGAAAGATTAAGTTTAAGCGCGTTTGAAGTCATTCCCAAAACTGCGGTTTTTATAACGTTTGCTTTTTGCGTTTTTTGCGCGATTCCCGTTTTAATTCCTTGCGTTTGCTCTCCGCTGAAAAGCGTGAAATCTTTTACGGAAAGATAAGTTTTTTGCGCTTTGCCGCTCGGAACCTGAACCGCGACTTCTATTCCCGTAATGGTTCTTGCAAAATCCGTTCCCGGCGCTTGCAAACCGACTAAATCGGGATATTTGTCGCCGATGTACTGATTCCTTTGAAACGCGCTTAAAGGAATATCGCCGCTTTCTCTGTATCTGATCTTTTCTACAACGCTTTCGTCCCAGCCGTTAAGATTGTTCAAAGTTACTTCATACGGATATTCTTCGTCGACCGCGTTGCCGTCTACAAGCAAACGAATCGTAAGCGGCGCGCTTGTCAAATACGAAAGCGAAATATGGTCAAATTCAAATTCGCCCGCGTCTCCATAAACGCCGTAGCCGGCAGTTTCCCACTCCGCGCTTTGAGTATTTATTGTCGCGCCGCTTGCAATGTTGCCGTTTTCTACCGACGACTTACTGTTATGCGTAAAAAATTCCCAAGAACCGATACTTGTCAGCGTTTTTTCCGTCGCGCCTTTTCTTGCCGCCGCCACAAGCGTTTTCACGTATTCTATCGCTTTTCTTCCGTCTAAAAAGTATGCGCCCTTTTGAAGACCGTAATCGCGAATGTCTTCAAAAACCGCAATTCTGTCTTTCCAATCGTTCCATTTGTTAGACACGACCAAACCGTAAGCATCTTTATTCGCCTCGTTTAAAAGCGTGGCGTAATCGTAAATCGGCGTAAAATAGTCCGTGTGGCAACCTATTTGCATAGGCGCTTTTCCGCCCGCCATACGCTTGTCGAGAGCATAGCGCATAGTCGCAATCCCCGCTTCTTTGCTCGCTCCGTAAAGAATAAACAAATTAAAGTCGAAACCAGTAACTTTTCCGATTTTTACGAAATGCAAAGAATCCTCCGCAGTAGGCGATTCTCCTTCGGCTCTCATAATCGTCGCGTGTCTCTTAAATATTTCCTCGCGATATCCTTGCGGAATAATCAAAACCGAAACGGGATACTGCCACAAACCCTGCGGAAGCGAATCGAAATTGCTCTTGTCTTCGCCCGACATCCGCTGCCAAGCGACGTTCGGCGAGCCGTTGTCCATAGTGTAGGGCCACAAATAATTCGTTCCGTTCATATTGTATTCGTAACCTTCTTCGTTGCCGCAGTCGTATAAATATCCCTGATTTTTAAGTCCCCAAAACAAACTTGAATTTACTTCCAAACGCGGCGCGCGAAACGCAACGACTTCTCCCGTTTTATTGGAAATATTGTAGGCGTAAGTCAATTCTTCTTCGGCGAGTTTAATAAGTCCTTCCCACGCTCTTGTCGAAAGCACTTTGCCGGAGTTCGCTTTCCAGCCCATATACTGCCAAATATTTCCGTCTCTTTGAGTGTATTCTACCCCTTCGTCTACGGTAAGTTTTGCGCCGCTGGGCAAAGTTACTTCGTCTATTTTAGAATCGTCGTAACCTTCGCCGCCCCAAAGGTCAAATCCGTCGCGATAAGCCGTTCCGCCCGCTCCCGCAAGCGACGGTATCGGTTGTCCCGCTTTGTTTGGAAGCGGAGAGTTCGTTTCCATATGGTCAATGGTGTGATTTCCTACTTCGTGTCCGAGTTTTATTGTTTCGCGAAACGATTCTTCAATGTAGCCGAAATAAAACTGCTTGCTGACGTCTCTGGTATCGTCCGCCGCTTTGTCGTTAAAAATTGCGTATTCTCTTCCCCAAGTTACCGAAATTTTTGAGTGCCGATTATTATGGGATTCTCCGACTTTGTAAAATTCGTCGTTAGGCACGTAATATCCGAATTTGGATTCTCGCGATTGCCAGTCAATCGGATACGCCGTAACGATAAGTCCCGTAATCACGTTAAAAGTCATCGTAATTGGGCTTCCGTCGGGATTTTGTTTGAAAGTTCTTGAACCGACGGGTCTTACCACCGACCACAACGGCTTCATTCGGTCGGGAATAGTTTGGTCGGGAGGAATATCGTTTTCTCCTGTTCCTACCCAATCGACGCAAGCGTAAATTACTTCGTTATAAACGACCGTGTCGGAATATCCGCCGGCTAAATTAGGACTATACGTCTGCGCTCCGACGGGACGCGATTTAAGAACGTCGCTGTTTGGATTCCAATCGGGATAAGGTATAATATTGCGCCCGGAAAGCCCGTTTATCGCCCAACTCATACCGAAATCGCCTTCTTGTATGTTCAGTTCGTTATTGCCTGTGGTAGCCCATCCGCCTTCTTCGCGATAACCGCCGACGTAATTTTGCGTAGTGAAAGTACCCGCTTTTGTGCTTGGACCTTCGTAATTTGTTCCTTTTTTGCCCGAATATGCGTTATCGTCCCAAATAAACGATACGATTTGTTTAACGCCGTTCAAATCGCCCGTAGGCGGCATCGGCGACGGAAATGCGTAATTTGTGTGTACGGTTTGCGCAAAAGACAAAGAAGCCGCCGCAAAAACTATTGCAAACGCCCCCCCCCGGCGGAAAGTTTTGAAAGAAGATAAAGTTTTACACATAAACAACCTCCAAAATTTAATGGTTTATTATTACCCCATTAAAATATAGTAAAAAAAAGAGAATGCCGCTTGATTTTTTTATAATTTTTTTATTTCTTCTGTCGTTAACCCAGTCGCCTGTGAAATTTGCGCAAGCGAAACCCCAAGATTTTTTAAGTTTTTGGCGACTTCGGCTTTTCCTTCGGCTTTTCCTTTCGCAAGTCCTTCTTCAATACCTTTTTCCTTGCTTTCTTTTGCTTCCTCTTTGGCTTCTCTGCGAACGCCGTCTATCAGTATTTTTTTTACCAAAATCGCGTCTAAAACTCTGTCGTAAAGTTCCAATTCATCCGACGTAAGCGACGACTCTTCCACGCATTTTAGCGCGTCGCTCAACTCTTTTTTCTGCAACAAAACGTCGGGAACGCTTTTTGTGCTTTCGTTTATCTCCGTCAAGAATCGAAGCCACAAATTAAAATAATCTTGCGCGGCGCAATCTTTCGGCTTGTATTTCGGCAATTCCAAAAATATAAATTCCAAGCCCTTTATCTGCTTTTCGGTGTTTAATATATTAACTATTTTATAATGATGATAATATTCGTCCTTTCTTTTCGGGTCTTTGTCAAATATATCATTCACCAAATTCAGCGAATACACAGGTTGCGCAAGTATAATATCTTCGCCTTTTTTAATTTGCCTAACGTATACTTTGCTTGCGTTAAGCAGTACTCTTTGTTCAAAATCTCCCGTCCAATTCATCTGCATTTCCACGATAAAATGACGTCCGTTTTTGTCTTTGCAGCGAACGTCGACTATCGTATCTTTAAGCGCGGGAATTTGAGGAATTAACTCCGCCGTATCGTATTCTATCCAATCTATTTGCGCGTTTCCTTCAAATTTCAGCAGAGAATTAAGCAAACTGATACATAAATCCTTATGTTCTCCAAATACTTTTTT
>WRFX01000108.1 GCA_009787445.1 Chitinivibrionia bacterium | reverse complement strand
CCGACGCCGTTTAATCCGACCGAAAATTGAAAAACGTCCGTATTGTATTTTGCGCCCGTGTTTATTTTTGAAACGCAATCGACAAGTTTTCCAAGCGGAATTCCGCGCCCGTAATCGCGAACCGAAACCAAATTGTCTTTGAGTTCCACTTCGATTTTGTCGCCGTTTTTCATTATAAATTCGTCTATGGAATTGTCGATAACCTCTTTTAGCAAAACGTAAATTCCGTCGTCGTATTGCTTGCCGTCTCCCAAACGTCCGATATACATTCCCGAACGCAATCTTATGTGTTCAAGCGAATCAAGCGTTTGAATTTTGCTTTCGTCGTATATGTTTTTTGTTTCGTTTTTCGCCATAATTTCCTTATCCGTTTCATTTAATATAACGAAAATACGATATTGACAAAGCAAAACGCAATACGAATTTTGCGCAAAAATTATTTTTTACAAAAAAACGACAAAATTTATAACGAAAAGAGTAAATATGGAATGGCAAGCGCCAAAAGGAACGCGGGATTTTTATCCCGAAGACGCGATAATTAGAGATTATATTTTTGATTCGTGGAGAAAAAGTTGCGAAAAATACGGATTTGAGCCATACGACGCGCCGGTTTTTGAGCATTTGGAAGTTTATACGCAAAAAAGCGGCGACGAAATTGAAGGACAATTATATACTTTTGAAGACAAAGGCGGGCGAAAATTAGCGCTTCGTCCCGAAATGACTCCGTCGCTTGCGAGAATGGTCGCCGCAAGATGTCGCGAGTTGAAAAAACCGATAAAATGGTATTCGATTCCGAAACTTTTTCGCTACGAAAAAATGCAAAAAGGACGTTTGCGCGAATTTTTTCAGTTGAATATGGACATTTTGGGAATAGACGACGTTTGCGCGGACGCTGAACTTATTGCCGCCGCAATAGATATGCTTTGCAATTTGGGACTTTCGAGTAAAGATTTTCAGGTTCATATTTCGAGCAGAACGCTTTTGGAACAATTATTTTTATTTGTCGGCGTAAAGCAAGGCGAATTATTAAAATTATACGCTATCTTGGACAAAATGAACAAAGTAACTCCCGAAAATTTTAATTTAATGTTAGACGAATTTTTTACGGATAAAAACGTCGCGCAAAGCGTAAAAAAAATACTTTCGGCAAAAACTCTCGATGAAATTTTGGAAATAAACAGCGAAATAGAGCCGATTTTGGAAATAAAAAAATTATTTGAATATTTGCAAGTACTCGGATTTCAGGATTTCGTAAAATTTGACGTGTCGGTCGTGCGCGGTTTGGCGTATTATACGGGAGTGGTCTTTGAAATTTTTGACAAAAAACGAACTATGCGCGCAATCGCCGGCGGCGGAAGATACGATAAATTGGTAGAACTTTACGGCGGACAACCCACTCCCGCAGTAGGTTTTGCGGTCGGCGACGTAGTTTTGTGCGATTTACTTAAAGAACTGAATAAACTTCCCGAAATAAAACAAAATTGCGATTTATTTATAGTTTCTTTCGATAAAGATTACGCGAATTTGCTGAAAATCGTAAAAAAATTTAGAGAAAATAATTTTAGCGTTCAATATCCGCTGAAACTTGGAAATTTTGGAAAACAAATGAAACAGGCAAACGAAGCGGGAGCCAAAATCGTGATTTTTGCGGGTTCGCAAGAAGAAAGCGAAGGAAATTATAAATTAAAAATAATGAAAACAGGCGAAGAAAAAGTTGTTTTGAAAGAAGAAATTGCAAAAAAAATTCGCGAATTTGAAAATTTTTAAGCGAAAACCATATTTTTTTATTATATTAGTTATATATAATCATAAAAATCTTATAAAACTTAAAAATAAGTTGCGCAAATTGCACTATTGCGCTTAATTTATTTATTGTTTTTTAAAATCTAAAACTTTATTAAAATCTAACAAATTACTTTTAGGAGGTAAAAAAAATGAAAGAGTATTTCTATATATTAGCCATTTCCGTTTTGTTATGCGGGGGGGGGGGCGCTATGTGTTTTGCTGACGTTAAAGCATACGCCGACTCTGACGGTTACAAAGTCGAACTTGAAAACAAAACAAATTCGGCGTGGATTATGGGCGGCGTCCGTTTCAAAAACAACGGACAAAATTTACAACTTCAATACGGAAGCGCCAAAATTAGAAAAACAGGCAGTAACGAATACGACGTTTATCAGGTATCTACTCAACCTCAACACGCCAAACTGCTTGCGCCCGGAAGAAGACAAGACGTAGCCAATTTTCAGCCGGCTACTTGGGGACAACCGACAGAGCCGTATAAAATAGACGAATCGTCGCTTGAAGTATTGCTTCGCACAGGCGCGCCCGGAATACCGCAAGACCCCGACGAAGAAAAACCAAACACGCTTGACGAATTGCGCGAACTTGTCAAAAAAAGCGATGAAAGCGATTTTTACAACGAGAATTATCGTTTGCAAAAACCTGACGGCAAAGGCGGAATGCAGCGTTATTACGATTCGCTTGGAGTAAACGGAGGTCTGTATTCAGGCGGATATATGGATACTTATCTTGGAGAAACGCAACTGCATTTTGCGATTCCCAAAGGAAATGTGACGGGAGTTTGGAGCGAAGGAAAAGTAGCAAGAGGCAACGAAGAACCGCTTTATTGGCTGTCTATGGGAATGATACAGGAATATTTTAGAGTGGACAATCAATGGATGTTTTCAGTAGGCGCAAAAGAATCGGGTATCGGTATGTCGGTAACTACTCCCGAATCCAATTTGGCTCAACCCGGCGTATATGGCTGGTGGCAAATAGAGCGCGACGCGGGATTAGACAAATTTCTCGCATATCCGCAGTTTTTCCCAAAATATGAAACAATTCTTACAAACGCGGTCGTTGTCAACGGCATACCTAACGGAGAGGAAATTATGAAATATTATATGCGCGGCGACCAGAGTTATTCGCCGAAATCGAGCGCGCTTATGTTTAATTCGTCGTTTTGTTCCGCAATATTTCAATACGTTATGTACGACGCGCTTTCTTATTCAAACGACGTTTGCTGGAAATTTGCGCTTTCCAATGCAATAGACCCTTATATGGCGCTTGCCGCTATGAATTTGATTTATAATACAGGCGAGTTTGGAACTTCGGAAACAATAAGAAACGCTTTCAGCAACGCAAATATAGACGCTTTGGTCAACAATCCTAACGCCAGCCAAATATTTGAAGGCGGGTTCGGCGGCTATACAAGTCAAATACGTGCGGTAGCGCAACAACTGATAAACGCTTCAAAGGATTTTGAATTAAACGGCGGAAACAATTCCGAACTCATTGATTTTGAAATAACTTTGGAACAACTTCGGCAAATATTTTTCGGAGATAACGGAACCGTCGCAAAGCAGGGCAACGGCGGTTTATTGTTGCATTATTACGACCCTGCGGCAGGTAAGGACGTAAGCGCAATACGCCAAAAAATTTGGAATACATTGGACGACGCTTTTAACGTTTGCAAAGGATTATCGCCGACGACAAGAGGCAAAAACGCGATAAGTTATCGTTACGATTTTCTTTCGGTATTGAGAACGGTTAAGGAAGATTTACCCTTTGTCCGCCGTTTGAATTTTGCGGGAAATATGGGAACGATTATTCCGAACGACTACGACAAAAATAAAAATCCCTGCGGCAAAGACGCGGGAGCGGGAGACGAAACATATCCATACGCAAACGTAACAGTCGCGCCCGACGAAGAATTTTGTTCGGTGATAGTCAATATGAACGACGATAATCTTTGCGGAAAAGTCAGATGGTCTATCGATTACGATTGGGCGATTTGGAACACGGCAAATATGGTTGAAACTGCGCCCGCAAAGCAAAATAGTTTTGAATTTGAAATTCCCAAAGAAATGGCGGACGCATTTGCCGACAGAGGCGACGAAAGCGGAAAATTCGTTTGGATAATGGCTGAAGACGTAGCGGGAAATTCGGTTGTCGTAAAAAGAGCGATAGAATTTAGAACTCCCCCGCCTCCGCCGCCGCTTAACACCATAGATTTTAAGGTGAAAAACGCTTGGTATTTTGACGACTCAAATCCTGCGGACGGCTATATAGACCGCATAAAAATGGAGTTTGAATTTGATTTTAGCGAATATTCAGAGTTTAAGTTTAGCGAATTTGTTCCGCATATTGAAGATATAGTCAAAAACAACTTTACATTGCCGTCGGCGAGAAAATTTTCGGTAAAAAGCGTAGACGTTATCGATAATACTTCGCTCAAAATTTCGGTTTCGCAGGAAACGGATAAAGTCGACGTAAAAACGTCTGTCGACAACAGCGATAAATTTACGGTTCAAAGTAATCTTATCCATAAATTTAACGACACGTTGCAAATTCGCGCGGTCGGACAATTTGAAATAAAAGATTCCGTCGCGCCGATAATTACCAGCGGACGTTACAGGTTTATGAAAATTGAAAACGAAAACGACAAAATTATAGACACGCTTACTCTCGTTTTTAGCGAAAAACTTTCGGGAAGCGTCGCAAAAAACTCTATTGGCGCGTTTAGCAAAACAAAAAATTCGCAATATAGTTTTAAGTTTGACGATACTTTTGCGCAAAACGACAGCATTGTAAAAATTGAAGTTGAATACGACGGGAACAATCTTCCTGATTTGGGAGATAGCGTTAGAATTCAATTAAATTCCGCAATTACCGACAAAGAATTTATTCGGCAAAAATTAAACACCGTTTGGGCGCCGCTGTCGGTTGTGGAAGGCGAAGGAAATTACGACGTTTCGATATATCCGAATCCGTATTCTCCAAACGGCGAATTTGAAACGGCGGACGGAAGAACTGATAAAAATCCCGTAATTGAAAAATGGGGAAATTCGTATGAAGCGAAAAATCTTGCGGTCGTCGTTAAACCGATTGGACAGCGCGGTTCAATGAAAAAAGAATTAACCGCAAAAATTACGATAATTGACGCGCTTGGAAATACGATAGTCGAAAACAAAGAATTTTCGCAAGGAAAAGACGGCGTTCTTATTTGGACGTGGAACGGAAAAAATGTGCGCGGCAGAACCGTCGGCGCGGGAACTTATTTGGCGATAATTTCGGTAATTGACGAAACAGGAGAAAACGCTCCATTCTTACGTACGCGAAAGATTGGAATAAAAAAGTGAAATAAAACTTTAACATTAACATTAACAAGTTAAAAAGGAAGGTAATATGAATAAATATTATTTAGTTGGCGTTTTTACGTTTTTTGCGATATTTTTCGCGACGGTAGAAACGGTTTGGGCGCATATGGATTTGAAATATCACGGCGCGTATCCTCCTTATGCGGATGGAGAAGGACATAAACATTTAGAAAGAGCCGGCAGAGAATTTTTGCCCGTAGGCGACCATGCAGACCCGTTTTTAGACCCTCTTTTAATGAAACACTCGTTTTATCTTGACGACGGCATACCGTCCATTTCAGAGGGTACTTTAAAATTTCCGCCGGCGGGTTTATCGGGAACCGCCGGTTCAGTAGAGTGGGGAACTTATGAAATCGGATATAAAGACGCCTGCGGCAATACAGGTTCTTCTTTTATTCAAACAGTAGGCAACGGCGGGAACGTTAAAGTTTCGGCAAACGCGACTCTTACATACGGCAATCCATCAAATCGCGTTACCAATAACGGCGGGAAAGTAACGCAGGTTCCAAGCGGAGAAAAAGTATATCCAGTAAGACCGAAATTTCCCGACCTCAGACCGGAATCATTTAAATGGCCTGATAATCTTAAACCTTTGCTCGTTTCGGGAGAAACCGTAACATTATCGCCGGGCGTTCATTATTTTGACAGCGTTACCATAAAAAACGGCACTTTAAACGTAATGGTTAAAAACGGGAAAACCGCCAGAACAATAATTTACGTCAAGCGCGACGTGAGAAACGGAGACGGTTCTTGGGCGACAATAAATACCGTCGACGAAAACGGAAAAATCATCCCTTTTTCGTGCGACGACGATAAAAGAGGGCAGGTATTGTTTGTAGTCGGCGGCTGTTTTATGCTCAATAGAGGCGGTAATCCCGTAGATATTACCGCTTCCATAATAGCGCTTGGAATAATAAGTTTAAATCCCGTCGCTAAAATAAAAGGACAGGTAATAGCGGACGAACTTAACGCTTTCGCCGGCATTGACCTTGCGAACAATATCAAATTTGCGCCCGTTCCTACATACGCCGTAGAATTTTCGCCTTTAACTTTTCGCGACGATAAACATTGGGCTTACGGAACGAGCGGCTGGACAAATAACGGCGGCGAACCGAAATATTACAACTCCGTCGATTCTCAAGGTCGACCTTCTCCCGCAAACGCCGCCGAGATATATCGATACGGCGCGGACAAAAACAAAGATTACGATACTATGATTGTCGTGTCGCTTTCTGACCCGATTAAAGAAGGAAGCATTACTTTGCCTTACAACATTCCGTATAAAAAAGGCGAAGTAGAGCCGTTTAATAATTCCAACAATAGAAACGCGAGCGTTCTTGTTGAAAACGCGACGCTTAACGGCAATTTTTTAAGCGGCGAATTGCGTTTTACGCCAAACAAAGACAAAGACACGATTCGTTTAAGAATTATCGACCTCGGCTATTACAGAGACGACTTGAAACTCGACTTAACTTTCGGCAAGGCAAAATACGAAGGCGACAATAAAATTCTGCCCGTTCCGCAGACAATAACGATAATTTGCGACGACCCCAAAGACGCTGAACCGCCGCTTCCGCCGGAACCGATAATACCGCCGGCGGAACCGAAACAAATTGATTTTAAGGTAAAAAGCGCGGCTTATTTTGATATTTCTAATCCTGCGGACGGAAAAATCGACCTTATAAAAGTAAGATTCGATTTTGATTTCAGCCGATACGGAGATTTCGACGAACAGTTCAAATCCGGCGTGAAAAATTTGGTCGCAAACGGTTTTATTTTGCCAAACGAAAGGATGTTTAACAAAATAACGGAAAACGACGTAACCGTTATAAGTTCAAATTTGCTCGAAATTTCGGTTTCGCAAAACATAAACGCCGAAGTAAAAACGTCCGTCGAAGATTACGACAAAATTATCGCCAAAAATATGAAAATAGAACGCGAAGACAAGTTTATAAATTTGGCGCAGGAAAGTTTTTCAATAGAGGATTCCATTGCGCCGATAATTACGCAGGGACGTTATTCGCCGATGGTGGTTAAAAACGACGGCGACGAAATAATCGACACTTTGGACGTTTATTTTTCCGAGATAATTTCCTGCAATGTCGCGAAAGAGGCGATAAAAGCGTTAAGAACGGCAAACGGCAGCGAATATTATTTTGACTTTGAAAACACGCGGGTGCAAGACGACTACGCGCGGTTTCTTGTGCGCGCAAATATCAATGCTCTTCCCGAAGAACGCGATTCCATAAGGATAGAAGGCGATAAAGACATAAGAGACGCGCAGAGAAATTTGCAAGCGGTAAATACCGTTTGGGCGCCGCTTGGAGTCGGAAAATACCAAAGCGATTTCGACGTCATAATATATCCGAATCCTTACGCGCCCAATGGAAATTTTGCGACGACCGACGGCAAAAAAGACAGAAATCCCGTTATAGAAGAATACGGACATTTTGCCGAAGCGTCGAATTTGGCGGTAATCGTTAAGGCGAAAGGACAGCGAACTTTAACGCAGGAATTGTCGGGAAATATTACGATACTCGACGCGCTTGGAAATACGATAGTCGAAGACAAAGAATTTTCGCAGGGAAAAGACGGCGTTCTTATTTGGACTTGGAACGGTAAAAATAAGCACGGCAGAACCGTCGGCGCAGGAACTTATCAGGCGTTGATTTCGGTAACGGACAAAACCGAAAACTATACAGTTTTGTATTCGCGAAAGATTGGAATTAAGAAATAGTTTGTCGCGTTTTGTTCAAAAAAAGCGAAGATGACGTAAAAATAAGGCGGATAGAAATATCCGCTTTGTTTTTTCGTTTTGGCAAATAGTATTTTATCAACACCCCTTAATTTGTGATTTTTCTCCAATTAAAATAACTTTTCGCACAAATAAAAAACAAGGGCAAATAAAAAAAACATTAAAAAAAACTAAAATAAATAAAAAAAAGGCGGGGAAAACCCCGCCTTAAAAAAACAATTAAAAAAAAACAAAATCAAGCGACAAACGTAAGCCCCCTATTTTTTACCATACAAATTTCGTCAAAAGTATATACTTTTCCGTCGCGCTCGACCGAAATATCATAAACATTTACCCCCGCGTAAAGTAATTGTTCAAGTCCTTTAATTTTGCATTTCATTTTTTTACGCGCCAAATCCTCTTTGCCCGCCCGCAATTCGTTTTTAATCCGCAAAACCTTATTTCCGTTCAAAATGTTAAAATAAAACCTGTCCGCTTCGGGAATTTCGCCGATTTCCGCCTTGTGTTCAAACCACAAACGGTCGGTATTTCGCAATTTTGAAATACGATAAAGTTCTTTTTCCCATTTTCTCCCGACTTTCGCCATAAAACACCTCACTTTTTATAAATTTAAGTTTTTTACTTTTCATATATATAAAATACGTTCTTTCGAGTAATACGCAAAGAATATTTTATATATTTAATTATTGTTGCTGTTTTCTGTTTTTTGCGCGTATTGCTCTTGTAATTCTTTGCGCTTTTCGGCGCGGCGCGTTTGACTTGTAGAAAAATCGCTTTCAGGAATTACCGCCGTCTGATAAACTGCGCCGCGTGTTGTTGCTTTTACCCAACCGTTTTTTTGCAAATGTTCTATATACTCCCCAAAATCGCCTTGAATATCTTCTTTTGAAACTTCCTTAAAATTCCAATTTTCTATAATATCCGTAAGCGCGTAAAATTGTCTGTTGTTTTTAAGTCGCTCAAATATATACTTGAGCGCCTCTTTACTCATTTTCGGCGTTGTGCGGTCAAGCCATAAAAACGTTTGAAAATCCTTAAAAGTAACCGCAAACATTTTTAAGCCGCGCAAATATTAGGTTTATCTTTATACGCAAAATAAATAAAGATTACGCCGCCAATTAGCAATGGGGTGCAAAGCACCCACATAGTCGCTACAAGTCCCATTTTTACCCCCTTTTGACAAAAACTAAAACAAACCCTAAAATACATAACAAAATAAACAAAATACAGCCGAATAAAAATTCGTATTCTGACAACCCCGTCGGTAATTTACTAATAACTAAACCTGCAAACACTATTTTTGCCGTATCAAGCAAAAAATCACCGACTTTAACCGCTTTTTCTTTTTTGTCCATAAAAACAATTCCATTCTTGTACCTTTCGGCACTTTCAAATACCTGCAACATCGCAAATATCATATCAATAAAATACCATTTCGCCGCAATAAAAAACAAGGGAAATTCCCATTTTCACAAAAAATATTTC
>WRFX01000107.1 GCA_009787445.1 Chitinivibrionia bacterium | reverse complement strand
GCCGCCGTGAGCGCCGTGTCCGCCGTAACTATCGACGATAATTTTTCTTCCCGTAAGTCCCGTGTCGCCGTGAGGCCCGCCGACGACAAATTTTCCCGTCGGATTTATGTGATATTTTGTGTTCGCGTCCAAATATTTTGCGGGAATTACAACTTTAATCGCCTTTTCAATCATTTCTTTTTCTATTGTTTCGTGGCTTACTTCTTCGGTATGTTGCGTAGAAATTACGACCGCTTCCACTCTTTTAATCGTAATATAATCGTCTTCGTATTCGACGGTTACCTGCGATTTCGAGTCGGGGCGAAGCCATTTGAGCGTTCCTTTTTCGCGAAGTTCGGTTACTTTTTCCATAAGTCGATGCGACAAATGCAAAGAAAGCGGCATAAGTTCGGGAGTTTCGTTTGTAGCATAGCCAAACATAATTCCTTGGTCGCCTGCTCCCTGTTCTTTGTGAAGTCCTTGTCCTTCGGTTACGCCTTGCGAAATATCGGGCGATTGCGTTCCGATTTGGTTCAAAACCGCGCTGTTTTTGTAGTCAAAACCGATATTCGGGTCAGTATATCCTATTTCCTTAATTGTGTTGCGAACAATTTCGGGAACATTTACTACCGCTTTCGAAGTAATTTCTCCGCTTACGATGGTAATTCCCGTCGTTACCAATGTTTCGCAAGCGACGCGCGCGTTAGGGTCTTGCGAAAGATGCGCGTCAAGAATCGCGTCTGAAATTTGGTCGGCTACTTTGTCCGGGTGTCCTTGTGACACGCTTTCCGATGTAAAAAAAATCGCCATATTTTCCTCCTGTGGCATTGAAAATTTTTATTTGTTTTTAATTTTTTATTCTTTATTCTTTCAAAAGAAAAAATTATTTTCGTAAAATTACAAACCGAGCATATTAAGATACTCGCTTTTGGGAAACACGCCCGTTTTTACGACGGTTTCTTTTCCGTTTTCAAAAAGTATCGTCGTAGGAATTGCGGTAATTTCGTATTTAGCCGACGTTTGCGGACTTTCGTCGACGTTTAATTTTACGACTTTCGCTTTGTCGTCCGTTAATGTGGATAATTCGTCAATAATTGGACTTAAAATTTTACACGGTCCGCACCAGTCCGCCCAAAAATCCACAAGAACCGGAACTTTGCAATTAAGCACTTCGCTTTCAAAATTCTCATCGTTTACCGCTTTTGCCATAATTTCTCCTTAAAAAATACGCCATAAAATAAGTTTTGCCGCAAACATAAATGAAAAAATAATTATATTTTTACAAAAAATCCAAAAAGTACTTGAAAAAAATGTATTTTGTCCGTATATATATGTATATGGGATGTACTTTTTTGGGAATGGAGTTAAAAATGAAAAAAAACGGATTTACGCTTGTGGAATTGATGGTTGTAGTCATCGTGATAGGAGTTTTGGCGGCAGTGTCTATGCCGAAGTTTCAAATTGCGGCGGACAAAGCAAAAGTCGCCGAAGTGCAACAAATACTTCCCGCCATTGCAGGTGCGCAGGAACAATACAAACACGCAAACGACGGATATTTGGAGTTGACGAAATCTTCCAATTACGATTTTGCAAACAGACCCAAAGACAACATCTATACCGAATGGAAAAAAGTCGGACTTGATGTTCCCGAAAGCAAATATTTCAATTATGAAGTTACAGAAGTTTCCGAAGGGTCGATAAACGACTTAAATCCACTTGAAGACACAAAACCTAAATTTACCGCAAAAGCGACGCTTCTGCGCAAATTGACTTATGCGGAAAAAGATAGTACGGTTACGATAGACGAAAAGGGCTGTAAAAAAGTACTTAGTAAAAACCTCAACAACTTGATACCGACTTTTGGAGCGAACAACTGCCCAGAGCAATAGAAAGATTAGTAAAAAAGTCGCGAACTGTTTTATTGCTATTTCGGAAACAATTATATAACGCGAAACGCGAGCAATCCGAAAATCGCCGCCAATAAAACCATTATCAGCGCGAGAAGTATTATGAAAATCGTCGCGATATTTTTGTAAACGAAACGCAAAAAGCCGTTTTTTCTGTTCGATTCGTCGTCAAAAACTCCGACCGCTCGCCTGTCGCCTTGTCGTCTTTCGCTCGCTCGTCTTTCGGCGTATTTATCGGGATGCTGATACGCGCTGTTTAAGGAATTTCTGTCGGAAATGCCGTCTCTGCCTTCGGATACGAGAACGTCGAGGTCTTTTAATATTTCGTGCGTTCCTCTGTATCTCTCGTTTTTGTTTTTTCGCAATGCTTTAAGTATTATATTTTCTAAACGGACGGGAATATCGTGCCTTAATTTAGACGGTTTTTTCGGTTCTTCGTGAACCTGACGATACGCCACGCTCATCGGGTCGTTTCCATAAAAAGGCGGATTTCCCGTGCACATTTCGTAAATTAAAATTCCAAGCGAATAAACGTCGGTTTGCTGGTCAAGATTTTTGCCTTCCGCCTGTTCGGGAGACATATATTCGGGAGTTCCGACCGCCATTCCGACAATCGTAATTCGCTCTTCGCGCTTTATCTTCGCAATTCCGAAATCGGTAATGTGGCACCTGTTGCTGTCTTTTGAAACCAAAATGTTTTGCGGCTTTATATCGCGATGAATAACGCCTTTCGCGTGCGCGTAATTAAGTCCGCGGCAAATCTGTTTGGCGTATTCCACAATCATATCGATGGGCATAGGTCTGTATTTTTGTATGAGGTCAAAAAGCGAACTTCCGTTTATATATTGCATCGCCAAATAATTCACGTTGTCCGTAAATCCGTAATCGTAAAGCGTTACGATGTTGTCGTGTTCGAGAAGAGAAACCGCCTTTGCTTCGGAATCAAATCTTTTAATCGCTTCCGCATATTCGGGGTCGCTTGCGCTGCGCACAGGTAAAACTTTAAGCGCGACATCGCGACCGACGGGCATTTGTTTAGCAAGATAAACTTCTCCCATTCCGCCGTGTCCTATTTCTTGAATAATTTCAAAATTAGCGATTTTTTTCGGCATTCTTTCCACTCTATTCATCATAATAATTACACCTCCGATAAGATTTTACAAACGTTTTCAAGCGTTTTTTCAAGGTCGTCGTTTACTATAAAATAATTATAGTTCCCGTGCGATTTCGCATTTTCCACTTCTTTTTTTGCATTTTCCAAACGCAATTTTATTGTTTCTCGACTGTCGGTCGCTCTTTTTCGCAGACGATTTTCCAATTCTTCAAACGACGGCGTTTCTATAAAAATTCCCAAAACGTCCTTTGGATACTGCTTGTCAAAAGACATTTTTCCCTGAACGTCAATATCCATAACCACAATTTTGCCGTCGTTTAGGTTATTTTCAATAAAATCGCGCGGCGTTCCGTAATAATTTCCGTAGACCTTTGCCCATTCTACAAATCCGTTTTTATTTTTTTTCGCCAAAAAATCTTTTTCGCTCATAAAAAAATAATCTACGCCGTCTTTTTCTTCACCTCTCGGATTTCTTGTCGTCGCCGAAACGGAATAAACAAATTCGGGCTTTTTTTTGCGCAATTCTTCTAAAATTGTACTTTTTCCGGCTCCGCTTGCCGCAGAAAAAATTATTATTTTACCTTTTTTATTCATTTTCTTTCAAACTCCCAAATTTTTCAAACAAATTTAATTTTTTTGCCGCTTCAAAGCCCAAAATCGCCGCCGCCGAAACGACGTTCATAGAATTTTTAAGCCCGAAAACGGGTATTTCTACAATTTTGTCGCAAATTTGCAAAACGTTCTGCGAAATTCCCAACGCTTCGTTTCCGAAAACAAACGCGATATTTTTTTCTCCAAACGTCAATTTGTCGTATCTTATCGCGGTTTTTGCCGTTTCCGCCGCCAAAATTTCAACGTTTTCGCTTTTCAATTCGTTTATGGCGTCGATAATATTGTCAAAATGCTTCCATTTTACAAAATCAATCGTTCCAAGCGACGTTTTTTCAAGTTTTATATGCGGGGGAAAAGCCGTATATCCGCATAAATAAATCGTTTTCACTCTTAAAATATCGCCCAAACGAAAAAACGCGCCGACGTTAAAAGCGCTTCGCAAATTGTCCAAAACAAAAAAAATCGGCGCTTTCGGCAGTTTTTCGTATTCTTCGCGGGAAATGTTCGCGTCAAGCGTTCTTACGCCAAATCCCGTCTCAATATCGCCGATTTTTACAGCCAATTTACTTTTTCTCCGTAATTTATTCGGTTTTGCCGATTTGTTTTATTGTAAAATACTTTTTGCCAAAATCTTTTAGAATAAAAAAAAATTGCGTATTTGAAATATACTAATTGTTTTTATATAATGTCAGGAATTTTAACAACATTTTACGACCACAAACGCAGAAAACTGACTTATAAACGCAAAAATTAACCTTAAAACACAAAAAATTTTACTAAATTTATAAAAAATTGACTTTTTAGTCAGATTTTTACACATTCTGTCAAAACATTTATTATATTTATGTATAGAAAGTTAAAAAAAATAAAAAATTTCATTAGAAAGGCGGTATCTGTGAGAAAAGAAATCCTGACGACGATTGCGCTTATAGCGATTGCGGCGCCTGTGTTTTCGGACAGGGAGATGAGCCGAAACGACGTGTTGAAATATGCGTTTGAAAATTCGGACGGATTGGCGCAACTGAAAGCGGAGCGCGAAAAAATTGAGTTTATGCGAAAAGAATATTACGGAAAAGCGTTTCCCGATATTAACGCGGCGATAAATTATTTGCGCGCTCCCGATTTGAACGAAAAACCCGAAACGCCGCCGACTTTTCACAATGTGCTACTCGAAGCGCAAAAAAGTCCAGAAAATACAGACGGCGCGGCACCATCTTTTTACGATATGACTTTAGCGGGAATGTTGGACGGCGCAATGGCGGGACTTGCCGACAAACTTGGCGCGATGAACGCAAAAAATACATTTCAATGGGAAATTTCGGCGACTCAACCGATTTTTGTGCAGGGAAAAGTAAAAACGGGATTAAAAATTGCCGGCATTGCGCTAAAAACGCTCGACGAACAGTACAAAGGCGCGCAATTTGATTTGGCGCAAAAAATTATAGACGCATACAACGGCGCACTTTTGGCGCAACAAAACGCGGTAATTCAACAGGACGCGCTCGTTATTGCGGAAGAATCTCATCGGTTGGCGCTTGCAAAATTTCAATCGGGAAACGGAAGCGCACTCGATACGCTTAATACGAAATTCGCTTATCAGCAGGCGGTTTTGCGTTTAAGCGAAGCGAATATGGGAAAACGGCTCGCGTTAAAATCGCTTGCAAACGCCGCTTCTTTGGACAACGAAACCATAATTTTAAGAGACAGTTTGACCGTTCCCGAATTTAATATGAGCGAAGATTCGGCTTGGGAAGAAATGCAAAAAAACAATTCGTCGCTTCGTTTGCTTTCGCAGGCAAAAATTTTGCAGGCAGAACAAACGCACTTGCTGAAAACCGATTATTTACCGCTTATCGCGGCGTTTGCAAATATCGGACAGGTGAATTTATTTAATAAAGGCAGTCAATTTTCGGATAATTGGACTTGGAGAAGTCAAATCGGAGTGGGGATTCAAATTCCTATTTGGAACGGCGGACAACGCCAAAACAAACTTCATCAGGCAAAACTTGACGAATTTAAACTCGACAAACAGGAAATTGAAGCGAAAAACGGACTTCGGCTTGCGCTTTCGGCGGGATTTGAAAATTTGTCCGTCGCAAGACAAGAACTAATTCAAGTAGAACAAATGCTCGTTTTGGCGGAACAGGGATTTAAAATTTCAAAATTATCTTTTGAACTCGGACAATTAACGCAATTGGAACTCAACAACAACGAACAGAATTTTAGAATGGCGAAACTTGCGTTTAACAATGCGGTTTTCAAAATAAATTCGGCGGTCGTAAACATTGAAAAATTAGTCGGAAACGAAAAATTGATTTCGGTAACAAATTAAGAAAGGATTTTATAAAATGAAGAAATTTTTGACGGCAGGTTTGGTCGCTTTGGCGGCATTGGCAACAATAAGTTGCGGAAAAAAAGAGGCGTCGCAAGGAAAAAAGCAGACGATTCAGGAAATTCAAGCGACGGAAGGAATCCCGGTAAAAATTGAAACGGTCGCGCTTGAAACGGTTAGGCACATCGAAAAAACAAGCGGAACTACGGAAGGAATTAGACAAACGTATTTGGCGAACGGAATGGGCGGAACTCTCCAAAAAATTCACGTAAAAACAGGACAAAGAATCAACGAAAACAGCGTTGTGGCTACTATGTATTTTGAAGACGGCTCGCCGCGAACGGTAGCGCAGGCAAATTACGATTACGCGGGAAGAATGTACGAAAGAGTTCAGAAATTATACGAAGAAGGCGCGGCAACGCAAGAACAGGTCGAAGGCGCGAGAGTTCAATACGAAAACGCGAGAAAAGGACTTCAAGGCGCAAAAGTCGCCGAATTTATAACCGCTCCGTTTCACGGCGTAGTTTTGGAAATTTATCAGTCCGAAGGAACAAAAATAGCCGAAAGAACCCCGATTGTTCATATGGCGGATTTTTCTAAAATAAAGATAGACGCGATAGTAAACGAATTGAATATAAACAAATATTCAAACGGACAAAAAGCGTTTGTACTCACGGGCGAAAAAGATACTCTTTGGGGAAAAGTTACTAGCGTTGCGGTCGGCGGAATTGCGCAAAATCACGGATTTCGCGTAACTTTTGAATTTCCAAATCCGCAAAATTTACTTAAAGTCGGAATGTTCAAAGAAATTTATGTAATTATTGAAGAAAAAGAAGACGCCGTAAGCGTTCCCATCGACGTAATAGTTTATAAGCAGGGAAAACCGAACGTGTTCGTGATAAAAGACGGATTTGCCGCGCTTCGTTCTGTGGAATTGGGAATTAACAGCGGAAGCGACGTCGAAATTAAATCGGGCTTGAGAGAAGGCGAAAAATTTGTCGTCGCGGGAATGACTTTGCTTTCCGACGGTTCAAAAATTAAGGTAACGGAGTAAAAAAATGAGTATAGCCAAAACAAGTATTCAACGCCCGCTGATGATGGTAATGGCGATTGCCGCCGTTTCCCTGTTTGGAATCGTCGCGTGGCAAAAACTTCCGATAGACCGAATGCCCAATATCGAATTGCCTTACGTTATGGTTCAAATGATTTATCCGGGAGCGGGTCCCGAAGAAGTGGAAGTAAACGTAATAAAGCCGGTGGAAGAACAGGTAAGTACGATTTCGGGAATTAAAAATATGACTTCGTATTGTATGGAAAACGCCGGCGTGGTCGTGCTTGAATTTAACGCGGATATTTCGGCTGATATTGCGGCTATCGAAGTAAAAGACAAGGTAAGCCAAATAATGAGTTTGCTTCCCGACGACATAGAAGACCCCGTAATTATGAAGTTTGACTTCTCCGCGAGACCGATAATGACCATTGCGCTTTTGGGCGATTCGACAATTTCGCCGATTCAGTTGCGCCAATACGCGGACAAGCAGTTAAAAGACAAATTCGGACAAATATCGGGAGTAGCCCAAGCCGCAGTTTCGGGAGGTCGCGTTAGGGAAATTCACGTAACGTTAAGTTCGGAAAAATTAGCGGCGCACAATTTGTCGGTGTTCAGCGTGTATCCCGCTTTTACCGCGCAAAATATTCTTCTTCCCGGCGGATACGTTACGGGAAAATTAAGAGAATATTCGGTAAAATTCGACGGGCAATTTCGCACTGTCGAAGAAATAGAACAAATTCAAATACCGACGCCCGGCGGATATAACGTTCGTCTAAACGAGATAGCGCAGGTAAGCGACGCTTATGCGGACGTTCGCGAATTTGCAAGATTTAAGGAAAAGCAATCGGTAGAAATAGCGATTACGAAATCGGGAGACGCAAATACGGTAGCCGTCGCAAAAGGCGTGCAAAAAACCATAGAAAAACTGAAAAATCAACTTCCCGCAGGTATGGAATTGGACATAATAGAAGACCAGTCGGCTTTTATTCGCGACGCGGTAAACGACACTTACAAAAATCTTTTGCAGGGAGTTTTGCTGACGGCGATAATTCTTTTGATATTCCTTTCGGATTTCCGTTTGACCGTAATTGCCGCCGTAACAATGCCGCTTTCGTTAATTATGGGATTTATAGGAATGGAAGCGCTCGGATTTTCTATGAATATGGTAACTATGATGTCGCTTACGATAGTCGTCGGAATATTGGTAACAAACGCAATATTCGTTCTTGAAAACGTTACGCGGCATATTAAAATGGGCAAAGACCCGCATCACGCCGCGCTTGCGGGAACGGACGAAATTTTTGCGGCGGTTTTGGCGAGTACGCTTACGAACTTGGCGGTATTTATTCCCATAGCGAATACGACGGGAATTACGGGAAACATATTTCGCGAACTTGGACTTACCATAGTTTTCGCGACGGTCGCCTCGCTTGTGTTGAGTTTTACGCTCGTGCCTCTTATGGCGGCGTTTATACTAAAAGCCAGAAAAGAAGACGAAGAACACGGACATATCATAGACAAATGGATTTCAAATTTAGACCGCGCTTACGAAAAATTTCTCGACAACGCGCTTAACAATAAAGTAGTAAAAATGTCGATAGTCGGTTTTACCGTGCTTTTGCTTATTTTTACGATGAACGTTATCGCCTCGCGAATCGGCGTGGACTTTATGCCCGCAAGCGACGAAGGATTTATTACCATTTCGGTAGAATTGCCTGTGGGAACTCCTTTGACTGTTACCGAAAACACGCTGCGCGATATAGAAACAAAATTGCACGATATTCCGTACATTAAAGCGATATCGACTTCCATAGGCGGCAACAGAGGAAATTCGGGAGTGGAAAACGGAACCGTCCGTTTGGAATTTGTGCCTCTTTCCGAGCGTTCTTTGGACGTTTTTCAGTTAGTTATGATGATTCGTCCTAAAATCGCGGATGTTCCCGACGCTAAAATAATAGTCGCCGCGACGAGCAATATGGGCGGTCCGGGCAACGAATCGGACATCGAAATCGAATTGAGCGGAAGCAATATGGACACGCTTATACAACTTACCGAAAAAGCGTTGGAAACGCTTAAAACAGACCCGCAACTTACCGATTTCAATTCATCGTGGAAAGGCGCAAAACCCGAAATTTTAATAACGCCCAAACGCGAAATTATGGAACATTACGGGCTTATGGGCGGTTTTGCTTCGTCTATTTCGGGGCAAATGGTCGGCGCGCTTATAAGATATAACATTACGGGCGAAGAAACGTCGAAGTATCGCGAAGAAGGCGAGGAATATCCCATACGCGTTCGTCTTGAAGAAAACGCCAGAAAAGACATTCGCGACATAGCGACTATGAGCGTTATGACGCCGAAAGGTCCCGTCCCGCTCGAAACGATTTGCAACGTGGAATATTCCGACGGCGTTTCGCAGATAACCCGTATAAACAAAGCGAGAATGCTAAACGTAACTGCGAATATGGTTTCAACCGACATTGC
>WRFX01000106.1 GCA_009787445.1 Chitinivibrionia bacterium | reverse complement strand
ATTTATACATTATATAAATGGCGCATTGTATTTTATGAGAAAGTAGAGGGGGAAAATATGAAAAAATTGAAACTTTTTAAATGTTTAACTTATCTTGAACCTTCCGTTAAATACGGCTTGCGCTTGCGGAACGTTTTCAAACAAAAAATAATCGGGTTCTATTTCCCAAATTGCGCGTACAAATTCAAGCATAAATTTACTCCCGCTAAAATCGCGGTTAATTAAATTCGCCATTGAAAAACTTTGACACGGCGAGCCGCCGCAAACGAAATTTGCTTTCCCTTTGAAAATAGAAAAATCAAATTTGCAAACGTCGCCGTAATTTGGCGTTTCGGGGTATTTTTCGGCGAGCAATTTACTCTGTTGTTTTTCTATTTCAAAAAACGCGAGGGGCGCGGCGGGTATATTCGCCGTATCAAACGCGACCTTTGCCGCTTCTATTCCCGAAAAAAGCGAAACGTATTTAATCATCAGCCACCGTCCGTTTTTTCAAATACAAATCTATTGCCTTATAAGCGTCAGCCGCCGAATAACAGATATTCCACAAAAACGGCTTAAAATCTTCGTTTGCCTCTTCTACGCTGTGCATAAACTTTTCCTGCGACCGCGTTAAAGTGTTTTTGTCGTATTTCATTTCAATAAACAGCCCCGCAAACTTCGGCGTTTGAACGGGTACGCAAATATCCCAAACGCCCGCACGCCTTCCGCGTACATTTTTTTCGCCGTGCCTTTGTCGCGCAGTCCCCCGTTTGGCACAGAAAATATACAATTCCACGCCGCGCTTGTTTTCGCCCGCATTCTAATTAAATTAAAAAGTTCGATTTGCATTTTGCTTTCGGACACTTATAAACCTCCTTTTTTTATATTCGTTCAAAACCGAATGAACGAAATTTGCCAAACGAAGCAGAAAACCAAATTCGTTGTTTTCTGTCGTGTATTGTTTGTTTGAATTGCAAAACTGCATTTTCTTGATTTTCGGACATTTGCCGAATCGACGGTACATAAACCTTTTTTTTTCATTTTTTACTCTCCTCAAAGTAAAATTTTTCTTTTTTTAACAAAATCCGCTATTTAAGCGGTTTTTACTTGCGGGGATGTTGTGAGCAAATAGTATTTTTCGCGACAAAAGGAAAACTATGAAAACGAAAAAAACGTTAATTTTTATAATTTTAATTTTTGCGCCGCTTGTTTTTTCGCAAACGTTGCCGCCCGACTTTTTTAGACAATATTCAAAACGTTCGACAAGCGAAAACGGCGTAAATTTTGCGCCGTACGACTACAAACACATAGGAAGCGGAAAATTTGAAGGCGGCGGCGCAAATCGCGACAGCGTAATAATTTACGCGCTTCGAGTGGAATTTAGACCCGACAGCGTAATAAATACGACGGGAAACGGACTTTTTATGCGCAGAAACGCGGAAACGCACCAAATTTCTACCGATTCCGTATTGCGAATATACGACCCGAAATCTCCTGCGGGAATGCGGCTTTCGCGCACCGACAGAAAGGAATTTGAATGGTATCTAAATACGTACAAATACGACAAACTTCCGCACGATTCAACTTATATAGACGAACATTTGACCGCCCTGCGAAACTATTATCTTGAAGCGTCGAACGGGAATATAAAAATAGGACATGAAATTTTTCCGTCGGGCACGTTTGGCGCGTTTCGCTTAAATAACGAAATCGCCTCGTATTCGCCGGGAAACAAACGAAACAACGAAAGCAACGACGATTTTGGCATAAGGAGGTCTCGCGCTTTAATGCGGTTTGTACTCGAAGCCGTAGACAGCGCAAATAATAGCCAAAATAATAGCCCTTTTAAGAATTTATATATGGACGAAAACGGACGACTTTTTAACGAAAACGACATTCCCGTTTTTATTCTTTTGTTTCACGCAGGTTCAAGCGGACTAACCGACGGCGGAACGGGCGGTTCGGGAAACGCCGACAGTCCAAGCGATTTTCAGGATATTTTTGTCAACGAAGAATGGTTTAAGTTTTTCAACTCTTCGTCTTCGCAGGAAAACAATTTTGCCGCAAATATCGAAAAAGACAGCGTTTCAAAAAAAATCGGCGCAAAAGTAACGGGCAAAGAAGGCAAAGCGATTTATTTAAGCGAACTTATGATGGTAAGCGAAACGGCGAATCAGGACTCGCTAAATTGGGGAATTAACGGAATTTTGGTGAATCAGTTTGCGCGACAAATCGGAGTTCCCGACCTTTATTCGACGTCGAGCGGCACGACGGGAATAGGGAGTTTCGGAATTATGGATTTTGCGGGATATTCCGCCGCGCAGGGCTTTATTCCGCCTAATCCGAGCGCGTTTATTCGCTCGTATATGGGATGGAGCGAACCGATTTTGGCTAATCCCGAACCCGACAAAAAATTCGCGCTTTCCGTCTCAAAAGACAAGTCGAAAAGCAATTTGTATCTTGTGCCGATAAACAACAGCGAATATTATTTAATAGAAAATCGCCAAAGAAATTTAACGGGCAATCCAAACGTATTTGTTTACGATACTATAAACGGCAATCAATATATATCGTCGGGATTTCAACTCAATTTGGAACATTGCGTTAATTCGGTTTCATCGCGTGGCGTTATTCTTGGAGTAAAAAGCGAAAGTCGAGACATCGGAATACCCGCTTCGGGAGTATGCGTTTGGCACATAGACGAAAAACTTATAGAAAATCGAATAAAATACAATATGTTAAACAGCGATTCGTCATATCGCGCCGTGTCTCTTAAAGAAGCGGACGGAGTCGTCGACATAGGCGTGGAATTTACCGATATGCTTGGTTATCCGTGGTACGATTACGGAAACGCGGGCGACGTTTTTCCGCACAGAAACAATTTTTTATCCACAAACAAATCGACGGTCGCAAATATTATGTCGCCGACTACAATGCCGTCTACAGCCGCTAACGACGGAGGAAATTCGTACTTAAAACTGTCTTTTGAAAACAGCGACACGAGTAAAAAAGAAATTTATTATTATTCCAAATCGTCGAAAGGCGATTACGAAAGTTATTCGGTAACAAATTACAGCGATTCCGTAATTTATATGTTCGTTTCGCTCGAAAATAATAATATTTCGCCCAAATTTAACGTAAGAATAAAAGGTAAAGATTTTTATCCGCTTTTGACCGCCGACGTTTTTAGAGACATAAACGGCAAAGAAATAGTCGCGCTTTCAAAAGACGGAAATTTGAGTATAATTTCCGAAAAAGGCATAATAATATACAAAGAAAAAATAGCCGACGAAATAAAAAATATGCCGAGTTTTATAGATAATATTTTATATATTCCCTGCAAAAATAAAATTTTAATTTACAAAGGCGAAGAAAATGATAATATAGAAAAAGATTCTATAATCGGCTTTGACGTATCGTCGTATTTGGTCGGGCTTGACGATAATTTATGGGTTTTCGGCACAAACGACGGAAATTTGGTTTTTGGAAGCGGAAAAAAAACCGTTCAAAATTCCGTTTCGCTCGATAATCAAGCAATTTCGGCTATTGCCAAATTCAAAGAAAAAACGGCGATTGCGGTATCCGAAAAAGGAAACGTTTTTATCGTCTCAAGCGACGGAAAAAAATCGGAAAAATATGAACTTTTGAACGCGAAATATGCGTTTTTTCCGTTTAAGATTGCCGTTTCAAACGACAGAATAATAGTTTGCGACAATAGACAGGGCTTATGGTTTTTGACTTATTCTGAAGAAAACGGCAAAATAATTATAAAACAAAATGAAAATCAGCAGGAATTTCCTGTGGATTGGGCGGGAATTTTTAGAGAACAGTCGAGCAGAGAAAATATTCCCGAAAATCACGGATTTTTATCTATGGCGAATTTGGACGAAAGCGGCGATTTACAACTACTTGTCGGCGGCACAAACGGAGTTTATGCGTTTGACGAAAAAGGATATCTACTCGAAAATTATCCCGCGATTTTGGACAGAGCCGACTGGTATATTCGCAAATCGGTGCTTGCGACTCCCGCTTCGGCAAAGAATAAAAAAGGCGAACATTTTATCTTTTTCGCGACGACTACGGGCGATGAAAAAAGTTATTATCAGACAAAAATAACCAGACCGCCCGACACCGTTAGAGGAATAATTTATTTTGACGACATAAACGGAAAACCCGATTCTATGTCGGGATTTTCAAAAAAATATATAATCGACACGCTTTTATCTCACAACGATTCTATGTTTTTGCCTTATTTTGCGCCCGGCGGCTTGATAGACGTGAGAAGCGGAAAAACGGGAAAACGCCCCGATTTGCAAATTGCGACTCAAAATACGGGAAAAAACAGAATTTTTCCTTATTTGATAAGCGTAGGAGAACCGCTTTCGCAAGGAGTCGTTCTCGATAATTTAAGCGACGACAAAGAACTCGATTTAATAGCAGTCAGCGACAACGGAATGCTTTATCGTTTTGGACTTCCCGAATTTTTGGCGGATAAAACCGATATGACGGGAGGAAACGCGGCGCGGCAATTTAATTTTGAAAAAACGCAAAATTCCAAAAAGCAAGCGGATAATATTTTAGAATATTTTTATTCTTATCCAAATCCCGTAAAAATTTCAAAAGGCGATAAAGGCGCGGTAACTTTTCGCTATGAACTCGGAAACAATGCAAGTTCGGCGCTTTTGACAATTTACACAATTCAAGGACAAAAAGTTTTTGAAGAAAAAAATCTGCGATTTTCGCAAGGCATAAACGAATTTGTTTTGAACGATTTGTCGCGTTTCGGTTCGGCGGTTTATCGTTGTCGGCTTTCGGTAAAATTTGGCGGCGAAGAAAAAGTATTGTTTTGGAAAATGGCTGTGTTGAAGTGAATGAAAAAAAACTGTTGTTTTTTAGTTTAATTATTTGCGAAAATTATGCTAAATTTTCTGTACTAAAACTCTTGCAAAACATCTTTTGCCGTTTATGTAAGGTTCATATCTTTTATCTTGCGCAATTTTATAACCTTTTTCCAATAAGCCGTTCACTATTGGATTTACGGACACGGCAAACGGCTTTTTATAATCGCTCGGAATATAACCTTCATTTACTATTAACGTTTTAGAATCGTCGTATTCTTTATATTTTTCGGGAATTTCTTTTAAAGAAACTATTTTTAATCGCTTATAATGTGGTCTATCTTTTATAGGAATATTAGTAAACCAGTAACCCGCCGCTCTTGTAAGTTCCTTTTTAGGCGTTAAATACCAATATACCTCATTATAGCCAGCCCATACTTTATTTTCTTTGAAATATGGAATATACGCGGTATTTATGGTATTTGATATATTTGAAATTATTAAAAATTTTTTGCCGCTTTTTATAACTATGTCCCAATAATCTATCATTCTTGAAAACGGCGGATTCGTGCATACTATATCCGTTTCTTCGTCAAGTATTTTTAGAGAAATCGGGTCGTCAAAACTGCCGTTGTAACCTTTCGGATAATCTTTAAATTCTTCAAAACCTTCTCTTGTAAATATGTACGTATATACGTATCCTTTTGGACCTTGATTAAATAAATCGACTTTTCCAACGTAGTGAGTGCAAATAAGTTTTTTTAGAGAAAGTTTTTTGAAGTTTTTTATAAAATACAAAGGGAAAGCCGACGTGTTTTTATCTTCGTTATCGACGGCGTCGTCGCAATTACAAAATACCGTTTTATCTTTCCATATTTCAATATCGTACATTTCTATTTCTTTTTCAACGTCTTCGTATCTTGTGTAATATTCGTCAAATTCAACGTTTTTTGCCTTCTGCATTACATCTTTATAAGTCAATCCGCGTTCTTTAAGAGTCGGCTTTTCTCTTTTTATTATTTTCACTACTTTTACTACTTCTTTTTGAACGTCCGCTTTTATAAATATTTCTTCTGTGAACGTTTTATGCGATTTTATAAAATTAACATACTCGTCAAACCAATGAGCGTTATAAAAATACATTTCTTTGCTTTTTACTTCTCTTAAATGCTTAAATTCGGCTTTTATGTCGTTTTCCAAAAGTTTCGCGTCTCTTACTTTGCAGGTAAACAAATATTTATACGTATCGTCTTTCGACTTGCCCGTCATATTGTTATAGTCATTTAAACGTTGGTCAAGGTCGTCGGTTATTCCTATTTTACATCTTGTAGTTTCCGATTTTGCCTGCCCTATATAAACGTATTGCTTTAATTTATCTTTCGACATATTAAACCGCTTTCTTTTTTTAGTTTTTGATATTTGGTAATTACATAAAATACTATTATGTTTCGGAGAAATGGGAGATTTAGCAAAAAAACAGAGCCAAAAGTTTATAAACGCGGCTTTTTGCGCGAATAAAAATGATTTTTTTATTTTGCGGCATATAGTATTTTTATCGCAAAACGTAAAAATCGTAAACAAAAGGAGAATCATAATGGGAAACATAGGTTTTCAGGAATTATTGGTAATACTGCTTATAATTTTGTTGCTTTTCGGAGCCAAAAAACTGCCCGAACTCGCCAAAGGATTAGGCAGCGGACTTCGCGAGTTCAAAAAAGCCGCCAAAGAAATTGATATTGAATCGTCCATAAATCAAAACGCGGCGGAAAGTGGCAAACCAAACGACAAATAACGAAATGCCGCTTATCGCGCACATCGAAGAACTTCGCGGTCGCCTTATCCGTTGCGGATTTGCCGTAATATTTTGCGCGATTCCCTGCGGCGTGTTTTGGAAACGAATTTTCGACATATTTGCCGTTTTTCCGTTAAGATTAAGCGACCCCGCGCCCGTCATTATTTATACTGCTCCCGCCGAAACGGTTATGTTGAGTTTTAAGATTGCGCTTTCGGGAGGAATACTTTTTGCGTCGCCGTTTATATTTTGGCAGGTTTGGAGTTTTGTCGCTCCCGGACTTTACAAAAAGGAACGCGCAGTAATTTTGCCCGTCGCGTTTGCGTCTACGTTTTGCTTTTTTGCGGGATTTGCGTTTTGTTATTTTTTACTTCCGCTTCTTCTGAAATTTTTGACTGACTTTGCCGCCGGACAAATCGAGCCGTTTTTTAGAATAGACGAATATTTTAATTTCATAATAAAAATGGGATTTGCTTTCGGATTTGCTTTTGAATTGCCTGTCGTTTCGTTTGCGTTGGCAAAAATGGGAGTTATCGACCATCGTTTTATGACGCACTATTTTCGATATGCGGTCGTTTTAATATTCATATTCGCCGCGTTCCTTACTCCGCCCGACGTTTTGTCGCAAACTTTGCTTGCGTTGCCGCTTTTGGTGCTTTATGGTCTCGGAATTTTTTTGGCGTTTTTGGCTACTCGCGGGAGAATAAAACAATGAAAAGCGGAATAGGATTTTCAGAAATACTTTTAATTTTGGCGCTAATTTTAATTTTCGTAAATCCCAAAGATATTCCCGAACTTTTGCGCAAAAGTTTGAAAATTATCGCGCAAATTCGCTCGCAAATTCGCAGTTTTTTGGACGATATCGGCAAACAGTAAAATTGCGCGATACTTTTGCAAAATTTCGGTTTTTTTCACCGCTAAAAAATCAAAACGCTTATTTCCAATTCAAAACAAGTTTCTCTTCGAAATATTTATATTTCTTTTTTCTTTTCCCCGCCAAATATTATTTTTGTGATAAATAAAAGGAGAAAAACCAAATAATTTCAAAGGTTTTAATATGAAAAAAGAAGCAAAACCGAAAAAACGTCGTAATAATTGGACGCAATGGTTTATTTGGACGTTGCAATTTACGCTCGACGAATACGAAGATAAAATACAGTTTTTACCCGAATACGAATTATTTTCCAAACCTCCGCGAATCGACGTTGTTATTATAAAACTTTTAGAAGATATTGTAATTGAAAACACGGTGGGAAGATTTTTCGACAGACACAATATAATAGAGTTCAAAGGTCCCAAAGATACGCTTAATATAGAAGCGTTTAATAAAGTAATCGGATATTCTTTTTTCTACATTTCGCAGAATAATATTAGCGTAAAAGACACGGCGATTTCGTTCGTGTCGGTAAAATATCCTAAAAAGTTGATAAGTTTTCTTAAAAAAGAAAAGATTTATGAAATAATTCCGTCGCAAGATAGTGGAATTTATTATATTTTACCTATAATTAAAGATAGCCGCCAAATACCAAAAATGCAGTTGGTGGTGTCTTCTGAATTGTCGGCAAACGACGTATTGTGGCTTGAAATGTTGCGTGATGACTTGTCTGCGCAAGGATTTAATAAGTGTTTGGAGTTGTATGAGAACACGGAAAAGTACAAAGAACAAGTAGAAGAAATATTGCGCGGTTTGCTTGTAGTGAATAATGAAACATTGGAAAAGGAGGGAATAATGACGGCGACGGAGAAAAAATTTAACGAGATAGTTGCTCGTTGGGCGGAGAGAACGGGAGCGGCGCAAACTTGGGAACAACAAGGAAGACAACAAGAAAGACGGCGAATTTTTGACATATTGCAACAAGAAGGATACGACATCAACGCAATAAAAAGTAAATTGCCGCATTCGTTCGCGTAACCCAACAAAAAAAAGAGAGATGGATTTCTCCATCTCTCTCACACTAAACACTAAAAAACCCGACTTACTTCCAATTCGGAACAAGTTTTCCGAGTTTTGTTTCTTGACCTGTTCTGGTGTCGGTCTCGTCAACCGTAAGTGCTTCACCTTTTTTCGCATCGCCGAGATCCCCTTTCAAAGCAGCGGTCGCGATAAATGTAGTTACGGCTACCGATGAATATTCTCCACTTTCTTGATATGGCGCTCCCGTAACATCAAAATCAAAATACCTTGAAAAAGGATTTTGGTCAAATCCAAGTTCATACCATCCGTTGCCTGCTGTTGCGGCACCTTTTTCTTCTGATACAGCTTCAATATACGAGTCGTTTTCCGCCTTAAACGTTGCTTCCATACTTGCTATGGAACGCAAAATTTGCGGACCTTCCCCGGCTTTCGCCTTATTCGTCGCCGCCATCATTTTTGGAATGGCAACCGCCGCCAACACGCCGATGATTACAATCACAACCATCAACTCCACCAATGTAAATCCCTTTTTGTTCATAATTCCCTCCTTTGTTTAGGTTTGAACAAAATTGTTAATAAACTATTTGCAACTCGGATTATTCCGATTATTGCCGAAAAGAAGTTTGCAACGCGCCGAACAAGAAAAACGGCGGAGGCGCCACTGGTATAACGCTTGTCCATTATTTTTTTGTTTGGAGAACGCATTGCAAACGTTAAAATATTCGCCGTTTTTATAAAAAACAACGACGAACGCAAACAAGAACGCGACAAAAAACCGCGTCCTTTTTGTGAAAAACGTGAGAAAGAAAAATATGTTAAAAATGAATTTTTATAATTTAAGCACGAATTATCGCGGGGGGGGGGTACCGTGTCCTCGTACCTTATTATTCATAAGAATAAAATATAATGCGTCGCACACCAAAGATGTACAAAAATCGTTAAAATTGCAAATTTTATTATTTTTCATTATATTTTCTCCTTTTTT
>WRFX01000105.1 GCA_009787445.1 Chitinivibrionia bacterium | reverse complement strand
GGGGGGGGGGGGGAAGTATTGTAGAAGATATTGTTCTTTACATAGAAGAACACGAAGAATTTCCATATTACGAAAAATCTCGTTCTAACTCTTTTTATAATAATTTTTATAATAATGATGACAGTAAGGATAAGGATATTTTAGATTTCAATGTTGTAAATTATCAAATTCTATTCCTAACTTCAAGAGAAATAATAAGAAGTAAAAAGATTGAGAAAAAGGAAAGTTTTTTAAGTCGAATAGATAGTAAATTTAAAAGTTTTTTACAGTTTTTGTTGGAAACAGAGAGCAACGACTCGACGAACAATTCTGAAAAATGGTTACGTGAAAATTGCGATATTAACGAAATAGAACAATATCCGTTTTTTGTTAAAATTGCAGTATTGTTTGCAAAAAATACGACGGACGCGCAAAGTAAAGCAATTAAACTGCTTTGTGAAAATTTAGATTTTATGTCTAAATACGGCGGAAAAATATTGCAAAAATATTGCAAAAATATTTCCGATGAAGATACTGAATATGCTATAAAAAAAGCGGGGACAAAATTTTTGATTATTGCCGAAGAAACAAGAAATGAAAATATTAATTCTTTCATTAAACAAAAAATAGATTTCCCGTTATTCCCGTCTGAAAACGACGATTTGGAATATATAAATTTTCTTCTTAATGTTGAAGTCAAAAAAATCGGCAGTAAATATTATGAAATTATAGACGCTTCGGGCGTAAAAAAAATGATTTGGAAATATATTGCTGGAATGAAAAAAGATATATACAAACGTTCTTCCGTGCTGAAAGGCAAGGATGATGTTGTCGATAAAATTTTAGATATTTCGATTGTGATTCCTGAAACAATTTCGATGAATTCCGAATTGAATTTTATTGAAATTGAAACAAAGAAATCGCTGTTGTTAGAAATTGGAACCAAAAAAGCATTAACTTTCGTTTGGGAAATAATTTCGGAATATTGTAAAAAGATTGAATGCGATACTACTGAATATAATAAACGCAGTGATATTATTGGAGATTGGTATTGCGAAATTTTTGATATATGGGGCGAACATTTTGATAAAAAATTGTTGCGTAAAGCAATAGAAGAACAAAATGAAATTTGTATTAAAACTGTTATAGAACGCGCTCCGAACTATTCGGAAAAGACAGCGAAAGAAAGGGGAAACGGACAAACAAATTCATCTTCTTGGATATATTTCGAAAAAAAAGACGAGAAAGAAGATATGAAAAATTTTGGAATAAGAGAAGAATTGGCTCGTTTTCTTTTATCAAACATTGATAAAATAGAAAATCAAAATCTCGCCGATAAACTTCGTTACAAAGAAAAAAGATGGCATCCTTATAATGGTTCAAAGTTAAATTTATCTATAGAGCCGGAAGATGAAAAATCTCTAATCTCTAAAATTGGAAATAGTTTTCATTCGGAAAAAGAAAACGATGATTTTCACGAATACAGAGAACACTTGAACAAAAACCGAAAAAGAAATATTCGGAAATTGCTTAAAAATAAACTTATTTCAAAAGAGGAGTACCAAAAGTTAGAAACCTTGTTTCAAGATGAAGGTTATAACTATTATTATGGTTTGCCTGACGAAGAAATTAAAAAGTGTTTTGAAAAAGACAAAGACGTAGAGCAATGGGACCTTATTCATTCTCAGTTGGAATCGGAGATTATGCCGAGAGTTTTCAAAAAATCAATAGAGTGGGTTGTGAACTACAGAGGTAGTATCTTACAGAAAGAAGACAAATATATATGGATGAGAATTTTTACCAACAGTTATGCCGACCGCCCTAAAATATGGGCTAAATATTTGATTGAGGTTTTAGAAGAATGTCCGCCTGACAATCATTCAACTATTTTGCGGATTGTTTTTGCTCTCGGACATTTACGGGAATTACTTGGCGGAAAAGTTCCGTTAACATTAGAAAAGATAGCCAGAGAACAAAGTGATGAAAAAATAAACAAGGATATTGTTGTGTATAAAGATTTTTTAACAAGAGAGGAAAAACAAGACGACAACAATATTGAGCAAAAAATTACCGAACAAAGAAAACAATTTCATCGCGAAAAAATAAATGAACAAAGAAACAAAAGTTCTTTGGAAAGAGTGGAAAAATGTAGGAACGAATTGATTAAAGGACAGAACAGAGAGATGAGGAGGCAATAACCGAAAAAGAATGCTAATTACATAAAATTAGTATGGTTTGTAGCCGCGAAAACGCCATAGCGGAAGTTCGTGGAGTTGCTTACAAGTCATTGTAGGACTTTTAACAAAAGTTAATAACGGTAATTAAACCAAAGGAGGTTTGACTATGTATTATTCAAATGGGAAATGCTCGTGTACCGGAAAAGACGGGCGGAAGAAAAGATTGTATGCTACCGAGTTTGAAGCCATTGATACGGCAAATTATCAAAGCCGTTTGCTTGGCGTTCAACTTCGGGTATATGAATGCTCTGATGAACGAGGTTGGCACATAACAAGTAATTAAGAAAGGGGAAAAAATGAAAAATCAGAGATTAAATAATCCCGATGTTAAAATATCGGGACATATCCCAAGCCATATTGCCGATAAAGCAAAAAATATCTGCTGCAATCCGAGCAAAATGAGATGGGAGAAAAAAGAAGGATTAAGAGAAAAATTTTACAGCATTCGGTTGAATGACTGCTATAGAGTGTTGTGGTATCCGGCAAAATCTTTATTTATCGTTTTCCATCACGATAAATACGAGCGTAAAATTGAAAATTTAAAAAAGAGAGGTTTTTAATATGGAAAAACAGAAACCACAACTTGTCTATAATTTTCACATTACCGAAAAATGCAATTATCAATGCGATTATTGTTTTGCAGAATGGGAAAAAAAAGATGAAATTTGGCGAATAAATCCAAATTACGTTTTCAATATTATCGACGATATTTCGGATTCGTCAAAATTATTTCCTGAATTTTCAGAAAAGCCGAGATTAAACTTTGCAGGCGGAGAACCGTTAATATTAGGTGAAAAATTAACGGAATTTGCTAAATACGCCTTTTACAAAGGTATTGACGTTTCAATAATAACAAACGGCTCTATGCTCGTTGAATACAAAGAAATTTTACCTTATTTGGCTATCGTGGGAATTTCAATTGACTCGATGGACTGCAAAACAAATAGAAAAATCGGCAGATGTTGCGGAAATAAAACAATTTCAAAGGACGAACTTGAGGAAATTGTAAGAGTAATCAGAGAAATAAATCCGAAAATTATTCTTAAATTTAACGTAGTCGTGAACGAGTGGAATTGTAACAGTAAAATAGCGCAAGAACTTTTGGAGTTTTGTCCGCAAAAAATAAAAATTTTGCGACAAACCCCGTTCAAAAACAAACAGGGAATTACCTATGAACAATTTCGGAATTTTGTTGAAAGCAATAATTTCCTTGACAATCCGCTTGTTGTAGTTGAAGATAATCAGGATATGGTAAATTCGTACCTTATGATTGATCCTTCTGGCAGATTTTTTGAAAACGGACACGGCGATGAATATCTTTACAGCAAACCTATTTACGAAGTCGGCTTAAAAAACGCGCTAAAAGAAATAAAATTTGACGTGGAAAAGTTTTTGAAAAGATATTAACTTTCTTAAAAATCAGGATAATCGTTCATAATAATATGGTCGATTATCCTGATTTTAATGCGTTTTTTTAATACGGCAAAAATTATTTTTGCTTGCAAAACGGGAGGAAATATGCAAAATCTTTAAATTTGCGAAAATTGTTTTTCATAACGCATTTTTCTTTCATTCTTTTTAATTCGTTTTTTACTTAATTTACGGAATGCAACAGTTGATGTCGCACTCCGCAAAATAATTTTTGTAGAAATTTCTATAAAACTAACTTTCTTTTATTATTCCGTCGCAGAAGTAGCAGTATTTTCCGCCGACGAAACTTGCGCCGCTTTCTTCTTTTTCGATTGAAGAACAAACGCGACGACTCCCCCAACTACGATAATCAACGGAATAACGACA
Organism: Chitinivibrionia bacterium; assembly: GCA_009787445.1. GTDB lineage: Bacteria > Fibrobacterota > Chitinivibrionia > Chitinivibrionales > Chitinivibrionaceae > WRFX01. The sequence continues at coordinate 5,521 of WRFX01000105.1, read as the reverse complement.
ATAGGTCTCACGGCAATCCACGCAATCATAATAACCACCAGCGACAGCGCAAACCCCGCCAAACCGCCTATAACGTTCGCGGCGAATTTAGTTCCTTTGCCGATGTATTTTCCAAGGAACGGAACAATGCTCACCAAAACCTGAACAGGCGTAAATACCATCGCGAATCCCGAACAAATAAGCAGCATAAAAATTATTCTTAATACCCAAGTTCCCGCGCTGTTTTCCGCTTCTAATCGCATAACTATGTCTTGCGCCGTCATCTGTCCCGTAAAAAGCCGATTTATTTGGCTTTTGTTTGAAGTGTAATAAGTAACGATAGAATTGCCCCTCTGCATTCCAATCGCGGACGCGCTCGTCGCGTTATTTACGAAAAACGAAACCCTTATGTCGCCGATATTTGGCGAATTTATATTTTTTGCGTTGGTAATATATTGTCTGTTTGAAGTGATGTTAAAATTTGCCAAATCGTCTTGCTTCGCGTCTTCGGGAATGTTTATCATAAAATTCGGCTCTATTTTTTTAAGTTGCGAAGCGTCTAGTTTAAAATCTCCTAACATTGCGTCTTCGGCGTAAAAAGTTTTGTTTTCAAAAACAGGCGCGGAGGGCCAAGACGGATTTTTAGAATTTTCGGGATAACTTGCGGAATTTATATAACTTCCATACCAGCCGCCTTCGTAATAATATTTCGTTTCGGCGTCGGTGGAACTTCCTTCTCTTCTTTCTTTGTACTGATAAACTTCAACGACGCGCCTGATAACGAATGTTCCTTCAATTCCATAATCCGAATCGATTACGGGAGTGTACGAAATATCGCCCGTTATTGCGACGAGTTTGCCGTCGTTTTCGGCGTTTACCCGCGCATTCCCGACGTCGATAACTTTTCTGCCCACTTCGTCGTAAGCGCGTATCGCTTTGACGCTTCTGCCTTCGTTCCATACAAGTCCGATAATGCAGACCAAAACAAGAGCGATACCGATAAAAATCGCCCCGATTGAATTAAAAAACCGACTGAAAAATCCGTTTTTCTTTACCACAACGTTTGTTGCCATAGTTTTCTCCCTATATTTATATTTTTGTTTGTTAGGTTTTCGGTTTATTGTTTCGGGGGGAAATATAATATTTGGTTTTAATAACAGTCAAGTTTTTTTATTAGTTTTTTTTCTTGCTTTTCGTTTGCGCAAAATATTATATTATGCTTGTCTAAATTTAAAAATCTAAATTTAAGAAGAAAATAGCGGTATGAAAAACAATTTTCGCAAAATTAAAGATTTTAGTAAAAAAATCACATTTCCCCGTAAACCAAATATTATTTTAATTCATAAATTTTTTTGATTTTGGCAATAACATAGTGTTTTTGCATAATTTTTTTATTGGAGGTTTTTATGTTGAAGAGATTTCTATGTGTTACGGCGATGACGATAATCGCTGGTGCGGCGACGGTTCAAGCGACGGAATGGCTTATTGATGACGATAGTTTGTTTAACAAATGCATTGCCGAACAAAATTTTGAAGAATGTAAAGCAAAAAACATTGTTTTGAAAGAAAAAAGCGGAATCTTTTATAATCCGGTTACAAATAAACCATATACTGGCGGCGCAAGAGATTGCTACGAATGCGAAGCTTGCAGAGCAAATTTTAAAGACGGCAAATTACAAGAATCCAGCGTATTTTGTCCAGAATAAGACGAATAATGGTTTTAATCAAATTCCAAAAAGAGCAAGAAGTTTTTATTGCTCTTTTTTCGCTTGATTTATAGTATTTTATACAAAAAAAAGCAAAAGAGCCGTTATATGAAAAACCGCAGATTCAAAAAAATTTATTTGGAAATAACCACCGACTGCAATAAAAATTGCGTATTCTGCGGCAAAACTTCGCGAAAAACCGAATATTTGTCCGTTGAAAAATTTGAAAATCGCCTCAAACAAATTGCAAATTTAGGCGAAAGAATTTATTTATACGTCGCGGGAGAACCGCTTTTGCATCCGAAACTAAAAGATTTTTTGCAGATAGCAGAAAATTTAGGCGTTGAAATTGCAATTACGACAAACGCGACTTTGATTGACGAACAAATTTCCGCAATTTTGTCGCCTGCGCTCAAAGAATTAAATATTTCCGTCCACTCGGACTCGGCGAATAATTTGTCGGAATTGGAAAAAATAGTAAAATCAGGATTAAATTTATCGAAAATGCGACAGGATTTACAAATTTCGTTTCGACTTTGGAATATTGAAGAAAAAGAAAATTTTCATTATAGTAAAACCGTAGAAATTTTATCGCAAGAAATACCGGAATTTGAAATAATTCCGCATAATTTACGCGAAAATAAACGGCAAAAAATCAAAGAAAACCTGTTTTTGCATTTCGATAGTCCTTTCGTTTGGGAAAAAAACGAAACGCCGAGTGAAAAAGGATTTTGCTACGGACTTCAAAGCCATTTCGCGATATTGACCGACGGCTCGGTTACGCCTTGCTGTATATGCAAAAACGCGGAAATTATACTCGGAAATATCGACGAAAAAGACATTTCGCAAATTCTTGCAAGCCCGCGAACAAAAGCGATTGTCGGCGGTTTCAGCAAAAAAATTATGGTCGAAGAAGTTTGTAAAAAATGCGCTTACGCAAGACAAAAATTCGCGCAAAAAGTTCAATAATAAATTTTATCCAAAACCGCTTCCGCTTCGTCCTCGTCCAAAAGATTTTCTATTATAACGAAAGAAAAATCCACAGCCGTTCCCGCCGCTTTGCTCGTTATTATGTTTTCGTCTTGAATAACTACGTCGTCTAAATAATGCGCGCCCGAAATCTCTTTTTCAACCGACGGAAAGCAGGTAAATTTTCGATTTTTTAAGATTTGCGCTTTGAAAAAAACTTTCGGCGCGGCGCAAATCGCACAGCAAAGTTTTCCGTCGGCAAAGTAGTTTTTTACCGCTTGCAAAACGTCGCTACTTTCCGCTAAATTCGCGGTTCCCGGTCCGCCGGGAAGAATTATCGCGTCAAAATTTACGTGCTTTGTTACGTCAAAAATTTCGTCGCAGACAATTTGTACGCCGTGCGACGATTTTATTTGCAATTTGCCAAGCCCCGCGACCAAAACTTGAATATTTGCGCGGCGCAATAAATCTATCGGCGCAAACGCTTCTATCTCTTCAAAGCCGTCCGTTAAAATTATCAATGCGCTTGCCATTTTTATGTCCTTTCGTTAAATTTCGCCGCAGTTGACGGCAGACCATTTTTCCATAAAATCCACAAGTTCCGCTCTTTTTGGCGAGCGACAGTTGCGGACGTAAAATCCCGACGTGCAAACTCCGCTGCAAAGGCATTCTTGCGGCGTCAATTTCGACAGCCAGCCGTTGCAAAATCCCGCGTTAAAGTTATCGCCCGCGCCCGTCGTGAGTTTGGGTTTTTTGGTATATGGACCGTCAATCCACCAAGAGCCGTCTTTTGTGCCGACAGCCGCGCCCGCAAGCGGATGAATGACTATCGCGCAAAGTCCCGATTTTTGCTGGATAACCGCCGCGCGTTTGGCAAAATCGTCTTCTTTTACTCCATAAACAGCCGCAATTTGACGACTTTCGCTTTCGTTAAGTCCAAAAATTACGTCGGCGTTTTTCTGCAATTTTTCAATTAGCACGCATACTTCTTTTACCTCTTCTACGGGACGACGAGCGGGGTCTGCCAAGTCGATAAATACTGCGGGGCGATTTTTCGTTTCGGCGAGAATTTCGTTAAATCCCAAAAGAAGCGAGTTGAAATTCGGCAATTCCATCCAATTCGTAAAACCCAAAAGCGACGAGTTAAGAACCGTTTTTTTAAGTTCGTCGCGAGAGACCAAAGTAAGCAGTTTTTCCCAATTTACCGCAGGAAGCGACGCGGTTTTTCCGCATATAATTTTTCCGTTGTCAAACTCCAAAGCGTCCGCGTGTCCGGGCGCCGCCATCGTTATTACGCGCTCGCAATTTTTGGCGAAATCCGCAAAAACGGGGTCGATTCCGCCTTCTCCGATTGCGCCGATATACGTAATCTTGTGATTTGCCAGATTGAGCGCGTTAGCAAGAATTGGACCGTTGCCGCCGAGTTTTATTTGGAGCGGAAAAAATTCGATATTTGCCGAAAGTCCCGCCGCCGCCGCGATTTTTTTCGCAAAATCGTCTATCGTTTCCACTCTCGTGTATTTGTCTATCGCCTGCCGCTCTTCCACGACGTGAGTTATTTCATCGACAAAACCGTCGAAACCTATGAGTAAATTTTTGCTTGCGTTGTCGGCGGCAAGTTTTTGCGACGCCGATTTTACAAATTCGGATTGAGCCATAATTTTCCTTTCGTTTTTTGTTTCTTTATGAAAATAGTTTTTTTTCCCGCGAATTTGCAACAATAAGCGTTAAATTTGCTCAAAAAATAGTTTTTAATCGTTAAAAAACGAAAACGCTTCATAAAAAACGGGGCAAACTCAAAAGAATTTGCTCCGTTAATTATTAAAAAAATTAAACTTTGAAAAATTGTTAAAACATTCCCCAAAGCAAATATTCAAGGTCTTCCGCGTCAAATTTAAATTCTTTTCCGCCGCTTGTTATTACAATTTGTCCGCTTATTTTTTCGTCTTCCGTTTCCTTATCGGTTCTGTAATCGTACTTGTAAGTTTCTTTCATATAGATATTTCTAAAACTGAAACTTCCTGTAAATTCACCTCTAAATTGAAACGTTCCGTTGACTTTCGTTTCGTATTCTTCGCCCCAGCCGTTAACGTTTTCGTATTCGCGTGCATAATACGCCATACCAACTCCGCCGCCAATAAATAAATTCCCGTCTTCTGAAAAATCAAACGCGCAAGTTATCTGCGTGCCTGTTTCTGTATATTCTTCACTCGTTTGGCTTTCGGTTTCCGTATATTTTGCCGACCAATCGTAAGTCATACGACCGTAAAGTCCTTTGTGTTCTTCAAAATCGGAATCGGATTCGGAATAAGTTGCTCTTGTCGCTTTTCTTTTTTTGAAGAATTTTTTCTTCGCTTCCGTCGTTCTTGTCGCTTTTTCTTCGGAAGTCCAATAATAATCGTTGCCTTCTCCCATAGCGCTTGCAAACGCATATAGAAAATCTTGCAAATCATACTCATCTTCGATGACCTTGTTTGGCATACTCAAATAATCGCTTTCGGTAATTTTGCCGCACGAAGCGTTTGGTACTGCGGGCAATCCAGTAGAATTACCGCTTCCTTTGTCTTCCGAGCATCCGAAAATAAAGAAAATGCCCGCCAATAAAAAAGCGAAAAACGCTTTTTTCATAAAAACCTCCTGATATTAGGTAAATAGATATATTTTCTGTGTAACATTGTTGTCGCAAAGTAAAATTTTTCCGCAATTTGCGGATAAAAGTTTTTTGTGAAATTTATGAAAAAATAAGAAAAAGAAATTTTTTTGCGACGTACTATATGTACTAATGTGCTGTGCTGTGCTGTGCTGTGCTGTGCTGTGCTGTGCTGTGCTGTGCTGTGCTGTGCTGTGCTGTGCTGTGCTGTGCTGTG
>WRFX01000104.1 GCA_009787445.1 Chitinivibrionia bacterium | reverse complement strand
GAAAATATTCGGATTTAATTTATTTAAATATACGTTTAACATATTTTTTGCAATTTTTTCTTTCAAGAACACAACGCGGGTTTTTCCCCGCGGGTTTCTATATGATATTTATATTATTATTTCCAAAAATTAAACAAAAGGAGTGTTTTTATGAAAAAACTTGATTTAGTCAAGTCATTTTTTGCGGCATTGGTCGCCGCGTCGGGCGCGTGGACGCAGACAATTTGGAACGGAACGACGGATACTACTTGGTATACCGACGACAAAACGAAGACGGAATATACCATAAATACAGCCGAACAATTGGCTGGATTGGCGGTATTGGTAAACGGAAATTTGTTTACTTCTAACGGAACTTACAATATGGAAGGCAAGACAATAATACTCGGCTCAAATATTATGCTTAACGATACAAATTCAAGCGGCGGCTGGCAGAACTGGAAAACTGCCGCTCCCGCAAGAACTTGGACGGCAATAGGAACAAAGACGAATTATTTTGGCGGGACTTTTGACGGAAACGGAAAAATCGTAAGCGGTATTTTCATAAATAATTCCGAAAGCGACTATCAAGGATTATTCGGATGTATTGATTACGGCGGAACCGTAAAAAATTTAGGAATAACTGCGTCGTTTGTTAATGGGAAAGAATTCGTCGGTTTATTATCGGGCTATGCTTGGGTATATTCTAATAACGAAATAACTAATTGTTATTCAAAAGGAATTGTCTCGGGCTTAAAATATGTCGGCGGATTTATAGGCGATAATTATTCATATGTAAAAGATTGTTATTCTACGGCAACTGTAATTGGAATATCAACAGCATCAAGATATGTCGGCGGTTTTGTGGGAGAAAACAGAAGAGAAATATATAATTGTTATTCTACGGGAAATGTTTCGTCTGATGGCGATTATGTAGGCGGTTTTGCAGGATATAACAGTGATGATGTATATAATTGTTATTCTACGGGAAATGTTTCGGGAGATGGCAATTATGTAGGCGGTTTTGTAGGAGAAAACAGTGATGATGTATATAATTGTTATTCTACGGGAAATGTTTCAGGAGAATCTTATGTCGGCGGTTTTATAGGTTATAACTACTACGGCGGTGATATATTTAACTGTTATTCAACAGGAAATGTCTACGCTAACGGAAATAAAGTCGGCGGTTTTATAGGTGAAAGCTACAATAGTTTTATTACAGCAAATTGTTATTCATTGGGAAACGCAACGGGGAAAAATTATGTCGGCGGTTTTGTTGGAAGTCAGAGTAATAGCAGCATAACAAGTAGAAAGTTTTACAATTGTTATGCTGCAGGAACAGTTAGCTCAACAGGCGCTTCAAACGGCGGATTTTCGGGAAGTATTTCGGACGCAACTAATTCGTCGGATATTAAAAACTGCTATTACGACAAAACAACAAGCGGTAAAAACGACGGGCTTGCAGGAAAATGGGCGGGAATGACAACCGCCGAAATGAAAAGCGGTACATTTGCAAACACATTAACGCAAAACGCCGCGTCAATGAATAGCGACGCGGGTAAGTATGTGTATTATGACTGGCAATATAAAAACGGCTATCCCGAACTTGTTATTCCCGTCGTTACAGATATTACAGGCGTTGCGACCAGTATGAATTACAACCAAAATGTCAGATTAGACGCGAAAGTAATACCGGAACATACTCCTAACAAACAAATTGTTTGGAGCGTTGTCGGCGGCGCGGGAGAAATTAGCAACGATTATTTACGAGCGACCGGAGCGGGAACAATACAATTAAAAGCAACTATTTCAAAAGGTTTGTTAACTTCCGATTACGCAAAAACTTTCTTTATTACCGTAAATAAAACAACTCAAAATCCGCCCAACACATCATATTTTACGGCAATGATTACGGATAAAACGATAACTCTTCCGACAGGCGGCAATATCGAATATAGCAAAGACAACGGAAATACTTGGACAAACGGCGGATATTTTAGCGGTTTAACGCCAAACACTCAATACAAATTTTTAGTCCGCTATAAAGAAACCGATAATCAATATGCGTCGGAAAGTGTTGAATGGATACTTATAACATCTGTATCGCAGGAAAATCCGATACGTAATATTCGCAAATCCGACGACATTTATGGCATAAAATTCACAAACAACGTAGTAAGCGACAAAGCGGAAATCTTTGTTAATTCGGAATTTGCAATTCGCAGTTCGGAATTGAAGATTTATGATATGTTAGGAAATGTTGTGTTTGAATCCAACGCGAAAAACGGCGAATTTGTTTGGGATTTGCGCAATAAATCGGGCAGAATTGTCGCAAACGGCACATACTTGGCAGTTGTTGAAGCGAAAGATAAAAACGGTAAAGTTTATTGGTACTCGGCGAAGTTTGGAGTAAAGAGGTAAATATAAACATTTTCCGACTTTTAGTTAAGAGAGGAACTGATTTTTTTTCAGTTCCTTTTTTTATTCACAAATACTTATTCGACAATTCGTTAAATCTTTCCTGTGATTTTGAATATCCATTTTCTTTTGCGATAAATTTTTTATCAAATTTTTCCGCTTCATTTTTATCTATTTCATACGCTTTTCCTTCGTCAAATATTCCTTCTATCCCGTTTAAGGCATTGGGGGATAATTCTAAAACCAATAACGCTGCGGGAAATTTTTTGTCTTTGTCCGTTATTTTATATTCTTTTGATAACTTAAATCCAAATTTTTTATAATATTCTGGGTCTCCGTATATTATTATTCCTTTATAACCCATTTCTTTTGATAATTTTATGGTATGATTTATAAGTTTTTTGCCGACGCCTTTGTTTTGATATTCGGGCAATACGCTTACGGGACCAAATGTTAATACGGTATATTCCAAATCTTTGTTTTTAACTGCGGCTTCGGCATACATAATATTTCCGATTATTTTATCGTTATTTATTGCCACAAAATCCAGTTCTTTTATGAATACGTTTGTTTTTCTTAAATTATGAACGAGAAAATGTTCGTCTGCGCCCGGACAATAAACGTTCAAAAACGCTTCCCTTGTTAAATTTTCCACGATTGCGAAGTCGTTTTCTTCTTCCAATCTTAATGTTATTCTCATAATAATTATCACTTTTTACCAAACGCATTCAACAGGGTACTGGCGAATATTTTCATCGCAAGTTATAAATTTCATACCTTCAAAAATTGCTGTCGCCGTTAAAATTCTGTCAAAAGGGTCTTTGTGAAAATTTTCCAATCGTTCTAAATTGAAAATATGCTCCGGCTTTATATCGCATAATTTAAATTTATTTTCAATAATCGTTTTAACAAAACCTTTGGCATTATTTGGAAATTTTAATTTATTTAAATTGATTTTTATCGCCAATTCCCAAACAGAAACTATACTCACAAATTTTTGGTATTGCTCGTCTGATAGAATTTGTTTTGCTGTTTGCGATAACTGCGTATTCCCATTGAAAAACCACAAGAGAGTATGCGTATCTACAAGATATTTCATTCCATATACTCCTTAAAACAATCCAGCGGAGCGTCAAAATCATCTGCCATCCAAATTTGCCCTTTTAAACATCCAAATCCGGTTTTGGGATCTTCCGTAAAAGGTTCTTCGTCCGATAGAAGAATTACTTTAACGGTAGAAGTAATTCTTTCCAAATATTGACTGGGGACACGTATCACTCCCTCATTATCAATAACCGTATCAAATTGATAAGCCAGCATAAGAAACTCCTTCCTCTGTTAATGATAATATACTATATTTTTTATTGAATATAGTGATTTTTCATATAAATTCCAAAAATTTAACCTTATTTATATACCAATATTTTTAACTATCTCATTATACCGTTTCGTAGCGAGCAAACTCGGTTCGCCTTTTTTACAGAAAGACAATTCTGCAAGTTTAGGAACAACACGCTCGACTACAACTTTTCCGTTTAATTTTCTCCGATTTTTTTATTTACATTTATACTGTCAACAATATACAAAATAGTTTGCACCAAAAACAAAAAGCAATTTTTTAATCAAACAATAAAAAAAACTTTTTTATTGTTTTTTATTATTTTATGAAAGATGATTTTATATGGATTTTCTTTTTATTTTTTTGAATATTTCATATACACAAAATAATTTATACCGCTGTATTTACTTCCGAATTTCATTTTTTTTCTGCATACTTCTTTATATCCTAATTTTTTATACAATTCAAAGGCATTTGTATTTGTATCGGCTACTTCTAATATATAATCTTTATATTCGGGTAATGCAAATAGATGATTCATTATTTTTGAAGCAACGCCTTTTTTCCTGTGATTCGCACTTGTCGCCACAAATTCAATTGAAGCCGTTTTTACATCCATTTCCACGGGATATTTTGGATATTTATTAAAATAATATTTAATTATGATATTTAACATAAAACCTTTAAGTGTTCCTAAATATTTTATAAGCACATCTTTATTGTGATTTATACAAAAATGGTCTTTATCAATACAAACCGCCATTCCTGCGACTTCATTATCGATTATTGCCACATAAAAATATTCGAGCACAAAAATATGAGTAAGCGCTTTTATCAATTTTTCTTTATCTTTTGAGAAATACCGCAAATCTTTTTCAAACGCTTCTACAAACAATTCGCTGATTTTTGCTTGAATATCATTGCCAAATTCCGTTGCTTTCTTAATTTCCATATCTATACTCTCCAAATCCTTTTTAGCGCCATTATTCCAAATACAAAAAAAGGAAGTCCAAAAAAACATAACAATATTAAGGATACAAAATTATGCATCACTCTTCTAATTCCGGATATTACAAATTCATCAGGATTATTAGCATTATACACTATTGGAATTTTCATTCCTGTGCGCATAGTAAAATCATATTGCGATGTTTGTATTTTGCGTTCATTTCCGTTATTATCGGTAAAAGTCATAAAAACAGTTGTATAGGTCCTTTTAGAAAGTGGGTCGCGCGATTTTATTCTCTTGCCGTCCGAACGATATATTTCATTTATGACAGCCACGGCGGGTATTGAGTTAGAGTTAAACAGACCGGAAGCGTTAAAATTGCGAATTATTAACGATACCCCATATCGTAAGATATAACCTCCAATCGCTATAAATATAAATGCCAATATAATGGCTGGCAATTTATCTCTCATTTTTCCCCCACAACGCTTATTTCTTCGCTAACAAATTCAAAAATTCTTCGCGGGTTCGCGGGTCGCTTCTGAAACTTCCTAACATTGCGCTTGTCGTCATAACGCTGTTTTGCTTTTCTACGCCTCTCATCATCATACACAAATGTTTCGCCTCAATTACGACCCCTACGCCGTCCGCGTCTATGGGAGCCATAACCGTTTGGGCGATTTGCTGCGTTAGGCGTTCCTGAACCTGCAATCGCCGCGCAAAAGCGTCTGCTACGCGGGCAAGTTTGCTAACTCCATAAATTTTTCCGCGAGGAATATAGCCGATGTGGCATTTGCCGAAAAACGGCAAAAGATGATGTTCGCACATCGAATAAATTTCTATGTCTTTTACGATAATCATTTCGTCGCTGTTTTCCGTAAATATCGCTTTTTTTAATATTTCTTCGGGATTTATTTTGTAGCCGCCAAAAATATATTCAAACGATTTTTCTACGCGCTTCGGAGTGTCCAAAAGTCCTTCGCGGTCGGGATTTTCGCCTATTTTTTGCAATATTTTTCTTATTTCGTCTTGCATTTTTTTATTTACCTCGCCGCTTCGATTATAAAATAATTTTTTTTGCCTTTTTGAAGCAAAATATACTTTCCGTGAAGCAAATCGTTTTCGGAAAACGTATATTTTTCGTCCGTAATTTTGTTTTTATTTACCCAAATCGCGCTTATGTTTCTGCGAACTTCGCTTTTCGACGGAAAAAGCGAATCGGCAAATACCGCGACGTCGACAATATTTTTGCCGTTTATTTCGTCAAACGAAACTTTTTTTTGCCGCACTCCCTCAAATACCGAAAGAAACAAATCCGCCGATATTGTCCGCAAATCGCCGCTTGAAGCGTCGCCAAAAAGTATTTTGCTCGCGTTTTGAGCCGTTTCAAAATCCTGCTTTGAATGCACTAAAATCGTCGCTTCTTTCGCCAAAGTTTTTTGCATTGCCCGTTCGTTCGGCGCATTTTTATGCTCGGCGATTACGGCTGTTATTTCTTCCTGCGACAAAAGCGTAAATACTTTTAAGTAACGCTCGCACATAGAATCCTCGACGTTTAGCCAAAATTGATAAAACTGATACGGCGAAGTCATTTTCGGGTCAAGCCAAAGTTTTTGTCCGTCCGCCGATTTGCCAAACTTTGTTCCGTCGCCGCGCAAAACAAGCGGCTGAGTAATCGCGTGCGCTTGCGTTCCGTCAATGCGTCTTATAAGTTCCGTTCCGCTCGTTATGTTGCCCCATTGGTCGCTTCCGCCAAACTGCACCGAAATTCCTTTGGTTTTGTGCAAATGATAAAAATCATACGCCTGCAAAAGTTGATACGAAAATTCCGTATACGAAATTCCCGATTCCAAGCGATTTTTCACGGAATCTTTGCTCATCATATATCCGACGGTCAAATGTTTTCCGACGTTTCGCAAAAAATCCAAAAAACTTATCGACGAAATCCATTCGTAATTGTTCACGATTTCGGCTTTAAACTGTCCTTGTGAAAAATCCAAAAATTTGGATAATTGTTCTCTAAATCGGCTCAAATTATATTCCACTTCTTCAAACGACAGTAAATTTCTTTCGGACGATTTTCCCGACGGGTCGCCTATAATTCCCGTCGCGCCGCCGATGAGCGCGAAAGGTTTGTTGCCCGCGCGCTGAAAATGCACCATCATCATTATCGCGGCGAGATTTCCGACTTGAAGCGAACTCGCCGACGGGTCAAATCCGCAATATCCCGAAACGCCGCCTTTCGATAACGCTTCTTTTGCGCCGGGCGTAAAATCCTGAATCATTTCGCGCCAAGACAATTCTTCTATAAAATTCATTTTTTTCTCCTTTTTTTTCACAAATATACTATAAATTTTTCAATATCGTTTGTAAAAAATTACTTTTTCAAAAAAAAACTCATTTCTTTCGCAAACATAATATTATTTTCCCGATACAAAAAACAAAAAATTGCATAAATTTTGTTAGGGGGTATTTATGTTTTGCAAAAATTGCGGAAAAGAATTAAGCGAAACCGCAGTGTTTTGCGATAGTTGCGGAGTAAAAGCGGTTGAAAATAATTTAGTAAAAAACGCGTCTCTTTGGCAATTATATCTTTCTTGTTTTCAAAATTACGCTAAATTTAACGGAAGAGCAAGAAGAAGAGAATATTGGGGCTTTGTTCTTTTTAATTGGATAGCGGTGTTTTCCGTCGGTTTAATAGGCGGTTTAATAGGCGGCGTTATAGCAGGATTTATGGCTGGAAACGCAACCGACGGCGCCGAATTGGGGGCTAAATTAGGTAGTAAAATTGGCGGAAATCTTTCTAATTTGTATGCTTTATTTGCGCTTGTGCCGGGTTTAGCGGTTTGCGTTCGCCGCCTGCACGATACGGGAAGAAGCGCTTGGAATATTTTATGGATTTTTACAATAATCGGCGTAATTCCGTTTTTTATTTGGCTTTGCTGCAACGGTCAAAACGGTGAAAACAAATATGGCGCAAATCCCAAAGAAAATAATTTTAACTAAAAAAAGACAATAAAAAAGTGAGGGAAATATGCAAAAAACGCCAAAATCGCTTCGATTAAATATCGGATTATTCGGAAAAACAAACGCGGGAAAATCGTCGTTTTTGAATATGATAACGGGACAGGACGTTTCTATTGTCAGCGAAATTCACGGAACGACAACCGACGTTGTAGAAAAACCGATGGAACTTTTGCCGATAGGTCCCGTTTTGTTTTTGGACACGGCGGGATTTAACGACGTTTCCGTTTTAGGCGAAAAGCGCGTCGCCCGCGCAAAAAACGCCGTAAAGCGAGCCGATATTGCAGTTATAATCACCACAGCCGACTGCGACGAAACCGACGTAAAAATCGCAAAAGAAATTGCCGAAGAAAACATTCCGCTCATAATAGTTTTCAACAAAATCGATATTAAAATTCCAAGCGTTAAAGCCAAAAGCGAATTTGAAAAATTTGGCAAAATTATTTCCGTTTCGAGCGTGGACAAAAACAAACGCGAACAATATATTGTCTCTTTTAAGGAAAAAATACTTGAAATTGTTCCCGAAGAATTTATTACTCCGCCGCCGCTTTTAAGCGATATTATAAACGCTCAAAAACACGCCGTTTTTGTTGTTCCTATCGATATTCAAGCGCCGAAAGGAAGATTGATTCTCCCGCAAGTTCAGTCGATTCGCGATATTTTGGACGTAAACGCCGTCGTTTCTATAACGCAGCAAAATACTTACGAACAACTTCTGAAAAATTTGAAAAATAAGCCCGATTTGGTGGTTTGCGATTCGCAAGTCGTCGATTACGTTGCGAAACATACGCCGAAAGACATAAATTTAACGACATTTTCTATAATTTTCGCGAGAAACAAAGGCGATTTGTCCGCGTTTATAGACGGCGGGAAAAAAATAGAAAAATTAACGCGAACGGATAAGATTTTAATTGCGGAATCCTGCGCGCATCATCCGCTTGAACAAGATATCGGCAGGGTAAAAATTCCAAAATGGTTAGAGCGAAATTTAGGTTTTGCGCCGCAAATCGATTTTTGCGCGGGCAAGGATTTTCCGCAGGATTTAGAAAAATATTCGCTTGTAATTCATTGCGGCGGCTGTATGCTTACTCGTCGGGAAATGCTTGTGCGAATGGAAATTTGCAGACAAAAAAACGTTCCGATAACCAATTACGGCGTTGCGATTTCGTTTTTGCAAGGCGTCGCCGAGAGGACGGTTGAGGTGTTTGTGAAATAACTGACCTTTCTCATATATTTTACTCACATTGACAACCTGCTGTTCCTTTAATAGAAAAACTAATTCCCACTCCCCATAAAAATTTAACATTAAACTTATAATAAGAAGAATAATCATACCCTCTTTCATTTTCATATCGCATTCCAAACTGCATTTTATAGAATATCTCAAAGAAACCGGTTCTGCCAAGCATCAGACGAATATCCGGACCTCCCCACATAAATTCGTACGCATATAAAATTTCATCATTATAATAGTAGTTATCATTATAATAGTAACTATCATACGTATAAATCCAAAATCCTAAATTAAATCCCGGAATAAGTTTAACCGCGTCTCTCTGTAAAATCGGAGATATAAAGATGCCACCGCCCAAACCTATATTTAAATCGTCATCGCTGTTTAATCCGTGTGCAAAAAACGTTGTTCCCGTAAAAAGAAATTTGTTTCTTTTAAATCCTCCGATTTCATATTCATATCCTTGCATAATGCCGCTACCCTCTGCAATCGGACTAAGCAACATATATCTAAAAGCAAGAAAAAGGTAACTTTGCGTATCGTTTCGCGCGACGTTATTTATTGTTTGCACAATATCGACGGCTTGATTTACAGCCGCATTGGCGGCGGCGTTGCCGATACTTTGCGCGGCGCCTTTCAATCCTCCTTTGGCAAGTCCGCCAAGTTTTCCCCCTGCTATATTTCCCGTAATATTTTGCGCGGCATTGTTTATTCCCGCTTTTGCAATGTCGGACGCCTGATTTACGGCGGCTACTG
>WRFX01000103.1 GCA_009787445.1 Chitinivibrionia bacterium | reverse complement strand
CCCCCCCCCCGCAACTCTTGCGGATTTAATTTTTGGAAACTTAAACTTAAAATATTTTTCTCGCTTTCTTTTTTATTTTCTTTTGAGAATAAAGCACGATTTCTTATCGTGTTTTTTCTATATGGTATTCCAAACATTAAATTCTAACACCAAAGGAGTGTTTTATGAAAAAACTTAATTTTTTCAACTCGGTTACTGCAAGTTTTGTCGCAGTATTGTTTATGGCATTTTTATTGTTTGTCGCGGGATGCGGCGAAAAAGAAGACCCTAACGGTGGCGGCAATAATAATGGCGGTGTGGGAGTTCCGAATCTTGGTCAAAACGGAAGCGGCAACGACGGCGATGAGATGACGATAAAAGGGATAGAATGCGTGTTGGTAAAAGCGGGGACATTTACGATGGGAGTGGATGATTATTTTTATTATAACGTTCATCAAGTAACTCTTACTAACGATTATTGGATAAGCAAATACGAGGTAACGCAAGCGCAGTACCAAGCAGTAATGAACACTAATCCGTCATATTTTAGCGGAGAGAACAATCCTGTAGAAAGCGTAACTTGGTTTAAAGCGAACGATTTTTGCCAAGCGGTAGGCGGACGTTTGCTTACGGAAGCGGAATGGGAATTTGCGGCACGCGGCGGCAAAAAAAGTCAAGGATATATTTATAGCGGAAGCAATACAATTGGAGATGTTGCTTGGTATTATGGAAATTCGGGGGTTAGCACACATCCGGTTGGTCAAAAGCAAGCCAACGAACTTGGCATATACGATATGAGCGGTAACGTGTACGAGTGGTGTAGTGATTGGTACAGCGAGTACAGTGGCGGCAGTGCTGTAACAAATCCTACGGGTCCTAGTACGGGCGGCTACCGCGTTTCGCGCGGCGGCAGTTGGGACTTCGACGAGCGGTACTGCCGAGTGGCGAACCGCAGCTACGACCCGTCTTTCAGTTACAAAAACTTGGGCTTCCGCGTAGCGTTCCCCCGCAAATAAGGTTTGCGTTGTTCTTTCTTTTCAAGCAAGGCGGGTTTAGTACTCGCTTTGCTTTTTGTTTGTTTTTGTCGGATATTTGTTTTTTTAATAATTTTTTATGTATTTTTGTTTGTGCAGAAATTATATTTACATACGAAGTAAAAAAAGAAAAATGACTTATTTTATAAGATTGGATATGTAATTGAATGGGCGGCTCTTTATAAAGAAGAATTATTAGAAGATTGGAATATGATACAAACAACAGGAAGACATTTTAAGATAAAACCGTTAATATGAAAGGTTAAGTAGGATAATATGCTTGGCGTTACTAAAATGGTGTTGCAAGATAATTATGTCGTTTATATAGAATTTAACGACGGACAAAACGGCGTAATCAATTTTGAAGGCGAACTGAAAAAAGACCATCGCGAAATCATTCGGGAGTTATTGGATTTAGAAAAATTTAGAACGGTAAAACTTGGGTATCATACTTTATGTTGGGATAACGGCGTTGATTTTGCTCCCGAATATTTGTATGAGCAAGTAATTGCGCAAAAAAATGTTGCATAGTTTCGGAATTTGTTATTCATTTTCATAAAAATTTTAACAAAGACGTTTGCCTACTGCGATTTCAACTTCGCTATTTTTTTCATTTCTTCAAGTCCGTTTGAATACGAAAGCAAATTTCCCGTTACTAAAATATCGGCGCCTGCTAAAAATTTTTGCTTTGCGCTTTCCGCGTTTCTTATTCCGCCGCCGACAATTAAAGGAATATTAACGCTGTTTTTTACCGCGCTTATCATTTCGTCGGGAACGCTTAATTTTGCGCCGCTGCCCGCTTCAAGATAAATCATACTCATTCCTAAAAACTGCGCCGCAAGAGCGTGAGCCGCCGCAATATCTATTTTTTCGCGGGGGAGAGGTCGGGTATTGCTCATAAATTCCACCGACGTCGTTACTCCGCTTTCCACAAGCATATAAGCCATAGAAATCGGCTCGATTTTGCTATGCGCTATCCGAACCGCCCCCTTTACCTGCTGTCCTATTAAAAAGTCGGGATTTCTGCCCGAAACAAGCGACATAAAAAGAATTGCGTCGGCGTTGTTTGCAATTTGCGAAGCGTCGCCGGGAAAAAGAATTATCGGCAATTTGGAAGACGATTTTATTTCGGCGATAAAATTTTCTATACAGTCGCCGCGAACAAGCGAGCCGCCAACCAAAACCGCGTCTACGCCAAACTCTTCGGCTGTTTTTACTATATTTGCCGCGCTTTTGGCGCTAAAATCGTCGGGGTCGAGCAAAATAAAATATTGCTTTTCTTTTTTCTCGTATTTTTCTTTTATTTTTTGATAAACGCTCATTTATTTACCAATTCTTTCAGCGTTTTGCACGGCTTCATAGAAACGTCTTTTTTTGGCGCGACTTCTACGTTTTCGCCCGTGTTCATATTTCTCGCGATTCTTTTGCGGCGTTCCTTAATATTAAACGTCGCAAAACCGCGCAATTCTATCGTATTGCCTTTTTGCAATTCCTCTTTTATCGCGTCGATTAACTCGTCGACTATTATTTTAGCGTCGGTCATAGCAAGTCCCGTTTGTTTCGCAATTTTTGAAACCAAATCGCTTTTTTTTACGGAAGACATAAAAATTTCCTTTCTTTGAAAACGGCAAAAAATATTTTTGTAGTCAATTATTATTGGTAAAATAATTTTTAGCAAGAGGAAAGCGCAAATGAATATAACGGGAAATACAAAAATAGCGGGAATTGTCGGAAATCCTATCGCGCATTCGTTATCGCCGAAGATTCACAATTTTCTTTTTGAAAGGCATAAAATAGACGCGGTTTATGTGCCGTTTTTTATCGATTGCGAAGAAAATTTGCAGAATTTTGTAAAAATATTTAAGTCCGCGAATTTTCTCGGATGCAATGTTACGATTCCTTATAAATCGGCGATAATTCCTTTTGTAGAAGTGATAGACGCCGACGCGCAAAATACGAAAACGGCTAATACTTTATACATTAAAGACGGAAAAGTTTGCGCCGATACGACGGATTTTTGGGGATTTAATATGGCGTTAAAAAGCGACAATTTTGATATAAATCAAAAAAATATCGTTATTTTGGGAAACGGCGGAGTTGCGCGAACAATCGCTATGATTTTGCCGTTTAAGAGAGAACATAGAAAAATTTCGCCGAAAAAACTTTCGCTTGTCGGCAGAAACGAGCAAAAATTAAAACTTCTCGCGGACGATGTTTTTCAAAAAACAAATTGCCCCGTTTCGTATTTTATATTTGAAAACGCAAACGAAATTATTCGCGACGCAGACATCATAATAAATTGCACTTCTGTGGGAATGTATCCGAATATTGACGAAATTCCAATAAACCCTTGCGTACTTAATTCGCAAACATATATTTTTGATACGATTTATAATCCGCTTGAAACAAAATTGCTGAAAGCGGCTAAAAAAAACGGTAACAGAGCGCAGAACGGACTTCGTATGCTTATTTGGCAGGCAATCGCTTCGTTTTATTTTTGGACGGGAATCGATTTAAGCGAAAATTACGGACTTGCTTTGGAATTGGAAAATTTACTTTTAAAGGAGTTTAATAAATGAAAAAATTATTTTGCGTATTTGCCTTGTCCGCGCTTGTTTTTGCGCAGGAAGCGGGAGAATTTGTCCCCGTAGAATTGGCGTTTCTTACCACCGAAAGCAGCGTCGTTTCCGACGGCGGAAGTTTGGATTTTACGGTAGAAGCGATTGAACCTATTGAGGTGATTGAAGCGGTAGAAGCGATTATTGCGGACGTCGCGGAGCCGGTTTTTGAAGTGGTAGAAATGGGAGAATCGGGCGAAGTCGAAACTATTGCCGAAGTCGAAGTTGTTGCCGAAATCGAAACTGTTGTCGAAATTGAAGCCGTTGCGCTCGCCGAAGTTTTGAACGAAGATTTAGCGTTTGAAGAGATAACTATTGAGTCGCTTATTGAAGAACAGAGCGTAGAAAATTCTCTTCCGAAAATTCTTTTTACGGTTAATGGCGACGCGCAAATTATCTGCGAATTTACAAATAGCGGCGAAGATAAAATTATAGAAATCGTGTGCATTTCGCAAGGAAAAGCGGTTTTGGAAATTTCCGCAAGCGCGACCGAAAATCACATAAGCATTCCGTCGGGAAAACTTGACAGCGGTATTTATATCGTGAGAATTTTATCGTCGCAAAATAAATCGTCGCTTTTCAGTAAGGCGATTGTAATCGGATAAAAAATGCGCGTTTCAATAGGAATTTGGCATCCCAATCCCGCGCAAATTTGTTTTTTAGATTCCTGCGGAGTTATTTACGAAAAAATTGAGAGAGAAAGCGATTTTTGCGATTTCTCTCATATTTTTTTATTCGCTAAAACGTCCAAAAATTTATTTAATGAAAACCAAACCGTTATCGATTTTACGCAAAAGGTAAACAAAAAATTTGTTTCAAGTTTTATGCTTTTTGACGAACAAATAGATATTTTTTCGTTCGTCGGCGATTTGTCTTCGCTTACTTCTATTCCGATGGATTTAGAAAAAAAAACGTTTGTTTTGCGCAAAGGTTTTCATATTTCGCAAAAAAAACTTCCTGCGGAAGAAATTCCGCTTATGGACAAAGGCGGCTTGCAGCGGCTTTTTATTTCTGCGCTTATAAAACTTTTTCATTCGCAAAATTTAGCGTTGAGTTTGAAATCGTTTTCGCCCGTTCCCGAAAAAACGGTTTTTTTGTTTAGAGTAGATACTGATTTTTGCGACAAAAAAACAATAGAAAATTATTACGAAAACATAAAAAATTTGCCCGAAATTTCGTGGTTTGTACATTGCAATGTTTTTGAAAAAACAAACGATTTGTTTTCGGCAGGAAAAAACGACGAATTTGCCTTGCATTGTTTTTTGCACAAAGTAAAACCGACGAAAGAAAATTTAGAAAAAGGAATAAAAATACTCAAAGAAAAAGGCAAAGAACCGCTCGGTTTCAGCGCACCTTACGGAGTTCGCAACGCCGACGCGGACGTCTTTTTGAAACAAAATTACA
This sequence comes from Chitinivibrionia bacterium, assembly GCA_009787445.1. Lineage (GTDB taxonomy): Bacteria > Fibrobacterota > Chitinivibrionia > Chitinivibrionales > Chitinivibrionaceae > WRFX01. Next base: position 4,676 of record WRFX01000103.1, on the reverse strand, counting down.
ACTTTGAATATTCGTCGGATTTTTCGTTTGCGGCGGACGCTTTGCCGTTTTTTGTAGAAGAAACAGGACTTTGGCAAATTCCCGTATTTCCTTTGTGCGTGGGAAGTTTTAACGGAGTAAGTAGTAACGAAAATAAAATTGTTGAAGTTTTTGAACGTTATTTTGCGCGGCAATTTCGATATAAAATTCCGTTTGTTCTTTACGACCATCCGAATCATAAAAAGTTTGATTTGCTGAATAAAATTTTTGAAAAAGCGGGCGAATATCCGATACTCCCGATGACGTTTTTGGAATATTGCAGATTTTTAGAAAAACGCAAAAACGCAAAATCCGATTTTCCCTTAATTACGTTTGAACCAAACGAAAATGCGCCGCAAAAGTTTGCCGCAATAAAAAAAATAAGCCGATTTTCACCTCGGCTTATCAAAAATACGATAATAAATCGAACGCGAAGACGAAAACACGATTCCTAATCGCTGTTCGCTTGCGTTTGACTTATATAATCGGCGATTTTGTTCTCTTTTCCTTCAAATTTTTTCAGCAATTTTTTCGTAATGTCTTCGTCCAATTTAACTTTTGTCGCTTTCGTAATTTTTTTCTCTATGCCGAGCATTTTTAACGCCGCGTCGTTGAGAACGTATGCGTCTTCGTCGGATAAAAATACCGCGTCGCTTTCGCCTTTTTCGTTTACGCTTGCTTTTAGCGCGTAACAAATTTTTTCGCAATAGCACGAATTATCTTCGACGTATCGCATATGCGCTTTTTGAACGTCGGCGATACTTCCAATTTTGTAGTATCCCGTTATAATCATTTTATCTTTAAGTTTCGCGTTTTTCCCCTGATATTTTGTCATAAAAAACAAATATCCGAACTTGTTTTTCACAAATAAAGTTCTATGCTGGCTCGCGTTGCAGCCGTATAGTCCGCAAGTTTTCGTCTCGTAATTCGGGTCGGCAACCGAAGCCGCCCGTATCGGCAGCATAGACGTTTTGCTGCTATCATAATATACAAGAACGCCAATATCCTTGTGCCTGTATCCCTGCCAAGCGACGACGGAAGTCGTAATAGCGTTAAGCCCCATAATTTGTCCCTTTCTTTAAGAAAACAAAAAAAATGTAGCCCGTAAAAATTCGGACTTACTTATAAATAAAAAGATTTTTAATAAATAACGAAATGTAATATAAGTTATTTCCAATTGAAAAGTCAAGGGTAAAATTTAAGATATTTTGTTTTGGCAAATAATATTTTATTCCCAAATTTGAAAACGGGAGTAAAATATGAACATAATCGACGGCGCAAAATCGGCGAAAACCGCGCAAATAATATTGTCCGCGCTCGACGGCGAAATAAAAAATAACGCGCTGAAAATAATTGCCGAAGAACTTGAAAAAAATAGAAATTTGATTTTTGAGGCGAATTTACAGGATTTGCAAGAAAGCGAAAAAAATAATTTGCCAGACCCGATAATTAAGCGATTGAAATTTGACGAAGGAAAACTTAACGCCGTTATTTCGGGAATAAAACAACTTGTAAAACTTGAAGAACCGACGGGAAAAACGCTTCTTGCGACCGAACTTGCGCAAGGATTAAATTTGTATCGCGTAAGTTGTCCGATAGGCGTTATCGGCGTTATTTTTGAGTCGCGTCCAGACGCTTTGGTGCAAATCGCCGCGCTTTGTCTAAAATCGGGAAACGGCGCGATACTGAAAGGCGGAAGCGAAGCGAAACGAAGCAATAAAGTTCTTTTCGATATAATTTTATCCGCGTCAAAAAAGGCGGGAATCCCGCAAAATTGGGCTGTTTTAGCCGAAACGCGAGACGACGTCGCCGAAATGCTTAAATTGTCGGATTATATTGACTTGATTATTCCGCGCGGCTCAAACGATTTTGTAAAATACATTATGGAAAATACGAATATTCCCGTAACGGGACACAGCGACGGAATTTGCCATTTGTTCGTGGACGAAAGCGCGAATATCGAAAAGGCGATAAACGTTGCGGTAGATTCAAAAACGCAGTACGTTTCGGTTTGCAACGCGCTTGAAACGCTTTTGGTACACGAAAAAATCGCCGATAAATTTTTGCCGAAAGTTTGCGAAAAATTAAGAGAAAAAGGCGTAGAATTGCGCGGCGACGAAGAGACGAGAAAAATAATTTCGGATATGAAAGTCGCCGTAGAAAAGGATTGGGAAAGCGAATATTTGGATTATATATTATCTATAAAGATAGTAAAAAATTTGGACGAAGCGATTTTTCATATAAATAAATACGGGAGCGGACACACAGATAGCATTGTTAGCGAAAATGAAAAAAACGTGAAAAAATTTATGAATTTAGTCGATTCCGCCTGCGTTTTTCATAATTGTTCTACGCGATTTAGCGACGGTTTTCGATTCGGTTTCGGCGCGGAAGTCGGAGTGAGTACGGGAAAAATCCATTCTCGCGGTCCCGTCGGTCTCGACGGACTTTTGATTTATAAGTATAAGTTATTTGGAAGCGGCGATATTGTTGCCGATTTTGAAGAAAATAAAAGAAAATTTACACACAAAAAGAAAGAATTGAAAAATGTTTGAAATTTCAAGCGAAATAAACTTTGCCGCGGCGCATCATTTGCGCGAATATTGCGGTTCTTGCGAAAATCTTCACGGGCATAATTGGCTTGTTCGCGCAACTGTGCGAGCGAAAGAATTAGACAAAATTGGCTTGGCGCTCGATTTTAAGATTCTAAAAAAACACTTAAAAATCGTCGTCGATAAACTTGACCACGTCGATTTAAATACGATTTTTACGGAAGAAAATCCGTCTTCGGAAAATATAGCGAAATATATTTATTTTGAACTTTCAAAACTTTTTAGCGTTGATAATCCGCAAGTTTTTGTTTTTAGGATAGACGTTTGGGAAACGCCCGGAAATTGCGCTTCGTATTTTGAATAATTACATTTCTTCCAATTCTTTGCCGACGGTTTCCTGAACTTTGCCGAGAACGAAGAAAAATCCGAAAAGCGCGAAAAACGCATAAATTCCGTAAACGCCGCCAAATCCAAACGCTTTTACAAGCGGCGGATAAGTCGTGCATAAAGTTAAATTTGCAAGCCATTGCAAAAGTCCCGCCAAAGACAAAGCCGCGCCTCTGATTTTGTTGTTAAACATTTCGCCAAGCATTACCCAAACGACGGGTCCCCAACTGATACTGAAAAATATAACGCAAATTATCGTAGAAATTATTGCCAAAATCGCGGGAACTCCGTGCAAAACGGGATTTGTATTTACGTCGGTTTGCGCGGAACCGAAAATGAGCGACATAGTTATCCACGCGACGAATATTCCCGCGCTGCCGATTAAAAGCAGCGGTTTTCTGCCTTTTTTATCGATAAGAAAAATCGCGACGATAGTGGTTAAAACATTGACCGCGCTAATGATAATTCCGATTAGCAGCGAATGATTTTCTTTGATTCCGACCGACTGCCAAAGCGCGTTCCCATAATAAAATATTACGTTAATTCCAGAAAATTGTTGCAAAATCGCTATTAAAAGTCCCGCGATAACGGCGGGATAAAGCCGCGTTTTTCCCCTGCTCGTTTTGGAATAAAGATTTATGATATTTATCGAAGTTCCCGAAGCGATTGTTTTTCTTATATCGTTTATTTTTTCGTCTATTTTAGTTTTATCGAGCAATTTTTCAAGGACTTTTTTTGCGTCGTCGATTCTTTCTTTCGCCACCAAAAAACGCGGACTTTCGGGTAAATTTAAGACGAAAATTCCGTAAAAAATTGCAGGAATGCACTCCATCCAAAACATCCATCGCCACGTTTCAAAACCAAACCACAATATATTTTGCGCGCTTCCTGAAATTTTTACCAAAAATAAATTTATGAGCATTCCCGCCAAAATGCCTAAAACTATCGCAAGTTGCTGAAAACTGCCGAGCCGTCCTCTAAAATTGCTCGGCGCGGTTTCGGCTATGTATCGCGGAATAACGACGTTTGCCATTCCGATTGCTAACCCGCATATTACGCGCCAAAAAATAAAATCGTGCATTGCAAAATGGTTTCCCGTCGCAAAACCGCTGGCAAAAAACAGCGCCGCCGCAAAAATCATACATAGTTTTTGCCCGAAGCGTTCGGCTAAAAGTCCGCCTGCAAACGCGCCCGCCGCCGCTCCGATAAGCGTGGGCGAAACGGAAAGCCACATTCCCGATATTTCGACGCCGAATTTATTTTGTACGGCTACTATCGCTCCGTTTACCGCGGCGATGTCGAATCCGAACAAAAAGCCGCCGAGCGACGCGATTGCCGCAATGCGAATATTGTAAATTATTGCGATATATTTTTGTAAATTTATTTTTATCGGCAAGTTTATTTTGTTAAAAAAATTTATCTTTATCATATTTATTTTATCCCTTTCAGATGGTAAATATAATTTATTTCCGCAAATGAAAGCGTGCTTTTGGTGAATTTTGTGATTTTTATGTTTTTTCCGTATTTCCCTTGCGGCAAATATTATTTTACTTCCAAAATTTAACACAAAACTGCCAAAAATTCGGCAAAAAAGAATGAAAGGAAAAACACTATGAAAAACAAAATTAAAAAAATGCAAAATAATTTCGCTATTTTGGTACGTACCGCATTATATTTTATTCTTATGAATAATAAGGTACGAGGAGACGGTACCCCCCC
>WRFX01000102.1 GCA_009787445.1 Chitinivibrionia bacterium | reverse complement strand
CCCCCCGCGAAATTCTTGATAGTTTTCTTTTTACAGTAAAAAAATTTCGTTTTCTTAATATAGCGAAAAACATTCTTTTTCGTTTTTCATCTCCATTTCATTCATTTCGACTATGTTGGGCGTTTCGTCTATTTAGCATAGATTTTCAATTTTTATTAAAATTTTTAAGAAAGGAGTTTCATTATGAAAATGAAACTTAATTTTTTGACCAAATTGTTGGTCAGCGGTTTTTTGGCGTTTTGCGCGTTTGCGTTTGTCGCTTGCAGCGAAGACGATGACGATGACGACTCTACGACAGGGCTAACCCCGCGAGACGGCGGAGTAAACATAACCGAAAACGCACAACTCGACGGATTTTTTGCGGCGTTTCAACGAGAATTCGAAACGGACGAAGAATATTACGAAGAATATCTCGATTACGCAAACGGCGACGAAGACGAATGGAAATATCGTGTCCGCGGAAGAAAAAGCGGAACTTTTGCATTTTCCCAAAAAGTAATAAGTTACGAAGAAACAAGCGACGGCGGAACTTTTTCTGGGACTCAAACGTTAGAATATCGCGATTATTCTAACGAAGGCGTTTTATTTTTCGGCGGCAAAGTAGTACAATCGGTAAGCGGATATTCCAAAATGACCGAGACCGATTTCGAAGAAGTTCAAAATTATACCATTAACGGGAAAATAAATTTCAACGGAGCATACAAGGGAACGCTTGATTTTCAAAATTTCAAAATCAAGGCGAGACACAAACATTTTTACTATGATGGCTACTACGTAGATGAATCTTTAACAATAGATGAATCTTTGCCCCAAGGCGGAAAAATTATGCTCGGAACACTTGACGTTACCGACAATGTTGATTTATTATCGGTTTTTGACGTAGTTTTTTATTAGACCGAATGTTTTAATTTACAAGTTTCAATTATTTTACGGCGTTCTTCTTTTTGGAGAACGCTTTTTTAATCCCAAAAACAATAAAAATTATACCACTGTAACGGCGTTTTTTTTGCTTGCTCGCCGATTTGATTAACAAAATCTTGCATAGCGAAGGCAATAAATTCTTTTCGTTTTTTGCGGTCAACATTCGGCATTTCTATAATTTCGCCCACGCGAAAATTATAAACTTCCATTTTTTGCCGCGTAATAAAAACAGGAATTATCGGCGTTTGCGTTATGCAGGCGATTTCAAAAATTCCGCGAGGAAACTTTGCCTTTTCGCCTAAAAATTCAATTTCGGCTACGTTTTCGTCAATGTATCTGTCTGCCAAAACCGCGACGATTTCGCCGTTTTGCAAAGCGTCTTTTATTTTCATAGCGGTATCGAACGAATTTTCACTTAACAGGATTATATTAACGTTTCTATTTTTATTCATATCTTCGTAAATTTTTTTAATTTTTTCTTCGTCGCGCTCAAAGGTTAAAATATTAACTTTTGTACCGATTCTTTTGAATAAAATTTCGCTCGCAATTCCCCAACTTCCTATATGCGACGACAATAAAATTGCGCCTTTGCCTTTTTGTAAAGCGTTTTTTATAAAATCTTCGTTTTCGACGATATATTTTATTTTGCAGTTTTTACCGACTAACATTCCCATTTTGTGAATCAATGAAAGCGAAAACGAAAAAAAGTGCGCGTAATAATCGAAAAAGTTTGTTTTTAAGTTCAAATGTTGTCTAAATTGTTTTATGGCAATTCTCGCTTTTGAACTTATTATCGTATATACGAAACAAACGGGAACAAGCAAAACATACGCGGGCGCAAAACCGAAAATTTTAATAAGCGCAAGAAATATTTTTATTCCAAATCCCCAGCCCTCTGTTTTTCCGCTCCATTTTTGATTTGACATTTTTATTTTACCCTGCCTTTCTGCAAATATTTTTTTGTATTATTGTTAAAAATTTATATTTTCAAGACATAATATAATGTAAAAAAAGATAAAATACTATATATAAAGTTTAATAAACTTTTAGATTATCGTCATAAACTTCAACAAAATCGCCTTTTGGCTTTAATATCCCGATACCGAGTTTTTTCGCTTCTTCTCTAACGCCTTTTTCAAAACTCATTGCGGCAAAACCCAAATAAAGTTTATGATTGGCAAAAATAGGAAACAATTTTTTGAATTTCGTCGCTTTATTTTCTACCAAGTCCTTAATATCGTCTTCTCGCGCTCGGCTTTTTGTTTCTATTATGCAAACCGAAACGTCGTTTGTCAGCAATACGTCGTATTCGGCTTCTATTTTTTCTTCGTCGTTTATAGTGCGTTTGGAATGAATATTTTGCTGAATAGCGTCGTAATGATTGCCGCCGAAAGTCATTGTGCGCGTAAGAAAATCAAGAAATTGTTCTTCCGCAATCATTCCCGCGCTTTTGTTCATTCCGTCAACGTTTTTACCGATATCTTTTATAAATTTTTCCAATTCCACAAGCCGTTTCGCGCTCTCTTCTTTTTGTTTGGCGTTCTCTTCTTGTCGTTTCGCGTTTTCTTCTTCGTTCTTTTTCTGCAATTCTCTTAATTCGGCGAACCCTTTCGCGTTTTCTGCCATTTTTTCCGTGTTTTCCGCCATTTTTTTCGCGTTTTCCGCCATTATAGCCCTGATTTCGGCTAATTCTTCTCTCCATTCTTCCATATTTTCACCTCAATTTTCTAATTTTTCACTACTTTTCACATAAATATACTATCTGCCGCACATCGACAAAACAAAAAAAGCGCTCCAAAAAAGAATGCTTTTAAAAATTGACGTTTATTCTTAAAATGCAAAAAATAAAAAAGACGCCGAAAAAAAATTCGACGTCTTTTTAAAAAAATCAGCGTCTTCCGTATTGAACCGAAGACATATCTTCGTTTTTAACTTCCACAGGTTTCGCGGCTTCTCTGTTCTGCGGTTGCGGCGCGACTGCCTGAGGCGTTTGTTCAATTTCCACTTTCGGCAAATCCTGTTGTTTTATGGGCGCATTAGCCGGTCTTTCCTGCTTTTGCACTGTTGTCGCCGACCTTTCGCTATAAACTTTCGTTTTAATCTGCAAAGTTTTTGGACGGTTAGCCAACTGCGCGTTAGTTTCCTTTAACGGCATTGCGTTAGATACTATTTTCTCAAATTTTTTCTCCGGCGCATTCGGCTGCTGCGGTTTATTTTGATTTATTTGCGGCTGCGCGGGGCGATTATTTTGGTTTGCGCGGTTATCTTGTTGTTTTTTGTTTTTATTCGGATTTTGATTTTGATTTCCGTGCTTTTTTCCGTCGTTTGCGGAAATTTGATTGTTGTGTACTCTGTGTTTCAGACCGTTCTGAATCTGCGTAATCTTAATTAAAGATATACATTGAAGGATTACCGACAATCCCACAAACACAACTATTCCAACGAGAAGCAACTCATTGGTTCCTAAATTTAATTGTTCCATTTTTACTCCAAAGTAATTTTTTTTGGTTTTGACGTTTTATTTTCTTTGTAATTTATACTTGCGAAAAACTTTTTATCCCAAACGTCTTTTTAGACAAAAGTATGTTCTTAAACGCATAAAAAATAGACATTTCAAAGAACAAATTTTATTTTTTGCTTTTGTCTTTTTCTTCGTGTTCGTCTTCTTTTGCGTCTACGTCGTCGTATAAAGTGTCCATTTTATGCAAAAGTTCTCTGACTCTTACGAACAATCGAGTTATTACAACCGATTTCGCCCATACAAAAAACAAAATTATAACAGAGAAAAAAAATATAACGACCCAAATTAATTTGATAACACCGGCGGATTCCATATTTTCATACTCCTTTTATAATACATAATATACGAAATTGTAAAGCGATAATGCAAGTTTTTTTTAACGTACCGAAAAAAATCTCGAAGAAGTGCCGCCTTCCCCGACGGGAATAAATACGGGTTTTCCGCATTTTGGACATCTCCCTTGATAAAAAGGTCGCTCAATCGGTCTATACAAACGAACATACATATCGCAGCACTCAAAATGCACTCCCAAGAACGGTCTCGCGGAATTTTCGGCATCCCGCGAACCGTCGTTTTTCTTTGGTTTTGAATCGTACAAATCCATAAAAATCCAAAAAAAATCAGAAGTTTATCGCGTTTTTACGATTTTTGTTAAATTCGTTAATTATATCTAACGCTTCGTTTGGGTCGTCGGTCAAATATAGCAAATCCGGGTCTTCGGGAGAAATATATTTGTTTTCGACGAGCATTGCTTTTTCTATCCAGTCCATCATTCCCTGCCAAAAATCTTTTCCTATGAGAATCAAAGGAATTTTTTGCGTTTTTTCCGTTTGAATTAAAGTCAAGACCTCAAACGCTTCGTCGAGCGTTCCAAATCCTCCCGGAAAAACCACGACCGCCGAACAAAAACGCAAAAACATAACTTTTCTCACAAAAAAGTAATGAAAATCCAACTGAATATTTTGATATTTATTCGGATGCTGTTCCATAGGAAGTTTAATATTTAATCCGATTGCTTTTCCGTTTGCCTCCGCCGCGCCGATGTGAGCCGCTTCCATAATTCCGGGACCGCCGCCCGTAATTACGCCGTAATTGTTTTGCGCGCACAATTTTCCGATTTCCACTGCCATTTTGAAATATTTGTCGTCGGGTTCGGTTCTTGCCGAGCCGAAAACCGACACGCAAGGTCCGATGTTAGCCAAAGTTTCAATTCCGTTTACAAATTCGGAAATTACTCTAAACATTCTCCAAGTTTCGCTTGACGCATTTAACGGTATTTTTGTTACCATTTTGTCCTCCTAAAAGTTAAAACTCAATATCTATTTTTTTCGACTTGTCGCTGCTTTCCGCCCGTTTTACGACGTCGCGTTTTGGAAGCGGCAAATATAACCGTTCTCCGCCGATTATACTTTCGACCGTAACGATTTTAATTTTATCGAACGGCTGATTATTGAACGGATTTACATAAATTCCCGCGTCTTTCGCCTCGCTTATCATATCTTTCGTCGGATTTTTAAGAGTTATGAATACTCCCGTAACGGCGTTTTCTTCTCTGTCCAAAACTCCGCGAAAATCGCGAATGTCGGATACGCCAACTTTCTCTCCCGATTTTACCGAGAACAATACCTCTTTCGTATTTTCGGCTGAAACCGCCATAAACGCCCGCCCGTCGATTCCCCTGTCGCTCCCTTTCTTTTCGTTAATGTATGCATAGTTGTTCGTGTAAGTGAGAATTGCCCATTTCTCAAATTCTTTGCGGACTCTGTCGTCTTTTTTGTGCGCCAAAGCGATTGCCGCGTTCATATCTTTTGGAATACCGTTCAGTTCAAAATTTTGAATAATTTCCTCGCCGTAAGTATCTTGAAGACGTTTTATTATAAGCGAAACGCTTTGGTAAGTAATATCGATTCCGACCCATTTTCTTTTAAGTTTTTCGGCGACAACAATAGTAGTTCCGCAGCCGCAATATGCGTCAAGAACGGTATCGCCTTCGTTTGAACTCGCCTTAATAATTCTTTCGAGAAGCGCCTCCGGTTTTTGAGTGGGATATCCAAGATATTCTTTGCCGCGAATAAACGGAATTTGCAGCCAATCTTCGGGAAATTTCCCGTTTTCGTTTAATTCGCAAATTTGACTTTTAGGCGCGCCTCCGCCCAAATTCGTTTTTTTGTAACCCGCTCTCGCTTTGCTTGTTTCCGCGTAAGCAAGCCGTATTTCGTCTACGTTAAACGTCCATTTTTTACTTTTTGAATACCAAAAAATAACGTCGTGGCAGCGGCTTAATTGCTTTTGTCCTTTTGCCGCCATACGAGAATAACACCAAATTATTTCGTTAAGCACGCATCCGCCTCTTGAAACAAAAATACTGTCCAAAAGAAGTTTTATGTAATGGCTCGCGGTAGGGTCGCAGTGAAAATAAAAACTTCCCGTCGGTTTCAATACGCGGTGGATTTCGGTAATTCGCCGCGCTAAACTTATTAAATACGCAAGCAAACTTCCCTTATCGATAACGTTTTTAATATTGTCTATAAATTTCACCAATTCTATATTAAAGCGTTTATCCCTATTTTCAATGATCTCGTTAAGCCCGTCAACAGCCGATTCGTCCCACTGCCAAGTATCGACAAACGCCTGCGATTGCGCTTTGTCCTCATTGTTTGAGGTCGCGTAAATTTGGTTGTAATCGCGGTTTGAGTTAAACGGCGGGTCTATATAGCACAAATCGACCGATTCGTCCGCAATATATTTTCGCAAAACTTCAAGATTGTCGCCGTAATAAAGTTTATTCATCGTCATTTTTTACCATCCCTTTAATCCCGTCTTTGTTCAAATTTTTAACAATTTTTGTCAATAAATATACTATTTTCCACTTCCGACAACATTAACTTTTGAAATTTCCCGCTCATTTATAAAACAAATATCCGTCGAAAATTCTAAAAGAAACGCCGTCTGACTTTTCATAATAAGCGCCGACAACGTGGAGAATTAAAAAGAGATAATCGTCGCCTTGAAAAAACTGATTTTCAAGATAAATATGTTTGTTTTTTTTATTAACTCTAATATCCTGAATCATTTCTTGCAACGAAATGGAAAAACTACGATTTTCGGAAATTATTTTTATAACTAACCGTTCGTTTTCAATAGAACGCAGAACATTTTTGTCGGTATCTCCTTCGTATGTGGAAACGGAAACAAAATTATTAAAATCTTCTATGTTTTGAACTTTATTATACAACGCCGAATTATAGACGGAAAAATTTGTTTCGACGTATTTTATTTCCGATTCTTTAACGTCTATGTCCGAAACGCCCGTTTTTCCGTATTTTTCGCGCAAATATTTCTTTTTGTTTTCTATTTTTTCCTTATCTTTTACGTCTATTTTGTCAAAATTTTCATATTTTTTTACTTGCGCTATAAGTATATGTTTTGTAACGTTTGAAACGCTCCACGGACCGATTGAAACAAGCAGAACAATCGCGGCGAAAGAAATAAAAATCCATTTGATGCGCCGCGCTTTCGTCATAAAAATATAAACGCAAATTCCATAAAACCAAAGATTTAGCAAAAGAATATAACAGCGAGCGATGGTGATTCCGTAATCGTCAAAGCGGCGCGTTATTCCAATACTCATCAGCAACAATAGCGGCAACATTAGCAAACCGAAATATCGTTGCAGAGAAAAACGGGCGGGATATATGGATATTATAATAAATAATCCTACAAACATAAGCGAAGATACCAAATATGAAACGTTGCCGTTTGGAAGTTGCCAAGCGATAATAATTTTTAACAGATAAACGTATAAAATAGCCGCATAAATAGTCGCAAGCGGCGTTAAAATATACAAATTCAATATTTTAGACGTTTTGTTTAAGGCGATTTTTTTGTCGTATTTGGAAATTTTATCGGGAATGTTTGCCAAAAAATAAAGCGGCGAAAATAAAACGAAGCAAAATATTGCCAAATTTCCATATAATTTTGCAAAAAAATAGTTTATACCGAATAATAGCGTAACCGACCAAATCGTCATATAAAGCCCGACAAAAATAATACCGCCAAAGCAAACAGCCAAGCCGAGTTGGAAAATCGTTTGCGTAGTGAAATTCCAAAACGCGTCGTCGCTGTCTTTTTTCAAAAAAGAAATGAAAAATATAGATAAAAACGCCGTCGAACCGATAACGGAAATCTCTATTATTTTATCCGCGCCAACAAATTCGTCGTCGGACGGCAGAAAAAGACAATATATTGTCCATAACAAAGTTATAAAAACCGTTATAATATGACGTTTCAGGTCGCCGACAAGATTTTCAAGATATAACGTCGCCGCTACGCTGATAATTGAGCCGAGCGAAAAGAAAATATACAGTTGATATAAAATATTTTTTTCCCAAGCGTTAATTTTTACAAAAAGCAAACAGGCAAAACCCGCTATAAGCAGAACGCTTACGGAAAAGCGTTTTGCCGATAATATTGTTTTTTGAATTATCGCCGTCAAGTCAATAGAGAAAAATTTTTTCATACGCCGCCGTAAATTTTATTCTTCGTCTGCAACTTCATCGTCGACAACTTCCTCATCGTCTTCTTCTTCAACATCTCCTTCTTCGACCAAATCTTCGGGATTTGCCTGCGGAAGTTCCGACTTTTCAATTTCGTCGTCGTCGTCGCTACTTCCGCAATCGCTTACGTCTATAACTTTGTCGTCGTCGTCCAAATTCATAAGTTTTACGCCTTGCGTGTTTCGCCCGATAACGTTAATTTTCGCTATCGAGACGCGAATAATTATTCCGTTTTTCGTAATTATCATCAAATCGTCGTCTTCGTCGGGATTCATTATGTTTATAACTTTTCCGTTGCGCTCGCTCGTTTTAATGTTTTTAACGCCTTTTCCGCCGCGATTTGTAATTCGATATTCGCCGAGTTTCGTGCGTTTTCCATAGCCGTTTTCGGTTACCGTGAGAATTTTATCTTCATCGGATTTCGCCGTAATCATTCCGATAACTTTATCGTCTCCTATCAAGCGAATTCCGCGAACTCCGTGCGTATTTCTTCCGACCGCTCTCGCTTTTTGAGCGGGGAATCGAATTGCGTATCCGTTTGCCGAAGCGATAATCAAGTTGTCGGCTTCTTCGCACAAAACCGCCGAAACCAAATTTTCGTCCTCGTCCAATTTTATGGAATTTAATCCGACTTTACGCATTGCGCCTCTGTAATTTTCAAGCGGCTGACGATTGACCGTTCCCCTTTGCGTGACCTGAACGATAAACTGATTTTGCGCGTTCTCAAAATTTTTCACGACAACGTACGAAGCGATTTTTTCGCCGCTGTCTTGCAACGCTTCAATAACGTTTACGACGGGACGACCTTTCGCGGTTCTATCGCCTTCGGGCAATTCCCAAACCTTTATTCCGTAGCAGCGACCTTTGTCGGTAAAAAACATAATTATGCTGTGCGCCGACGCGACAAAAAGCGTTTCCACAAAATCCGAATCCTTTGAAGCCATTCCTTTAAGTCCGCGCCCGCCGCGCCTTTGCGTTCTGTAAGAATCCGCCGCCGTCCGCTTAATGTATCCCGCGTGAGTCATAGTGATAACCATATCCTCGTCGGGAATCATATCTTCTATGTCGATATCGCCCGCCGCGTCGACGATTTGCGAACGTCTTTCGTCGCCGTATTTTTTTACGATGTCGTCCAAATCTTCGTTTATTATCGCGACTTTTCTTTCGCGTTTTTCCAAAATATCGTTAAGGTCGGCGATTTTGAGCAATAAGTCCTTTTTCTCGTTTTCCAATTCCAAGCGATTCATACGAGTGAGCAGTCCAAGCCGCATATCCGTAATCGCCTTCGATTGAATTTCGTCGAGTTCAAACCGCGTTTGCAAAGTTGTTCGCGCCGCCGCTTCGTCGTCGCTTGCGCGTATAATTTTAATAACTTCGTCCGTATTGTCTGCGGCAACTATAAGTCCGTCTACAATATGCGCGCGGTTTTTCGCCTTGTTCAAATCAAACTGCGTTTTTCGGGTAATAACCTCAATGCGATGGTCAATATAATATGTTATAAGTTGCTTGAGATTAAGCAGTTGCGGACGACCATTTACAAGCGCTAAATTCAAAATTCCAAAAGTCGATTGCAGCGGCGACATTTTATATAATTGATTAAGCACAACTTCGGCGTAATCGTCTCTTTTTACGTGAACGATAATTTTTATTCCGATTTTGCTCGCCGCGCCTTTTTTCTTGCCGCTTTCTTCGTTGTCAATGTCCGATGATTCGTCTTCAATATCGGCGATGCCCGAAATTCCGTTTTCTTTGTCGGCGGCTAACTCTTCCATTTTTCTTACGAGATTTTCCTTGCTAAGCATATACGGAATTTCGTTGATAATAATTTTTCCGCCCTGTCCGCTTGAATCC
>WRFX01000101.1 GCA_009787445.1 Chitinivibrionia bacterium | reverse complement strand
GGCGGAATACCCACCGGCGACGCTATGGCGGGCGACTATTTGCTTCCTATAACCTTTCCTTTTAATTACCTGATGCCACCGTATCGCGGACAATCGGGAAAACTTATTCTTCATCTGTTTCTCGGCGGCTTGTTTTTCTATTTAATGTTGCTTAAAGCGTTCAAAATTCCAGCGTTACTCGCGGGAGCGGGAGCGATATTTTTTATGCTTAATCCTTCGTTTTTCTCGCTCGTATCGCCGGGACACGACGCCAAAATGGGCGTAATCGCAATGCTTCCGCTTATGGTTTGGATAGTCAAATTGGGTTTGGACAAACCCGACTTGAAAAAAGTCGCGTTTTTGGGAATTACGATAGGACTTTCCCTCTTGACCGTTCACGTTCAAATGGTATATTTTTCGCTTTGGGTTATAGGAGCGGTCTGGCTTTTTAACTGCATATTTTTATTAAAAGAAAAAAATTACAAATTACTGCGAAACACCGCGCTTTTCTTCTGGGGAGGCATATTTTTAGGATTATTGCTCGGCGCGCCGCAATTTCTTGTCTCGATGATGTTTATTATGGACGCGCATTCGGTTCGCGGAAATATCGATTTTGAAAAAGCGACTTCGTGGAGTATGCATTTTGCGGAAATAATGTCGCTTTGGGTCGCGGAGTTTGGAAATTATAACAATTATTACTGGGGCGAAAATTATTTCAAACTGAATACCGAATATATAGGCGCGGCGGCTACTATTTTGGCTGTTTTAGCGTTTGTATTCAAGCCGTCAAAATGGCGAATATTTTGGCTTGCGCTCGCGATTTTTGTCCTTTTGCTTTCTTTGGCTGCCGATTCGCCGGGAATTCGTTACGGCGACAAACCGCAGGACGTTTTTTCTCTTTATATGCTTGCGTATAAATTCGTTCCGGGGATAGACAAATTCCGCGCGATGTCGATGATTACCTATATCGCTTCGTTTGCTATCGTGCTTTTGAGCGTCTTTTCTCTAAAAGATATTTACGGCGAAGAATGGAAAAATTTTAGTCAAAAACGTCTTAAAAACACAAAAACAGGACTTCTGATTTCGATTGCGCTAATATCACTCGTCGCGCTTATTTTTGCGGACAAAAATTTTAATTACGGATTTTGCAACGCGTTCAGTTCGGATTTGGAAAGCAAAAAACAAATTTGGGAAGCGAATTTTACGCAAAAATTTCGTCCCGCGCTAACAATTTGGTGGATTGTCGCGGCTTGCATAATAGTTTCAATTTGGGCTGTAATGTGCGGTTATCTCAAAAAACAGACGGCGATTATAACTATATTTGTGCTTGGAACTATTGATTTGCTTCGCGTCGGCACGCAATTCATACGTTTTGAAAGCAACGCGATGTACAAAAGAACCCCGCCCGCAATAGAACAGGTTTTACAAAAAACGAAAAACGAACCTGCGCGAACGCTTTTTCTTCCTGATTTATTGCGCACGCTTGGCAACGAAAACATAGAAAGTTTTTGGGGACTTGAAAGCGTAAACGGATTTCACGACAACGAACTTTTGCGATACAGAGAATTTCGCGGACGCGGGGGAAGCAATTATTTTAACGGAATTTATACGCTTGACCAGTTCGCAAACGGCACAAATACGCTGAATCTTGCAAATTGCAGATATATTTTCTATCAAAGCGGACGCGGCATAAGTTATATTGAAAACAAAAACGCGCTTCCTCGCCTTTCGTTTACGGACGATTATATAGTCGATAGCGACAGAGAAAAAATTTCGCAAATGATAAATAATCCCGAATTTCCCGCGCAAAAAATTGCGGTTTTGGAGCAAAAGCCGTCTTTTTTGCCGTCCGACGACGATTCCGTCAATACTAAAATATCCGTAAAATGGCGTAAATATACCGCAAATTACAGAGTCGCGGAGGTCGAAGTCGAAAAAACGGGACTTTTGCGAATAAGCGAAGTGTATTATCCTGCGTGGCAAGTGCTTGTAAACGGCGAAAAAGCGCAGATTCTAAATTCGGACATAGCGTTTATGGCGGTTCAAATTCCGGCTGGCAAACACAAAATAGAAATGAAAATAGATTCGCTTTACTTAAAAACCGCCGCGCTCGTTTCTCTTCCGGGCTATATTTTCCTATTGTTTGTTTTTGGATTATCCGTCTATAAGAAAAAACGGGGAGAATAAATGATTGAAGCGTTATTTTTAATTTTGGGAATTTTAATTGGCGGCGGCGCTATGTTTTTTGCCTTGAAATCCAAAAGCGACGCGTCGGAAAAACTTAACGAACAAATGAAATTGCAATTTGAAAACTCGGAAAAACTTAACGAACAAATGAAATTGCAAACGGAAAAACTTAACGAACAAATGAAATTGCAATTTGAAAATACGGCGAATAAGATTCTTGAAGAAAAAAGCAAAAAATTCGTCGAAATAAACGAAGAAAAAATAGATAATATATTGAAGCCGCTCGGCGAAAAATTAGGCGAATTTCAAAGAAAAGTCGAAGATACCTATTCCACCGAAAGAGCGGAAAAAGCGAGTTTGAGAAAAGAATTGGAACAAATCGTCCTGCTAAACAATAAACTTACCGACGAAGCCAACAAACTGACGAAAGCGTTGAAAGGCGACAGCAAAGTCCAAGGCGACTGGGGCGAATTTCAATTGGAAGTTCTGCTTGAAAAATCGGGGCTTGTAGAAGGCGTAAATTTTCAAAAACAGCAAAATTTCAAAACCGACGAAAACGCAAATATACGTCCCGATTTCGTAATAAATTTGCCCGAAAACAAACATTATGTTATAGACAGCAAGGTTTCGCTTACGGCATACGAACAGTATTTTAACGGCGAAGACGAAATTATAAAAGAAAAAGCGCTAAAAGAACATATTTCAAGCGTGAAAAAGCATATAGACGAACTTTCGGATAAAAAATACGAGCAGATTTTCGGCATAAATTCGCCCGATTTTGTGTTTATGTTCGTGCCGCTTGAACCCGCTTTGACTATTGCCGTCGCGCAAAATTCCGCGCTTTTGGAATACGCGCTTAAAAAAAACGTAATGCTTGTCGTGCCGACTACTTTAATGTTTGCGATGCGAACGGTCGCGTATATTTGGAAAGTGGAAAAACAAAACAAAAACGTTCAGGAAATAGCCAAAGTCGGCGGGCAATTATACGATAAATTCGTCGGATTTTCCGAAAATATGATAAAAGTCGGGCAAACTATGGACAGCGCAAAAAAAACTTACGGAGAGGCGATGAATCAACTCGTGAAGCGAAATTCCGACGGAAGCACAAACGCCGCGACAATACTCGGTCAAGTGGAAAATTTGAAAAAAATGGGGGCAAACGCGACAAAACAGATAAATCAAAATCTTTTGGAAAGAATAGAAGAATAGAAGAATAAAAATATAAAATATAATCCGTTTTTCAATAGGAGGAATGAAACGATGGAAGACGTAACAGAAAAATTTAAAGACGATAATTTTCGCGACGCAGTGTGCGAAATTATCGGCAAAAAATCAAACGAAGACCTATACGACTTCGACTTAAACGACATTGATTTTTTAGACGTAAGCGGCAAAGAAATCGCCGATTTGAGCGGCATAGAATATTTTACCGCGTTAAAAACCTTAAATTGCGGCAACAATAACTTGACAAGTTTGTTTTTGTCGGAAAACGTAGAATTGCAAACGCTTTTGTGCGATTCCAATCAATTGGAAGAGATAGACGTGTCGGAAAACGTTAAATTAAAGGAAATTAACTGCGGCGTAAATCAGTTGCCTCATATTAACGTGTTCAATAATATTGAATTGCAAACGTTTTGCTGCGATTGGAATCCTTTGGCAAACGTCGATTTATCAAAAAACGTAAAACTTGAAAAATTTGATTGCTGCGGCGGCAAAATAGTAAAATTGGATTTGTCAAACAACGTCGAATTGAAAGAACTTTATTGCGACGGAAACGCTTTTACGGGCATCGACGTGTCGAAAAACGTGAAACTCGAAATACTTTGGTGCAGAGGAAGCGAATTTACAGAAATCGACGTAACAAACAATATTGCGCTTAAAGAATTTGTTTGTTCGGGACATAAATTAACGACAATCGACGTGTCGAAAAACATAAATCTTGAAATATTTTGGTGCAACAGCAATCGTTTGACGAGCATAGACATATCGAACAATACGAAATTGAACACTTTTAAGTGTTACGCTAACTGCCTGACAAATATAGATATATCGAAAAATTTGGAATTGGAAGAATTTTGCTGCTACGGAAATTCCATAAAAGTTATCGATACGTCGAAAAATACAAAATTGAAGAAAATCGACAGCGACAGAACGGTGCAATTTATACAGTAATTATGGAATTTTTAATTGAAAACGCAAGTAAAAATTGGAGCGATTTTTTTGTTTCGCGAAAGAATTTACTCGAAAAAATAGACAAAGAATTAACAATTCGCTCAAAAAAAGAAACGATTTTTCCGCAAAAAGAAAATATTTTTAAGGCGTTTAATTTGACCTCGCCGCAAAAAATTTCCGTCGTAATATTAGGACAAGACCCGTATCACGGCGAAAACGAAGCGACGGGACTTTCGTTTTCCGTGCCGCAAAACGTGAAAATTCCGCCGTCGCTTAAAAATATTTTCAAAGAATTGTTTAACGATTTGGGAATAATTTTACCAAACGGCGATTTGACAAATTGGGCGAAACAAAACGTTTTACTCTTAAACGCAATTTTGACCGTCGCAAAAGATTCGCCCGCGTCGCATTCAAAAATCGGCTGGGAAATTTTAACAAACGGCGTTATTTCGTATTTGTCCGAAATGAAAAATCCCAAAATATTCGTTTTGTGGGGAAAATTTGCGCAAAGCAAAAAAAATTTAATAGACGGGAAACGACACAAAATAATAGAAAGTCCGCATCCGTCGCCGTTTTCGGCAAACAGGGGATTTTTTGGAAGCAGACCGTTTTCGCAAATAAACGATTTTTTGAAAAAGACAGAGCAAAAAGAAATAATTTGGAATTGCGAGTAAAAAATGAGCGAAAAAAATTTTGTAGTATATCGCGCGTCGGCGGGAAGCGGAAAAACGTTTGTTTTGGCGCTAAATTATATAGCAAAAATACTTAAAAATCCCGAAGAAGAATATAAGCGAATTTTGGCGGTTACTTTCACAAACGACGCGGCTGGCGAAATGAAAAAACGAATTTTAAACGAACTTTGCGCTTTGTCCGACGGAAAAAAAAGCGATTTTTTTGAAGAGATTAAGCAAAAACTTCCGAAATTTAGCGAAGAAAAAATTTGTGAAAACGCAAAAATCGCGCTGTCTTCAATTTTGCGCGATTACGGTAATTTTAACGTAACTACGATTGACGGTTTTTTGCAAAAAATATTGCGAAATCTTACGAAAGAACTCGGAATAAAATCGGATTTTAACATTGAAACCGATACCGAAATTCCTATAAAAAACGCCGTAAAATCGTTGGTCGCCGAAACGCCGTCTAATGAAATTATCGCTTTTGTAGAGCATAAACTCGAAAATGACAAATGGTCTATCGAAAAGGATTTGCAGGAATTTTCCAAAAATATTTTCAAAGAAAGTTTTCAAAAAAAAGAAAGCGAAATAAACGAAGAATTTAAGAAAAATCCGCAAAAAATAAGAGAAAGCGTAATCGAATGTAAAGAAATTATAAAAAAATATAACGAAGAAGACGACGATTACAAAAAACGAAATTTGAAAACATACAATTCCGCAAAAAGTTTTTTGAAATTTATTTATCAGTTGCGAATTTTAAGCGATATATCCAATAAAATCAGCGACTTATGCAAAGAAGAAAATATATTTATTTTGGCGAACGCAAATCGTATTTTAAGTTGTTTCGCCGACAGAGAAGGCGCGTTTATATTTGAAAAAACCAACGTAAATAGCGTCGTTATAGACGAATTTCAGGATACGTCCGAATTGCAATGGAAAATATTCAAAAAACTTATTTACGAAAAAGTTCTTTCGCAAAATAATTTCGGAATGTTGGTCGGCGACGTCCGTCAGTCGATATATCGCTGGCGAAACGGAAACTGGCGAATCCTTAACAATATAGAAGAAGAATTTGGCGAACAATGCGATTACGAAACCTTGCAAACAAACTTTCGCAGCGCAAAAAACATAGTGGAATTTAACAATAATTTGTTTTCTACCGAGCAGAAAAAAAATAAAAACGAAGAGGGTTACGTTTCGGTAGATTTTGTGAAAGAAATAAGAGACGGAAGAAAAATTTTGAAAAAATATGGCAATATTGTAATTGAAAAACTTGCCGAAAAAATAAATTTACTTTTGGAAAAAGGCGTTAAACAAAGCGATATTTGCATTTTGTGCCGAACAAACGCGCAAATAAAAAAAATTGCGAACGATTTGCCGAAATTATTGCCAACGGTTAAAATAATATCCGAAGAAGCGTATATGTTAGGAAGTTCAAAAGAGGTGCAAACGCTAATTTCGGCGATGCAAATTATAGCCCAGCCGAAAAATCCCGTCGCGAGAGCGAAATTGTGCGTTTATTGGGAAAAACTCGCTCCGCAGGAACTTACAAAAGAAAAATGCGAAGAGAAAACTAAATTTCTAAACGCCGATTTTTTGTCGCTTCCGCTTTATGATTTGGCAGTTAAACTTTCAAAAATTTTTGAATTTGACAAAACGTCGCCGAACAATGCGTTTTTGTTTGCTTTTATGGATAAAATATTGGAATATTCGACAAAAAAAAGTCGCGCAAATATAAACGATTTTTTGGAAATTTGGGACGAAAAATTGTCGCGTGAAACGATTAAACTTTCCGCCGAAGAAAGCGACAAACGAGACGGAATTTTGACGATGACCGTCCATAAATCGAAGGGTTTGCAATTTAATACGGTAATAGTCGCGTTTTGCGATTGGCTTATGGCGCCTAATTCGAGCGATTTGTTGTGGTGCGAAAGCGAAAAAAAACAAGCGCCTTTTAATTTTGCGCTTTTGCCGACCGAATTTAACAAAAATATGCAAGAATCGATTTTTGCCGACGAATATATTAAGGAAAGCGAAAATTTAACCGTCGACAATTTAAACGTACTTTACGTCGCGCTTACGAGAGCGGAAAAAAATCTTATAATAATTGCCAAAACTCCAAGCGAAAACGGCGCGTTAAGCGTTCAAACGTTATTGAAAAATTACGTAGGAAACACTTTTTTTGAAATGGGGAAATTATGAGAAGCGCGTTAATTGACGTTTTGTGGGAAATTTACAAAGAAAAAATAGACGCAAAAATTTCTTTTGAAGATTTTTTGCCTATCGGCGAAGCGCTTCTCAACGATTTTGAAGATATAGACAAAAAAAACAAAAACGCAAAAGGAATTTTCAAAAACGTCGCGGAGTTGAGCGAAATAAGTAAACCGAATTATTTAACGCAAGACGAAAAAAAGATTATTAAGCGATTTTTTAATTTTAACGACGAAAAAACAAGCGTAATGCAGAACAAAATTTATGAAATATACGAAAGTTTTAAGAAAACGAATCCCGAATATGAAAAATTTGAAGAAATTTCAGATTACGAAGAAGTTTTTGACGAAGAAAAAAACATAACTTTTATTCAATTTACGTCGCGCACGGCGCAGATAAATTACGCGCTAAAACAAGAAAAAAAAGACGTAACGATTATTTTATGCGACGAAAAATTATTGCCCGCAATTCCCGAAAATTTAAGCGTTTTAACGATGAACGACGTGAAAAACGAAACTTTTGACAACATAATTTTTCTTTCGACAGACGACAAAATTATTCCGAAAATCGAGCCGAAACCGTCTTTTATACCGCAAAATTTACGCAGATATTTTGAATTAGAAACGCTTGAAGACGAAAATAAACGCGAATATAAATTGTTTTTCAAACTTTTTAACGGCGCAAAAAACGTTTCGTTTTGCTACACCGATATGAGTTGTTTTTTGCTGCAACTTTCATTTTTGTCGCCTTACAAAAACAAAATAGTAAAAATCGTCGAAAGCGGAGAGATAAAATACGAAACGCGCAAAGAAGAGATTTTTGTGGAAAAAACAGCCGAAATGCTTGACAAATTGAAACAAAAATACCGCGATAAATTTCTTTCGCCGTCCGCGTTAAATATTTATATCGATTGTTCGCTGCAATTTTATTTTAGATACGTCGCCGAAATTAGAAAACCCGACGAAACGGAATTAAATCCCGCAATTTTGGGGAATATTTTTCATAAAACAATGCAAATAATTTACGAAAAAGTTGGCGATTCAAATTACGAAAATTTAATAGAAGAAGAGTTAAAACACTATTCGGGCGGACGACAAATTTTTTCAAAAGTTATTTCGCAAATGGTAAAAAATACGCTTGATTACGACAAAAAAAACGCGCCGAACAAAATTTTGGGCTTGGAACAAGAACATTTTTTTGAAAGAGACGGAATAAAAATCGGCGGAATTATAGATAGAATCGATAAAATTGGCGATAAAATTCGCATTATCGATTACAAAACGGGCAAAATTCCCGACAAAAACGACTTTGCCAAAAATATTCCCGATATTTTTTCGTCCAAACGCCCGTCGAAAGCGAAATATCAATTTCAAATATATTTGTATTCGTTAATTTTATCGGAAAACGAAAAGTATAAAAAATTTGAAATTTCGCCGAATTTGCTTTTTGTTTTGCAATCCGAGATAGAAGCCAAAAATTTTGACTATTTTTCAAAAGAAGAATTTAACGAGGAATTGACGAAAAAACTTAAAGAATTGTTTAATATTTCAGTTCCTTTTGCGCAATGCGAAAACGAAAATATATGTAAATATTGCGATTATTGCGAAATTTGCGGAAAATAATCGCAAAAAAATTACGTACAAACGCTTTGACATTTAGTATTTTTCGCAAAAAAACAAAAGGATTTATCTATGGACAAAAAAATTTCTTTGACGGGAATAAAGCCGACGGGAATACCGCATTTGGGAAATTATTTCGGAGCGATAAAACCCGCGCTTCAACTTGCGCAAAAATATGAAGCGCGATATTTTATTGCCGATTATCACGCGCTAAATACTATAAAAAATCCGCGTGAATTGCGGGATTTGACTTACGAAGTCGCGGCGGCGTGGCTTTCGTGCGGACTTGACCCCGAAAAAGTTTTGTTTTATCGTCAAAGCGACGTTCCCGAAACGTTTGAACTTTCCGTAATTCTTACGGCTTTCACTTCAAAAGGACTGATGAATCGCTCGCACGCGTATAAATCGGTAGTCGACGCAAACAAAGAAAAAGGGGCAGACCCCGACCACAATATAAATATGGGACTTTTTACGTATCCGATTTTGATGGCTGCGGACATTTTGCTTTTCGATTCGGATTTTGTTCCCGTCGGTCGCGACCAAAAACAGCACGTAGAAATTGCCGCCGATATTGCGCAAACGATAAACAGCAACTACAAAAAGCAACTTTTTACGATTCCCGAAGGCGTTTACGACGGCGTTAACGAAACGGTTTTAGGACTTGACGGCAGAAAAATGAGCAAAAGTTACGACAACACTATACCGCTTTTTATTCCCGAAAAGCAACTGCGCAAAATTTTAATGAAAATCGTTACAAATTCGCAGGAAGTAAGCGAAGCAAAAGTTCCCGAAACCTGCAACGTTTTCGCCATTTACAAACTTTTTGCAAGCCAAGAGCAGCAAAACGCGCTTGCCGCCAAATATCGCTCGGGAGGAATGGGCTGGGGCGAGGCGAAACAGGAACTTTTTGAAACGATGAACGCGGTTATTAAACCTATGCGCGATATTTACGACGATTTGATGGCGGACAAGTCGAAGATAGATAAAATTCTTGCTTTGGGCGCGCAGAAGGCGAGAGAAATTTCGTCGAAAAAAATTGCATTTTTGCGTAGGGAGATTGGGATTTAAGCGGGGGG
>WRFX01000100.1 GCA_009787445.1 Chitinivibrionia bacterium | reverse complement strand
AATATCGCGAAAAATATTCTTTTTCGTTTCTCATCTTTTTCTCCTTTCTTTTCGGCTATAAGGCGTTTTCGTCGGTTTAGCAATATGTATCAATTTTTATTAAAATTTTTAAGAAAGGAGTTTCTAAATGAAACTTAATTTTTTGTTTTTGACCAAATTGTTGGTCAGTGTGTTTTTAGTGTGCGGTGTTATGTTTTTTGCGGGTTGCGGCGACGATGACGATGAAAAACAGGTGAAATCGCGGGAGTTTATGAAGGCGAATACGATGACCCTTACGGTGAATTTGGAGTTGTAAAAGTTACGTTTACTTTTAAATCGGACAAGACGGGGAATTATGTGTTTGTAAGAAAAGATAACGGCAATGTGTTAGACGACGATACTTTTACTTGGACAAATGAAGGCAATGCTATTTCTTATACGGAAAGTAATGGCACCACAAGAACTAATATTACTTTTGACGGAAAGGATACTATGATTTACAATAATAATATTTCTCTCAAAAGGAAGTAAATAGTTTTTATAAATTATTCGGTTTGCAAAGGCGTTTCGCGAAAGCGGAGCGTCTTTTTTTATCAACTCAAATATTATCTAAATTTCTCCAAAATTTCCACAAAATCTTTTTCGTGTTTTTTCACTATTTCTATTAAATACGGGTCAAAATGCGAACCCGCGTCTTTATACAAAATATCAAACGCCTCGCGCGCGGGAAACGCTTTTTTATATGGTCGCTCCGTCGTAAGCGCGTCAAAAACGTCCGCAATCGCCGCGACTCGCGCGCTAATCGGAATATCGAAACCCGACAAGCCGCGAGGATAACCCGAACCGTCCCACTTTTCGTGATGCCCGTAAGCAATATCGTAAGCGGTAGACAAAAGCGCGTCCTGTCCGTCCATAATATTTATCGCTTCGTCCAACATTTTCGCGCCGTAATCGGTATGCGTTTTTATAATTTCAAACTCTTCTTTGCTCAAACTTCCCGGTTTAAGCAAAACATTGTCCGTAACGGCAATTTTTCCTATGTCGTGAAGTTTTACCGTATTTACAATGTAATTTCCTTTTTCTTTTGTTATCGCGTAATTTTTATGCGGATTTTTGAGCAAATCGTCAATTATAACCGACGAATAATATGTTGTCCGCAATAAATGATTTCCCGTGTCGTTGTCGCGAAGTTCGCCCGCGCGGGCAAGCAAATCCAATGATATTTTATCGCGCCTTTCCACAAGATAAAAACTTCGGCGCACGACGCATATCAGCAAAAAAGCGATAAAAGTATTCATCGCGTAAAAAAACCAAGATAAAAGAAATGAAGTCGCGCTGTAAGTTATTGCGTTTTGGCTCGGAAAATATAAAAAATGGCTGTAAAAATGATTGAAATAAAGAATCGCCACAAGCGCGTTGCACGTTAAAAAATACAAAAAATAATTTTTTACGTTAAAATAAAACGCGACTATTATACCCGCCGCCGTTATGATATTAAAATATATCGCAAAGTCCTCTACTATAACGCTTCTTGCGGTTTCTGCCAAAAAAAGAACGAGACCTATTATAAACGGCTGCCAATTAACGAATAATTTAAAAAATTGCAATAGTAAAATCAAAGAAACGCTTATCGCGCAAACTATAACGGCGGTTTTTTCAAAAAAGATTTTTATGCCGCCGTCCGCCGCGTTAATTTCAAAACAACGATAAACGCCGTATAACGCTATAATAGCGACGACCATAAAATTAGTGCTTGAATAATTTACGTTTTCTCTTGCGTTTTTCACAATAGCGCTGTATATGTCGCTGACTCTTTCGTCAAATCTATTTTTAGGCATATTTTTCCTCCATAGATTAAATTATTCACGCACTAAAATACAAATTTTTCGCTACAAAAAACAAGTAAAAGCCATTTTCAGACGTGTTTTTTCAATAATTCGTAAAAATTCTGTAAATTTGCTATATTTACAAATTCTTCGGGTTTATGCGCGAGTTTTATATCGCCCGCGCCGAAATTTATAGCGGGAATTTGCGCCGCGTTTAACTGCGCGATATCCGTCCACGCCTGCATAATTTCTTTTTCGCAAAAATTTCGCAAAAAAACGTCGGTTTTGTCGGCAGAAACAAAGCAGGAATTTGCGCAATCGAGAGTTTTTATTAAATTTTTGTCTATTATTGAAAAAAGAAATTCTTTCGCGTTTTCTAACGTTCTTTTCGGAGAAAAACGAAAATTTATCGTCAAATTCGCCTTCGACGGAATAACATTCGAAGCGTTTTCGGTCGTAAGTTGCGTTACGTTTATCGTTTCGTAAAAAGAAAGTCCGTCTATTTTTTGCGGTTTGCGTATTTTTTTGTCCGTTTCTTCTATTTTTTTTATGATTTTCGCCGCTTCGCTCAATGCGTTTTTGCCGAGTATCGGATTTGCGGAATGCGCACTAATTCCGCAAATTTCAAGTTTTGCGGTCAACGCTCCAAGACATCCGATAGAATATTTTGAACAAGTCGGCTCCAAAATATACGCAAAATCTATGTTTTGCAATTTATTTTCCGCCAATAATCGCGTAATTCCGTTGGGAAGCGGACCTTCTTCGCCGTCGTAAAACACAAAAACGATATTTTGCGACGGAAAAATAATTTCTTTCTTAATTTCGTATAAAATTTTTAACGCGCAGGCAATTCCGCATTTCATATCGCAGGTTCCAAGCCCGATTAAATTGCCGTTTTCTATTTTTGCCCGCGTTTGTTCTTCGCGACTTTTGGGAACCGTATCCAAATGCCCGATAAGCGCAATAGTTTTTTCTTTGCCGAAATCCAATCGCGAAACAAGCGAATTTTTTACTCGCTGCGTCGCAATTTCGTATTCGGCAAAAACGCCAAAAAGCGCGTCGGCAATTTCTTTTTCGTTTCCGATAACCGAATTTATCGCGACCAAATCGGATGTCAAATCGACGAGCGTTCGAGAAATATCAAGCATAAAATTCTCCGTATTAAATACTTTGTGTGGGAAAATACTATTTTTATAACAAAAAAACGGCAAAAATCACTTTTTAAGGAAATATTTTGACGCAAAAGGAATTAGAAAAACATTCGTGCGCGATAACGCTTTCGGATATGGAAATTTTTATTTTCCCCGAAATTCTGTACGCTTTGGCGCTTGCAAACTGTATGTCGAGCGTCGTTTGGGAATGGAAAAAAGATAAATGGTTTGAAGATTTATCGTCGATGAACGAACATCGCAAAATCCAGCGCGTAAAGCAGTTTATTATGGACAGATTTATCTTTAATTTGGACTTGGACACGTGGGGATTAACGAAAAAACAAACGGAAATTGCGCGATTTTCGGAATTTATAGACAGAGATGTTTTGTCTCAAAGCAACGCGCTTTTCGGTTATGAAGGCGATAAATATTATTTTGATATGGATATTCGCAAACATTTTGGTCTCGAAAAATACGACGACGAAATTATTCCGTATTGGAAAACCGAAACCGTCGAAGCGATGGAAGCGTTTAAGTTTCGCGAAAATTATTCGACGGGCGCGGGCGAATGCGTTTCGTTATCGACTTTGTATGTGGCGGCGCTTTTTATTATCGCCGAAATTCCGCTTGAAAAAATTCATCTTCTGGCGACTCCTTTACATTCGCAAAATTTTATAGATTCTCGCGACGGACTTATTACGAATAATCGCAGAGTTATCACAAAAACGATGTGGTTTAACGGAACGCAGCAGTCGATAAAAGCGCGGCGAGCGATAGAAAACGAAAAAATTACGATGTTTGTAAATAATTTCGGATACGTGCATACGATGTACGAAAAAGCCACGATGCCGAAAGAAAAATTTGAAGAAGCGGCGGCGGCGCTAAAAAAATTTTTAATAACGGAAATAAATTTTGAAGTTTTTGTTAGTTTTTTGCGCGAAAACGTTGATTATCAAAAACATTTTCAGTTTTGCGCAAAGCATAAAGATAAAATTTTATTTATAGAAAGCGAAAGCGTTTTTTCGCGAGAAGAAGAAAGCAAATCCCGTGCTGGAACGACGTCTCACAAAGCGCTTTTGCACGAAATTATAGACGCGGAGTATCATAAAA
Organism: Chitinivibrionia bacterium; assembly: GCA_009787445.1. Classification (GTDB taxonomy): domain Bacteria; phylum Fibrobacterota; class Chitinivibrionia; order Chitinivibrionales; family Chitinivibrionaceae; genus WRFX01. The sequence goes on along the minus strand of WRFX01000100.1, from coordinate 5,969 downwards.
TTCCGCTTGAAAATCGCTTAATTTTAGAAGATTTTGAAATATTGCTTAAAAAAAACAAATTAAATCCGAAAAACGAAGAAACAAAACTGTTTTTTATTGAAAAATTGAAAAATTTTATTGAAAAGCCCGAAATTTTTGCAGAAAAAATAATTCTATTTTCGTCTATTGAACCGAAATTGCCCGATATTTGCGCAAAAAAATTTGTTGAAACCGAGCCGATTACGCTTTGCGTTAAAAACGGTCGCGAAAATTTGATTTCGCAAATTTATTCGCTGGCAAAAACAAATTCTACGGCAAATTTGGCGATAAGCGCGTTTCGCGACGTAAGGCATTGCGGAATAAGACCTTTTATGAAAGCGGCATTCGAGCGAAATCCCGTTTGTTTTGAAGCGTTAAAAAATTACGATTTCGCCCAAATTTACGAAATACTAAAAAATTTTGAAAACGAATCGATTTACAAAGAAGATTTTCGTCTTGCCCAGCCCGATGAAGTTTATAATTTTAAGCGCGGCGACGGTTTGGAAAAAGCGATTTTGCTTGCGACGTTAATTTTTAGAAAAACAAAAATTTCGCCGAAAATAGAAAATAATGAAAAAATTGTCGAAATCGCTTTTGAGCAAAAAATATATTCTTTTGAAACGAATAAAGACATTCCTTTAATTAAGGATTATTATTAGAAAATCCCGTTTTTTCAGAAAAAAACTGCAAATTTTTGCTTTTTTTATTATATTTGTTAATGTATAAAGATTTTTTTCGGAGGATTTATGTTAAAAAATGTTGTTTTAATTCTTTTTGCTTTTGCTTCATTTGCATTTTCCGCAGGGGTATTAGTCGAGGAATGGAATGCTAATAAAGCGTATAAAATAGAAGATATTGTTGTTTATAAAAGCGAAGCGTATTTTGCCAAACAAAACGTATCGGCTGGCAATGTTCCCGACCAAAGTAACATTTGGAAAAAGATTGTCGATTATTCAAATCCCAAAGATTACAAGCAAGATTTGGTTTATGATATTGGAGACATAACGAAATATAACGGCGAAATATACGTGGCAAGGCATTGGGTAAGTAATACGCATCCTAACAAAAACGACCCGTGGGGAGCGTGGATATTTATAAATAATTATGCGCCAATTACTACGCCAAAAACGGGTCCTATTGCCAAATTACCGCCGCATCCGGGCGCGGCGGGCAAAAAAACAATTTTAGGAATTGACAGCGACGGCGACGGAATAAGAGACGATATTCAAATTGCCGTTACAAAACTTATTCCCGATGACCCGTACGTGCGAGCGGGGGTATTGTTCCCGCTTGTTATGCAACAAGAACTTTGGAAAGTAGTTTTAAATAATCCAAACGAATCTTTTGAATTCTACTATCCGCATTTACTCAGAACTAGCGCGGGAGTTCACTATTCCATAGAAACTGGCGCAGAAGATATATTTCCCTATGAGAAGCGGGCGATATTACTATACAATACGAAAGAAAGGTTTCTTATTAGTGAAAAATTAGACAGTATAGCAAACGGACACGGATTTATGGCTTACGACTATTATCCAGATTTAAAAGAAAAGTATGATAGAGAGTTTAAGGAAATGTACGAACGAGAAATGGAGCGTCAAAAATGAAGAGAAAAATATCATTATTGTCCGTATTTTTGTTAAGCGTTTGTTATTCGCAACTAAAATCGGGACCTATTGCCAAATTACCGCCGCATCCGGGCGCAGCGGGCAAAAAAACAATTTTAGGCATTGACAGCGACGGCGACGGAATAAGAGACGATATTCAAATTGCCATTACAAAACTTATTCCCGATGACCCGTACGTGCGAGCGGGAGCAATGTTCGCTTTTAAAATGCATCAAGAATTGTTCAAAACATTTTTGAGTGATACGACGCAGTCGTTTGAAAAATTATATCCGTATTTTATGGGTATATCGGCAGGCAACAAGTATTGGATTACTTGTAAAACCGAAGATGTTATATCCGATGACGAATATGACGTTTTGTGGTATAACACTAAAGAACGTTTTTTATTAAGTGAAAAGATAGATGACTTAGCAAACGGAAAAGCATTCCAAGTATACGAAGATTATCCGGAATATAAGGAAAAATATGACAAAGAATTTCAAAAGGTTTACGAACGAGAAATGGAGCGTCAAAAATGAAGAGAAAAATATCTTTATTGTCCGTATTTTTGTTGTCAAGTATTGCGTATTCGTGGCAGATACAAGTGCCAATACATTCCGTAAATAGTAGCACAACTATCGAATTATACAACGTTAAAGGGCAAAAAATTTTTTCAAAAGAGTTTTCGAGATATGACGATATTCCGTTTTCACTATCAAACAATTTGTCAAATCAAATTTATATAATGCGGGTAAAAAATGGAAACGGAGATTTTACCCGTAAATTTATGCCAAATTATAAAATAAAATTTACGGGGACTTTTGCCAATACCGACGTAAGACAATTAAGAAGTTTAGAAAGTGTTGAAGACAGCGTTTTATTGCAAAATTTGTATCCGCCTTATGAAAAGCAAAATCAAAACGCTCTTCGTTCGTCGCAAGCAGAAAGTTCCGCACGAGATTCGGTAACTAATATTATTTTTATAAATGGTATTTGGAATAAACGCGAGAAAGCCGAAACCAATTATAAACGTATAAGAGACGCATACGAAAAAGAATTGTCCGATAGAAATTTTCCGGGCAAATATAAATTTACATTAGGATACAACAAAAAGCACGGGAAAGTTGGCGATTTAGCGGAGGTTATATTTCAGTTGTTAAGAAACGCGGGAGCGTCCGATGAATTTATAACGGAAAATTCGCAAGAATGGCTACCTTTAATCGTCTCTGCAGACGACTATGTTGAAGCGTTAAGATTAGCCGATAGTTTATTTATAGACGGAAACGTAGCGGAAAAAATAAGAATTAAAGTGTCCGAAATTATACTTAATCTTCGGGCGGAAACGGTTGTTGATTTCCATAATGAAACTGCTACCGAATTAAAAAAAATTATCGACAATAGTTTTAATAAAAAAGAACGAGTTATAATCATCTCTCATTCGCAGGGGAATATATACGCCAATGCGTTAGTTCAAGAACTTTCTACTGAAAAATTGCTACATACAGCCGTATTAAACGTAGCGCCTCCCACTACACGCGCATCTACAGGATGGTGGTGGACAAATAATAACGACGCTATAATAAATTTGGCAAGAAGTACTTTTAACGGCGGCATATTACTTGGACACGATAATCCTATTGCGTTTGGTAAAAAACCGAGGGATAAAGACAACCATCAGTTTTGGGAATCTTACTTTTATCAGGGTTTGGCAAGTAGAGCGGCAATAGACGCGAGATTTTTTACTCAATGTGATAAATTGCCTTTTTGGGCTAATGAGGAAGATAAAAACGAATATTATTTCATAGTTAAATATTATGACGGCGCGGCAACAACGAAAATTGAATTGTCGTTGAACAACGGAGATTATGTTACTGTCGGAACTTACGTCGGGTATAATCTTACGCCTAACGATACGGTTAAAGTTTCTAATGTGGAATTTCGATATGAAAATCCGGTAGTTAAAATTACTACTTTTCATCACAATGCCGTTTGGGGACCTATTTATTCTACCGATTCTAAAACTGCACAACTGATAAGTATTTCCGAACAAGGTGAACGATTATACAAATTTTCCGATGCGTGGTCGCCCGGAAGTTTGGACGATGGACGATATTCTATTGTTCCCGTAAAGAAGTGATTTAAAATTTACTTTTTTCAAATTTTTACGCAAATAAATTAAACGCGATTTACAAAAAAATTGCGTTTTCTGCGCGGTAATAATATTATTTTCTCTTGAAAACGAATAAAGACATTCCTTTAATTAAGGATTATTATGATTAAAACGGCGATAAATATTTTTCATAAAACGGAAAGCGCGCTGATATTTTTATCGGTTCTCGTTATGTTTATTTTGCCGCTTTGCGACATCGGTTCAAGAATTTTTTCCGTAGCGGGCGTAAAAGGTTCCGCCGATTTGCAATATCACATTATCATTTTGGTTACTATGCTCGGCGCGATGATTGCAAGCCGCCATAAGCAACATATCGCGCTTTCGACTTTATGCTCGATTTTTCCCGAAAAAGTTAGGCGCGTAACCGACTTTTTTTGCGCGGCGGTTTGCGGAAGCATCGCGTTTTCCATTGCGTTTTCGTCTATTTCCTTTGTGCAGAGCGCGTTTTCGCCGTCCGCAAAAATCGCGGGGCTTATTCCAACTCAACTTTTTATGACGATAATTCCCGTCGGATTTTTTATTATAGGATTAAGAAGCGTAATCTGTTCAAAAAAAATATATACTATTTTAGCGTTTTTAATATCGATTTTAATGCCGATTTTGCTTGCGTTTTGTCCTTTTGAATTAGCAAAACCTGTTTCGATTATTTTGATTTTCGTTATAATTGCGGCGACGATTTTGGGATTGCCGATTTTTGCGGCTTTGGGAGGAATTGCCGCGCTTTTGTTCTTCAAAGACGACGTTGGAACTTTTCGACTTTTTGAAAATTTAAACTTGTCGTTCATCGATTTTCCCGTAATCGCAAACGAAGCGTATTCGGTTTTGACTTCGCCTATCTTTCCGTCGATTCCGCTTTTCACAATAGTAGGATTTATACTTTCCGAAAGCAATGCGGGCAAACGTCTCGTCGATTTTTTTCGTTCGTTTCTCGGCTCTATACCGGGCGGAACCGCGATTATGGTCGTCGTGGTCTGCGCGTTTTTCACGTCGTTTACGGGCGCGTCGGGAGTAACTATTCTCGCTCTCGGCGGAATACTGCATTTGGTTTTGACAAAGCACAATTACAGCGAAAAATTCGCGACGGGTTATCTTACGGCAAGCGGTAGCATAGGGCTTTTATTTCCGCCGTCGCTACCAATAATTTTGTTTGGAGTTCAATCGCAAACCAACATAAAGCATCTTTTTGCAGGCGGCATATTTCCGGGAATCGTATTTGTGGCGATATTGTCGGCTTACGCTGTCATCACGCAGAGAAAACAATCGTTAAAAGACGAAAAAGTCCGCTTTAACGCAAAGGAATGCGCGAAAACTTTCGGCGCGGCGAGCGGAGAAATAATGTTGCCCGTTTTGATTTTGCTTTTATTTTTCAACGGGATTGCCGCAATCGTCGAAACGGGTGCTATCTCAATACTTTATCTGCTTATCTTAATCGTGTTTATTCATCGGGATTTTTCGCTGAAAGAATTTCCGAAAGTTATAGTAAAATCCGCTCCCATTGCGGGAAGCGTGCTTATTATTTTGGCAATGGCAAAGGGACTTTCGTATTACATAGTCGACGCGCAAATTCCCGAAATTTTGACCGAATGGTGCAAAAGCAATATCCATTCGAAATGGGTTTTTCTTTTGGCTTTGAACGCGGTTTTGCTTTTTGCGGGATTTTTTATGGACATATTTTCGGCGATTATCGTACTTGTTCCGCTGATTTTGCCGATAAGTCAAGCGTTTGGAATAGACCCGATTCATTTGGGCATAATTTTTCTGGCGAATATGGAATTGGGATATTTGACGCCGCCCGTCGGATTAAATTTGTTTTTGGCGTCGGTGAGGTTCAAAAAGCCGCTGACTGAAATATACAAATCGGTTTTGCCGTTTTTGCTCGTTATGATTGCCGCAGTTTTGCTTATAACATACGTTCCCGCAATAACGCAGTTCGGCGTTAATTTGTTTGCGGGGAAGTGAAAATAAAACTTTTTTTTATTTCCTCTTGTTTTTCTCTCAAACAATATAGTAATTTACCTATGCTTGTACAAAGGTTGTATAAGGTTGAAATAAAAAATTAACACAAAGAAACGACAAAAAAAATGGGAATAAAAACGGCAAAAAACGCCCCTTTTAAAAACGCTCTAAAAACGCCTCAAATCCGCTTGGGAAGCGGAAATTGGGGGGGGGGGGGG
>WRFX01000099.1 GCA_009787445.1 Chitinivibrionia bacterium | reverse complement strand
GCGATGGAAGGAATGTTTGGCGAAAAGGACAGAAAACTTGCCGAAAAAGACAAAAAACTCTTTGAAAAAGACAAAGAACTCTCCGAAAGCAAAAAAGAACTCTTTGAAAAAGACAAAGAACTCTCCGAAAGCAAAAAAGAACTCTCCGAAAAAGACAAAGAAATAGAAAACTTAAAAAAACAAATAGAACAAATGAAAAAATAAACCCAAAAAAAAGAGCCGAAGAAACCTCTCCGACTCTCTTTTTTTAATACGCAAAACGCTAAAACTTACTACTATTCCTCTGTTGTGCTTTTCGGTGCCCAATTCGGAACAAGTTTTCCAAGGGGGGTAGAAGCCGTTCTTACATCTGCTTGGTTAATTGTAAGTGAATCTGTTCCACCCTTCGCGTCTCCAAGCGTTGCGGACAATTTGGCAGTCGCAAGAAAAACAGAATCGACTCCAGTAGATGTAACTGCAAACGAAAAATACCTTGAAAATGGCTTTTGGTCAAATCCAAGTTCATACCACCCGTCCTCTGCTACCGACTTTTCTGCTTTAGTAGCGGCTACGGCGGTGATATACTTATCATTTTCCGCTTTGTGAGACGCTTCCATCCTTGATATGGCGCTTAAAATCTGCGGACCTTCCCCGGCTTTCGCCTTATTCGTAGCCGCCATCATTTTTGGAATGGCAACCGCCGCCAACACGCCGATGATTACGATAACAACCATCAGTTCCACCAATGTAAATCCCTTTTTGTTCATAATTCCCTCCTTTGTTTAGGTTTGAACAAAACTGTTAAACTATTTGCAACTCGGACTATTCCGATTATTGCCGAAAAGAAGTTTGCATTGCGCAGAGCAGGAAAAACGGCGGGCGCGCCACTGGTATAACGCTTATCCCTTTATTTTTGTTTTGCAAGACGCAACGCAAACGTCAACTCAAACGCCGTTTTGAACAATAACGGCGCAACGCGCATTCAGCGCGTTTTGGAAAAATCGGAAAAATGTGGATTTTGTTAAAAGAAACTGCAAAATATTGCAATAAAAAAATTAGCACACATCTTTCCCTATTGTTTCTGGCTACCGAGGCGGTCGCAATGCCCTATGCCCAAAAACACAAGAAAGAGTATGTGCCATATTTAACAGGCACACGCCCTTCTGTTATCTTCTGCAAATCGAAAATGCGACCTTTCGGTAGAGAAGAAAACATAACTTTCGTTCGTGTAAAACCTTTCAAAGAACCTCCGAGAACGGGTTTCCCCTATCCCATATATATTATGCGGATTATTTTTTAAATTGTCAAGCGTTTTTTGTAATTTTTTTATTTTTTTTTATTTTTTTTATAATTTATACGAAAATTCGGCGTTTTCAGTGAAAAACATATTATTCGACATAAGCAAAATTTATTTAAAATCTGCCGCGCGAGTATAATATTTGCGCAAACGCGGTGTGAAATAAATTATTTTCCTTTCAAAAACAACCGAAAACTAACTGTGAGGGAAAATGAGTTATCTTGTTTTTGCGCGTAAGTGGCGACCTATGACGTTTGACGACGTCGTCGGGCAGGAACATATTACAAACACGCTCAAAAGAAGCATTGCGACGGGAAAAACGGCGCATTCTTATATATTTACAGGAACGCGCGGAGTCGGAAAAACCACGACCGCGCGAATTTTGGCGCGAGCGCTTAACTGCGAAAAAGGACCCACGCCAAACCCTTGCGGAGAATGCGACAGTTGCAAAGCGGCTATAAACGGCTCAAATTTCAACATCGCGGAATTTGACGCCGCCTCAAACAACGGCGTAAACGACGTAAAAGAACTTATGGAAGCGGTAAATTACGTTCCTATGGGAAACGGCGCGAATTATCGCGTATTTTTGATAGACGAAGCGCATTCGTTAAGCAAACAGGCGTGGAATTCGCTACTAAAAACGCTCGAAGAACCGCCCGAAAACGTACTATTTATTTTTGCGACGACCGAACCTGAAAAGATACTGCCGACGATTCTTTCGCGTTCAATAAGATTTGATTTTCGCCCGATTTCGCAAGAGGCGATATTCAGACAACTTACGCGAATTTGCAATAGTGAAAGTATTAAATTTGAGGACAATGCGTTAAATTTAATCGCCCAAAAGGCGAATGGGAGTATGCGCGATTCTCTATCGCTTTTAGAACAAGTTCGCTCGTTTTGCGAAGGCGAATTGACGGAGTCGGATACGCGCAAAATACTTGGTCTTGTATCTGTTGAAACGTATTGCGAAATTTTAAAACTCGCGAACGAACGAAAAATCGGCGAAATTTTGCAAATTTTCGATAAAACGCTTGAAGACGGCTTTGATATTTCGGAATTTATAGACGGAATGCTATCGTTTCTTCGTATGCTTATGTTCCTGAAAATTAAGGGAAATACTGATAAAAATCCGCTTTACGAAAATATTGTTGAAAACTATTGCGAAGGCGATATTTTGCGAATCAGTGAAATGGTTTCTGCGACGCAAAAAGAATTGCAATATTCGTCGTTTAGAAGGTTTAGCGCCGAGCGACTTTTGGTAAAAATTGCGAATATGGATAAAACCGTGTCAATTCAGCAGATATTAGACATTTTTAAGAAAAGCGAGGACGGCAGTATCCAGTCGGGGGAGTTTGAAATGGCGCAAGAATTTGCGTCAAAAATAAAACCGAAGGAACTTAACGCGGAAATTCCCAATAAAACGGACGAAAAAACAGAAGAAACGTCGCAAGAAATAAAAAAAGAACCGCAAGAAGTCAAATTTGAAGCGCAAAAAAAGCGCGAAGAATACGCGGCAAAAAAAACGACGCCGCAAAAAATTGAAACGGAAAAAACAAAAATTAAAAAAACGAAAGAAAGCGTTGAAGAACTTATGAAAAATCAGCCGATTGTGGCGAAAATCGTAGAAAAATTTGACGCTAAATTTATATAAATAAGGAGGTTACAAAAATGTCGGGCGTAATGCAAAAAATGATGAAACAGGCGCAAAAGATGCAGGCGGAATATCAAAAATCGCAGGCGGAATTGGCGAAAAAAGAAGTTGTGGGAACTTCCGGCGGCTCAATGGTAAAAATCGTTATGGACGGAAACGGCGTTTTGCAGTCGGTAAAAATTGCAAAAGAAGCCGTAGACCCCGACGACGTGGAAATGCTTGAAGATTTGGTTGCGGCGGCTATCCGCAATGCAAGCGACCAAGTGAAAAAATTGTCCGACGATTCTCTCGGCGCAATGACAAGCGGACTCGGATTATCGGGCTTTTGATGATACCGAAGCATTTGCAGGATTTGGTAGACGCATTGCGGATTTTGCCGTCTATCGGCGAAAAAAGCGCGTTTCGTATGGCGCTTTATTTGCTGGAACAGGAAAACGGCGCTCCGCTTAAATTGGCAAACGCGATAATTAACGCGCAAGAAAATATTGTGCGTTGCGAAATTTGCAACGCTTTGAGCGAGAAAAATATTTGCCCGATTTGCAGTAATCCGAGCCGCGACAATTCCGTAATTTGCGTGGTTGAACGTCCGTCGGATATGCTTGCGATAGAAAAAAACAACCGATTTAACGGCGTTTATCACGTTTTAGGCGGACTTATTTCTCCGATTTCGGGAATTACGCCCGACAAATTGTCGCTAAATCTTCTCAAAAAGCGCGTGGAAGAAGGAAACGTAGCCGAAATAATTATCGCTTTGGGCTTTACGGGCGAAGCGGAAACGACGGTTTTTTACATTCAAAAGGTTCTTTCGCAATTTCCGCTTACCATTTCCAAACTTGCGCAAGGGTTATCGTCTGGACTCGAAATAATTCACGCCGACAAAAACACTTTAAATCAGGCGATTGACGATAGAAAAATAATTTCAAAAACTATTCGGGAGGAAATATTATGAAAGAAAAATTGATTTCATTTATTCGCAGAATTTTTTCTACTTGTTTTGGTATCGGCTATATTCCTGGTCCTGCGGGAACTTACGGTTCGCTTTTGGTCGTCGGACTTTTGTATTTTTTTATGGACAAAACGCAGTACTGGTTTATAAATCAAAACGCGCATTTGTTTCTTTTTGTTTTTATAGTGTTTGTTTTTGCGGGTTTTTGGCTTTGTAACGACACTATAAATAACTTTGGCGAAGACGACCCAAACAAAGTAAATATAGACGAATTTGCGGGGCAGACGATTACGTTTTTGTTTGTTCCGCTGTCGGTTCCCGTTTTATTGACGGGATTTATATTGTTTCGCTTTTTCGACATAGTAAAACCGTATCCCGTTCATCTTTTTGAGCAACTTGACGACGGCGTGGGAATTATGATGGACGACGTTATAGCGGGAGTGATGGCTTGTGTTTCACTTAATTTATTATTGGAGGTATATGGAATTATTATCGCAAGAGTACAATGAAAAAATCGCCAAAACAGGCGTATTTTTGACGGCGAAAAACGAGCGCGTATCGACTGCCGAATCGTGTACGGGAGGACTTATCGCTTCGGCGTTTACGCAGTTTCCGGGGGCTTCGGCGTGGTATTTCGGCTCGATTGTCGCTTACGACAACACTATAAAACAGAAAATTTTGGGCGTTCCCTCCGACGTTTTACAAAAATACGGCGCGGCAAGCGAGCAAACGGTAGAAAAAATGCTTGAAGGAGCAAACGAACTTTTCAAAACCGAGTGGGTTTTAGCGGTTTCGGGAATTGCCGGACCCAGCGGCGCGACTTTCGACAAACCCATAGGCACGGTTTATGTAGGAGTTTTATACAAAGGAAAAGTTTTGGAAATTTCGCACAATAAATTTTCGGGAAACAGAAGTCAGGTACGTTTGCAAACCGTTCAAAAAGCGATAGACAGCGTATTTTCACGTTTGTAAATTAAAGAAATTTGCTTTAATTTGTTTTTGATTTGCAGAAATTATAGTTTTTTCTGTTCGTAATTTCCAATTAAATTTCTATTTTTTAAAATTTTTAATTTTACTTCGCATTTTCCATTTAACAAATAGTATTTTTCCCATACCACTAATAACGAAATATCGAAATTTAATTTTCGTATTTCACTTGTGTTTTTTATGTTTAATAATGACGGGTAGTCCGCCTTTATAGGTTGTTCTACCTATCCTGTCATTATTAAATATGAACATATTTCGTTATTAGTGGTATAATCACGATTATTTGGTAGGGCAGCCTTTTTCGGTTTTACCGCATAAAATTCCCCCTATTATAACTCGTAATTATTTGAACTTACAGCCATTGGAATATTTCCAATATTCAGATGTTTTACCAATTTTAAGACATTTGAAGTTAAACAAAATGGAGAAAGGAGGAATTTTATGAATGAAAACGATATGATGCCGGAAGACGCAGAACGAATTATAGCCGCCAACCATAATATGCCAGAAGCAGAAAAAAGACGGCTTAGAGAATTAGCGCAGAAAAATGCAGAAAAGAAGAAGAGAGGTTGGTAAATTTACGTAACATTTAACTATAAGGAGGTTTTTTATGGAAAACTTTAAAAATGGGGCGCCTGCTCCAAAACCTAACGAGAATAAGAATTGGCCGAGTAAAAAGCCGGGAAAGCCATCTGGGGACGATCGTGATAATAACCCGCCTAAACCTAAACCTAAACCTTAAAACAGAAAGGAGGTACTAATGAGTCGTAGTCAAGAAGAATTGGATCATTGGGCTGATTTGCATAATCCAAACAACGATGCGTATCAGGACGATTTGGACAATCACGCAAATCAACTAAATCCAAATAACGACGAGTATTGGCATTCAAGAGAAACGGACGAAGATTAAACAAAAAATCTTAAATACTAGGTAAACCGGGGCGTAGAAATACGTTCCCGCTTTTTTTTGTTGCGGCAGATAGTATTTTTATTAGGAAATAAGGAGAAAATATGCTTGTTTATCTTGATATTTGCTGTTATAACCGTCCATACGACGACCAAAAAGATTTAATTATTCGCTTGGAAACGGAAGTATAATATGAAAACAGACATTGTTTTACGCAGCGAAGGTATGCGTATTTTAGCGCAAAATCTCGGTATTGTAGATTGCGAACGTTTTATTACAATTATTTTGCGCGAGCCGTTTGATTACACAAAGTGGCGGCAAGACCTTTTTGCCGACGAAACGCTTGACGATTTCCTTGATAACGCAATGAAATACAGAAAAAAAAGCCAACGTAAACAAAGAAAAATTTAACTTTTTGGAGGCGTATTGTGAAACTCACAAATAAAGAATATTCCGAAAACCTTTTTGAACGAATAACTTACGGCATAAATCTTTCGTTCAACAAATTGATTGACGAAAAAAGAAAGAACGGCGAAAAATTTGTCTTTATGAAAGACGGCAAGGTCGTTTTGGTTAACGCTAACGACGTTAATTACAGAGAAATAAAAGAACCAACGTTTAACAAATAAAAAATAGCGAGGAAACAACCGAATTTGAAGTAAAATTATGAAAAAAATATTAAAACCGTTAATCTTTTCGTTATCGACAATAATAATTTTTGTCGCGGCGGTTGTCATTTTATTTTTTTATATGCTTACTCCGAAACAATTTACGCCTATAGTCAATAAATATTGCACAAAATACCTCGACGCAAAGGTAAATTTTAATTCCGTCAAGGTTTCTGTTTTTGAAGAATTTCCTAAATTAAACGTAAAACTTGTCGGAGGCGAAATTATTTCTAACGCAATGCAAACGGATACGTCGTATTTGTCTCTTCATCACGAAAATGCCGACACTTTAATGCGTTTTAACGAACTTATTGTGTCGCTTAATCTTAAAGACCTGTTAAAATCTAATATAAACATACACGATATTAGCGTTTCACAGCCGATTATAAACGCTTATGTGTCGCATTCGGGACGCGCAAATTGGGAAATTTACACGCCGAACAAAAGAAACGACACCAATGACGCTAAAAAATTAGCGCTGAATATTAACACTTTTTCTATTGAAGGACCCGCAAAATTAGTTTATAGAGCGTCTCCCGATTCAATTAACTTGCGCGCCTCTATCGGCAACTTGTTTTTTAAAGGAAACATTACGCCCGATACCGCAAAACTTGAAATTAGCAAATTCGTATTATCAGACGTAAAATTGAACGCCGAAATTGAAAAAAACGAAATAACCGCCGAATTATTATTAGATTCGACCGTTATTGAAGCGGGCGAAAATCGTCGGGAATACAATTTGAAAATCGAAGGCGCGGCTTCGGCAAGCGTTAAAAAAGAAAAATATTGCGATTCGCTTCCCTTAAAAATAAACGCGACGCTTAAACTTGCTCCCGAAAATCTTTACTTTTTCGGACTTGAAAACATTGCCTTGACTATCGCGGATTTGCCGCAACTTAAACTTGACGGCGAACTTGCAATTTCAAAAGACGATATAAAATCGGATTTGGAATGTAAAATTTCGGAATTGCCCGTGCAATCGTTATTGTCGCTTGTTCCCGAAAGATTTTCGGTCGAAACGAAAAAATACTTAACGAATATTAAAATCGAACTAAATGCAAAAATTTCAGGCAGTTATGAATTTGCAAAAAACGGTAAACGTCCGAATGTAACCGCCGATTTCAAAATACCGAAAGGATATGTTATTTACAAAGATACGGACGCGAAAATCGATAACATTTTCGTCGACGCCTCTTTGCGCTTCGATAATGATAATCCAAAAAATACGGGAATAAAAATAAAAAATATTGACATAGAAGCATTTGCGGCAAACCTGAAAGGAAGCGTAAACGCGACGAACATACTCAAAGACCCAAACGTTACGATGAAACTAAACGGTTTTGCCGATTTGAAAGAACTTTTGAAATTTGCGCCCGAAGATTTGGGAATAACCGCTCGCGGAAACGTATTGTTCAATATCGACGGTTCAATTCGCGTTAGCCGTCTTAACGAGCGGGACTGGGCTAAAAACAACTTTGTCGCGCAGGTAACCGCCGACAAAATACGAGTTCGCTTTCCAAAGGATTCGATAGGTATTTTGGTAGAAAAAACCAATTTGGAACTGAACACTACAAAAACGAGAATAAGCAGAAATACGGGCGAAGTAAGGCGGCAAATCAGCGTCGATTTCAAATCGGACACTGCGCGTATCAGGATGCCAAGCCGCGAAACGATAGCGATTTCCAAAGTTGACCTGTCTATGCGCTCCTCCGACGCTATTTTAAGCGGCGACACGTCGAGAGTGATACCGATGACGGGAAGCGTAACGGCAAATACGCTGCAATATACGGACGTCGATTCTTCGACCATAAGTTTACGCGAATTAAAAACAAATATAAGAATACGCTCGTCGGCTGAAAATCGGACTTTACCTTTAATACGCTTTGACGTTGAAACCAAACAGTTGGGGATGCGCAGCGAAGAAAACAGATTCGGAGTACGCGACGCAAGCATAGCGATTACGGCTACAAAAAACGACCCGAATCAAAGAAGACGTCAAATGACTCCCGAACAATTAGATTCGCTTCAAACGATATATCCCGATATTCAGCGCGATTCGCTGGCGCAGCACGCTCGCAGGTTGCGGCGGGAAAGTCGGGAAAGCGATGAATTTGCGGAACAGGACATTAACATAAAAAACGCCGAACTCGGAACGCTTCTGCGAAGTTGGACGGTTGACGGAAATATAAAATCGCTCACGGGAAGAATAGTATCGCCTCATTTTCCACTGCGAACCCGTTTGCAAAACATTGACGCGTCTTTCACGACAAACGACGTTACGCTGAAAAACGTAACCGTCAGATGCGGCGAATCGAAATTTGACATAAACGCGAAAGTCGAAGGTATTCGCCGCGCATTGTCAAGCGGACGGGGCTTGAAAATAGAGGCGAACCTAAAAGCCGACACTATAAATTTGGACGAACTGCTTACCGCCGCATACGGCGCGTCCGCATATTCCGAAACGTCTAACGAATACAAAAAAGCGGTGGCAAACGCGCAGGACGACGAACAACTCGAAAAAATAATTCAAAAAGAAACCGAAGACGAAAAAGAAATACAAAAACTTATAGTAATTCCGTCAAACGTGAGTATTGATACGAAAATAGACGTAAGTTACGGAAAATACGGCGGCATAACGTTAGAAAAATTATCGGGAGCGTTAATTTCACGCGATAGATGCCTGCAATTAAAAGATATAGTCGCAAAAACAAGCGTGGGAGAAATCGACTTAACCGCGCTTTATGCAACTCGTGGAAAAGAAGATATTACGCTCGGTATCGACCTCGAATTTAAAGACATACAAGTGGAAGATTTTATAAAAATTATTCCGTCTATCGATTCTTTGGCTCCTATGTTACAGTCGTTTAAGGGAGTTATAAATAGCCAAATCGCCGCGACGGTTTCTATGGATTCCACAATGAAAATAATTTTGCAAACATTAAACGCCGCTTGCAGAATAAGCGGTAAAAATATGATACTTTTAGACGGAGAAACGTTTTCCGAAATATCCAAAACGCTAAAATTCAAAAATCGCGAGGAAAATTTTGTAGAAAGTATTTCTTTGGAAATGCTCGCACACGATAATCAAATAGAAATATTTCCGTTTATAATGCAAATCGACCGCTACAAAACGGCGATAAGCGGCGTTCAGCGGCTCGATATGACGTTTAATTATCACATTTCGGTATTAAAATCGCAACTTCCGTTTATGATGGGAATAAATATTTCGGGAAACATAGAAAATATGGACAAAATGAAAATTCGCCTTTCAAAACCCAAATATAAAGACATAAATTTGCCGACTTACGTAACGTTAATAGACACGACGCGCTTAAATCTTCGCGGACAAATAGACAATTTTTTGCGACAAGGTGTCGATGTTGCGCGGTTTAGTCAGTTTGTCGCGCCGACGCTCGATTCGTCTTTAATAGAAAAAGACGCTAATATTTTAACAAAAGAGGATTCTTTGGCGCTTCTAAAAGAAGGAATTATAGTGATTGCCCCCGAAAAAACGCCCGACGCTTTACCCGCAAATAAAGAAAAATCGCGACAAAAACGCGACGACAAAAAGCGTAAAAACGAAAGACAAAACAATTACGAAG
>WRFX01000098.1 GCA_009787445.1 Chitinivibrionia bacterium | reverse complement strand
GGGGGGGGGGGGGGTAATTTGGGGACAAAACCAAAAATTTCTTAGTATTGGTAACGACCCAAGCGATCCGATAATAGACCCGCTTTTGATTGAACACGCCTGGTATGCCGATAGTTATATAGGAGGTGGTATATGGCAAGCAATCATTCCGGCAAATGGTCTTACGGGGACCGCGAACAACTGTAATTTGCAAGAAGTTATAATAGGCGGTGATGGCGTTTGTAGTGGTGATAAATCGGGGTCTGCCTATTTTCAAACAATTACTCATAATAGTGGTAAATTTATTATTCAAGGAACCGGACACCTATATTATAAGACAATTACTACTGACCCTGTTAAGGTAATGGAAGGTCAAACGGCACAAGTTACGCAAGTTACCACAAATAATGTTTATGATCATACTTCTATTCAGACACGGTATGGTAGATCATTAACAGGAAGAACCGGTAGCACTCCATTAACGGGAAAACCTTATTTCCCTGATTTTAATAATATTACATTTCCAAGTAATTTGACTGAATTGAAAGGCGCTACGAATCCTACAATAGAACCGGGTACTTATTATTATTCATCAATTTCAATGACGGGCGGCGGTAAAGTTAAAGTAAAACCGGGTAGAACTGTAATTTATGTTTCGGGTAATATTACTGATGATTATGCTGCAAATGAATTATTGTTTGTTGACGCTTCTGGCAATGCGTTAAATTCCAGTTCTTTATGTAACGATGCAATAATGAAAGAATACAATTTGTTGATTATTGTGAAGGGTAGCGTACTACTTACTTCCGGTAGTACTAAAATGGCAGGGACTATTATAGCTAAGAATAAAATAAGTACGGGGTCAGGAAGTATAGTATATGATGGGCAAATTATGGCTGATACCTTACAATTTTCTAATTCTTACAACGCAAAAACCAATATGAGATTTATTCCGTTAGACCTATCTGAAGCCGAAGTCAAAGACACAACATTTTTAGAAGACAACAATTGGAATAATGCACCTAATAGAAATCCTCCCACATATAACGGTTATAGTTGGACTTACAGTAAAAATAAAAATTGGACTGCAAAGTTTCCTGTCAAGTTAAAAAAGCCCGCAAACGGTTCTGTAAGTATACCTTGGACTATTACCCATACAAGCGGACCATTGGCAAATAGAATAAAATTTGGCAACACAATATTGCCCACAGATGGAAGTCAAACAGGCACTTTAACATTTAATGCTAGCGATGCACACAACGGTACCAGTATAATTATTTCCGGCGGCGACTCAATAACCAAGTTTATAGATATAGATATTGTCGACGATGGAGAAGTACAAACAGAAGTGGAACTTGGTTTAGCATTTGGTACCCCAACTGCATCCGGCGGTACAGGCAATATTACTTATCCGACTCCTAAACCTGTTAAAATATTTGTTATTTCCGACGACCCCGAAACTACAAAACCGACATTAGCGGCTACGACATTTAGCATAAGAGAATATCACGCTAATCAGGGTAAAACAAATTGGTTTGGAAGCGGCGGCGGCGCGGCGACTACTTTTGCGCGTGGAAATTCTATCGGAACAATTACGATGACTAGGGGAGCGTACTCAAACGGTTCTACTCCTACGCTGTCCATAACCGGAGGTAACAGTAGCAATTGGTTTACTATCGGCAATATATCCAGTCCTAATGCTACGACGACTACGGCTAATATATCAACTACAAACAGTTATAATGCCGATTACGAAATTGCCGGAAATAGAACTGTTACATTGACGGTAACTATAAACGACGGAACCGGTTCAAATAATGCAAACAGCGGAAATACGGGGACTGTAACGATAAATGTTACTCCTTGGAACGATGTTGAATTTACGGTTCCTAATCCGAGTATTAGTTTTACTGAAAGTTTAAGCGCTCAAACCGTTGACCTTAATATAACTAATAATTCTACGATAGGAAGCGCGTCAATTGGCGGACCCGACTCGTCGTCAAATCAGAACAGATATACGTTTCCTGCTGGACGTACTTTGCCGTCGGGAGTAACACGTGTTAGCGCTACTCAATTAAGATATTCGGTGCCTGCCGGTAAAGCGAGCGCTTCTTCGACTTTTAACGTATGGGTACGGGATAGCGCGGCTTACGATAATACCGATTATTTTGAAAGACAAATTACGGTAAACGTAAACGCAACAAGGGAAAACCTTTACGCGCCGCAGTTTAACCATAACGGTTTTACGCCGATACGACTGAAAGAAAACGAAAAGAAAACTATAACAATATCCGACCTTGCGTCCAGAATAACCGACCAGGATAGTGTGGGAATTTCTAATTATAGCCCTACTACGCACGTTGCCGCGCAGTTTGTATCGACAGGCGTAACGTCGGTACTTAAAAAAGGCGGCGGTGCTGCGGCTAATATAGGAGTCAGCGTTGTCGGCAATGATTTGGTTTATGATTTATCGTCAACCGCATTGTTGGCGAGTTATGAATTTGGCGGAACGGCAAATATGAAGAACGGAAAGTTTATAGATACGATAGAAGTAACTATACGAAACACAACCGGCATCGCTCCGACTTCGCTTGCAAGAATTCCAGTAGAAATAGACCCGATAAACGATATTGCTCCCGTAGCAAATTCGTTTACGGATACTATTGTTAAAAGAGGCAGCACAAATAATACAAATCATACCATACCTAATGCGAAGTTTATTTTTGCAGATGGAGACGTACCGCCTACGGGGTACAGCGAAGATAACGTCAAAATTGGTACTTTCACACAACCGACAGGATACACGTCAACTCCGACAACTGCGGTAAGCGTTGCTGTTTCCTCCAATCAAAAGACGTTTGTTGTTACCGTTCCTGGTAATTATAACGTTGGGCTATACGGCAATAGATTGACTTTTACGTATAGAGTTGTAGATGAAAGCAGTTATGACACCAAAGTAAATACTTCTTCCGCATCTTATACGATTACGCTTATAATAGACCCGGGTAACGCAGATTGGGTCAATCCGAATAATAACTATATTATTGTCGGACAAGGCGCTACGGCGACTACGTTAGCCAATGCTCCCACTAACGAAAACAAAAGTATTATGTGGAATATTGAAATGTCCGAATCCGGATTAACGGCGGAAATCGTAGAAACCATTACTTATCCGACTCACGACGTAGACGCAGATTTTCTTTTGGAATCTGAAACCGGAAATTTCAGGTATACACATAACGGTAGCGATGAGATTAACAACACGCAGCACACCGACTTTTTCGTCTATAAAGCCGAAGCCAAAAGTAATTCGGGAAATGTCGCAAGCGGAATACTTGGTTATGTATATGTTTATGTAAATCGTTCGCCGAAATGGGGCTTGGACGTAACGGAGAAAACAGGTACTGTCAACGCGAATGACAACGCAAAAACATTTACGGTTATTGACGCTAACGACAAAAGTTCGGCGGTAGGGGCGTCGCTGAGTTTGAATAAGGCAGTTAACCTTTATTGCGACGATACGTACGCGGAATATGAATTTGCTCCGGACGGTGACGCTATTTTGTTCAGATATAACCGTGATGTAACCGATACCACTTACGTTACGGTTGATTTTGCCTTAAAAGAAAGCGGTACTTATAGGCAATGGTATTGGAAAGGACAGCAAGACGCGATGAACGGCGATGTTTTTGTTAGTAATGGAGAACCGGATTTCGAAGATAAATTGTTAGAGTACAATGAAGATGACAATCTCAACTCAATTACATTTATGGTAGTGCCAAATCCCGTTGCTGTCGATTATACTATGACGGTTAAAGAAGGGCAAGAAACCAGTACGCTTTTCAAAGGCGCAGTAAGTTATATAAATTTGAGTGAAGGAATTGTTTTTCTTGAAAACGTTAAAAGTTATAAATTCGTTCTTCAAGACAGTACTCAATACGGAGAACTTACGCTCAACCAGAAAACCGGACAAGTTACGTATAAAAACGAAACATACGGGAGCGACGAAAAGTTTACGTACTATATTGAATATGAACTTGACGCGGGCGGCACGGCTACTACGCAAGGTACGGTTACCATTGATATTACGTTGCGTGAACCGTATGTGTCAAACGACGGTTCTTACTATTACGATGATAATGCCGACGGCGTAATAGACCGTATTATTATTCCGTTTGACAGAGAAGTTAACCTTTCCAAAACGACTTTCAATATAATTTTACAAAAAACTTCTAACGAAGAAATAAAAACTTTGCCTGATAACGAAATAGTTGATTGGACGTTCTCCGGACAGGCAAAAGACGAAACTGCGACGGAAGACAGGTACATAGTTACTTTGAAATTGAAAGAAAAAGTCGTTGAAAACAATGTGGGAATTACAACGTCGTTTAGTGAAGTTAAGGTAAATGTTACTTACGATGAGTCGCTTGGTTTTGGAGAAATTGTTCCGCAAGTAGTTACAGCATCAGACAGCGCGGCACCTGTGGTTAAATACGCCGAATACACCAGAGTTTATGGCGGTAACGTTGATACGCTTAAAGTAGAAATGTCCGAATTGTCGGATATTGCTTTGGGCGGCGGGAATTTGCCGTTTAAGTTTGTGAGACACGTGGACAACAGGGAAGATGCGACAGATATCCTTTATGACGACGTTAATCTTGGTACGCGCGCGGAACATTTGGGAGATGGCAAATATGAGTTTCTAATATCCACGAAAGATAAAATCGGCGTGAAAGATTCGATATTTGTTAATAATTCCGCCGTTTCTCCGGACGCTGCGGTTAGTATTACCGTAATAAAGGAATACAAAATAGTAGGAACACCGTTGGAACAGCTCAATCCTAATAATATGCGTCGCGAAATTAAGGAGAGAATGTCAATAAAAATGGACCCGAATTTGACGGTTTATTTGGAAGACGCGACAACCGCTCGCGACGGATATATTGATTCGATAAAAATCAATTTGGGAGTAGAGGTTTCGGAAGCGGCAGCCAAAGAATTTGCGGAAAAAGTAGTTCTTTCGCAAACTCGCAAATTTAAGATTAATGACGCGGTAGTTGATGGGAATTTTGTTACGCTTGCCGTTGATGAAGATATTGAAAGTAACGGAAAAAGAGGACATAGCGCCAGAACTTCCGTCGATAGCATAGATTTGATTACGCTTGAAGAAGACCTTGAAATCGGCTTGCTTACGATTGAGAAGGGCGATATTAAAATTAGCGACAAAGTCGCTCCTGTGATTTTGAAAGGAATTTTCAGTCCGGCAGATTCTATTCTCGATGTTGTGTTCAGCGAAAAGGGTATTGAATTTTCGAATGAAAATCCGTATGCGTTCAAAGATGAAAAGGGAACGGAATATACTATGACGCTTGGAAATCCGACGTTGAAAAAAGGCGGCAACAACGATGGCGATACCGATACGCTTAGGTATAAAGTCGAGAAAGTAACCGGTATTCCATATCCGCTCAACGGCGACAGTTTGCAGATTGTAAAACTTGACGTTATAAAAGACGAGCTGGGCAACGCGCAAGTTGAAACGGTATTTGCCCCGCTTGAATTGGGTGGCGCGTATGACAAAAAGGTAGAAGTGTTAATAGTTCCGCAGCCGCTTACAATGATGGGCAACGGTCCCAAAGACCTTGACAAGAATCTTTTGAAGTATTACGGGTTAGAAAACGAATCCGAAATGCAAAAAGGCGTGGCGATAGTAGTAGAAGCGAAAGGTCCGCTGAAAGAGGGAGCAAATAGCGGTTACATAAAGATTATCGACCAGACGGGCAACGCTGTAACTGAAAAGATTGCGTTTAAATTTCATACGAATAAGGAAGAAGGCAAGGTAGTGGGAGCGGCGGTTTGGAACGGTAAAAACACGGCTGGCAGAACGGTAGGCGCGTCGACTTATCTTGCGCTTTACGAAATAAGCATAGTATTTTACGACGGTAAAAACGAAATACCTGACAACACTCGCGGTCAAAAGATAATACAGGTAATTTCCGGCGGAAAAGCGATAGATTAACGAAAGAAAACTTGCAAAGTTTTAGCGCGGACGATTTATTAAAAATCGTCCGCGTTTTTTTTTGTTTGCTTTTTTCGCTTGACAAAACGTATTTTTTGCGTGAATTTTTACGAAAAAAAACCTTTTTTACGGAAAGGAAAATTATGCGCGGTCTCGTTCTTTGCGCCGGATTCGGCAGTCGTCTTAAACCGATTACGGACATTATTCCCAAAGCGGTCGTTCCCGTTTGCGGAGTCCCGCTTGCGGAAATCGCACTGCGTTATTTTCGCAAAAACGCTATTGACGATTTGGCTGTAAATATTCACTATTTGCCAGAATTTATGGATATGACTCTCGACGTTCTTCCATATTCCGTAAAGCGATTTTACGAATTTCCCGAAATACTCGGCACGGGCGGCGCATTGTGGAACGCAAGAGATTGGCTTTTTGAAGACAACGCCTTTTGCGTGGTAAATTCCGACATAATACACAACGCGAAAATCAAGGAACTCGCACTTGATTTCAGGTCTTCGGGAGCGGATATCGTTCTTATCGCGTCAAATATTTGCGGCGAAAAAATTATAGGGATAACAAAAAACGGCGAATACGCGGGAAGAGTCGACAATCTGTTTGCCAAAGCCGAAAAGTCGTCGGCTTTCACGGGAATTGCATTTTATAGAAGCGCGGTCGCCGAAATTTTTCGCAAGGACGATTTTGACGTAAAAACTATTTGGAAAAGAGCGATAGAATACGGATTTTCGGTTAAAGTTTGGGATTTTGACAATATTTTGTGGTTTGATACGGGAACATTAGAGGACTTGAAAAACTGCTATTGGGCGATTCTCGACAAAAAAATTCCCTTTTCTTTTCCGCTTGGAATGGAAATTGATTTCGACAAAAAAATCGCGTTTCCCGCAAACCAAAATTACGAAATATCGCCAAAATCTCAATATTTATGGATAGAAAACGTTAAAGCGAAAAACATAAACGCTTTTCGTTCTGTCTTTTGGGGCGGAAGCAAAATAGAAGACGCATATTACGAAAACAAAATAGTAACGCCTTTCGGAGAATTTTAAGTGGAAAAAATGTGTAGCGCGGGAAGTTCGCGTGAATTTTTTAGAATAAATAAAGACGGAAAAACAGCTGTTTTAATGCATTGGGACGGCGGCGACGGCGATTGGGATTACTTTATCACGCTGAACGAAATTGAAAATTTGCGCGATATTATTCCGACGATTATCGAAGCGAAAAGAGACGAAAATCAGGTTTTGGTTCGCGATTGCGGAAAATTTACGCTGAAAGATTTGTTTGAAAAACGTCCAAACGCCCTTGAATACCAAAAAATTTTGCTCGGCGAAATATCCGAAAAACTTATATTTTGGCAAAACGTAAAAGTTCCCGAAACAAACATAATTTCAAAGCGAATATTCGCAATTAAAGACCTGCTTTGGGAATCCGATTATTTTAGAGAGCATAATTATATGCTTTTTCCCGAAACGAAAGCCCTGTTTTTTAGCGACGATTTTGAAAAAGAGCGAAACGAAATAGCCGCGCTTGTCGATAAACTGCCAAAGTGTTTAATGCACCGCGATTTTCAGTCGCAAAACATAGTTTTTGACGAAAATAAAGCGTCGTTTGTCGATGTTCAGGGAGCGCGAATCGGACCTTGTTTTTACGACGCCGCTTCGCTTGTTTTCGACCCGTATTTGTATCCGTTAATGAGTGAAGATTTGCGGGAATATTTTCTTAAAAAACTGCGAATAAAAGACCGCGATTCTCTGCTTCTGTGTGCGCTTCAGCGGCTTA
This sequence comes from Chitinivibrionia bacterium, assembly GCA_009787445.1. Classification (GTDB taxonomy): domain Bacteria; phylum Fibrobacterota; class Chitinivibrionia; order Chitinivibrionales; family Chitinivibrionaceae; genus WRFX01. Next base: position 2,264 of record WRFX01000098.1, on the reverse strand, counting down.
TGCAGGCGATAGGCGCGTATGGAAATTTGTCGCAAAACAAAAATAAGCCGCATTATAAAAAATATATATTTCCCGCGTCCACGCAGGCGGCGCAAATCTGCGGCGAACTTGGTAAGTTTTCGACTTTGGGGGAAATTTTTACGATAATGCAAAGGGAAGAATTTAAAAATAAAAAAAAGGAAGGTTATTATGATTAAGTTTTATACCGAATTAGAATGGGAGAATATTTTTCAGAAATTATTACTCTGTGAAAAGGCGTATTAAAATTTAACCGATAATTACGGCAATATTTTATTACTTAAAAAACGCTTGATTTCAAAAAAAAATCTCTCTTTGTATAACTTTTTTCGTTTTCTCTTTTTGATAAATATTATAGTACTCCCGATTTTTGTTTTATTCAAATTCCAAAAAGGAGTTGGTTATGATTTAAACCTCCCCGTTTTTTTTCAAAACAAAGGCGATTTAGATTCGTTGTGCGAACACATACTTATAATTTTTACCGCTTTTTTATCTTCAAATACTTGATAAACAATTCTGTATTTTGCGTTTATTTTTCTCGACAGCGTTCCCGAAAGTTCGCCGACAAGTTTTTCGTATTGCGGCGGCGTTTCATACGGATTTTGAGCGATAATTCCTATTATTTCTTTCGCCCGTTTTTCAAGATTTGTAAATTTAAGATTGGCGATGTCTTTAATCGCTTTTTTGCTGTATTTTATTTGATACATAATTTACCACTCGACTTTGTTTGCGTCAATGCACTCGTCAAACGGTTCGGCTATCGCTTCCTTTAATTGCGCGTAAAATTTGCGGTCGGACGTCAATTCTATCGCAGCCAAAAGTCCTTTATAATATTCTTCGTTCAGGATTATCGCATTATTGCCGCTTTCCATTGCGACAACTACCGGCTCTTCATATTTAACCGCCTGCTCCAAATATTCCGAGCATTTTTCCTTAAATTTTGAAATCGTAGTCGTAGTCATTACTTTCTCCTTGATTTTCAATAATTATTCCTCGCAAATATAATATTTGCCGCAAACAAAAAAGGACGTATTTAGCAAAATACGTACCCAATAACAAAAACGTTAATTACAAAAAACTATTTAACCGTAATTTTTGTTTCAATACCAAAACGCCCGCCTGCTTCGCGTTAAGAATAAATATTCCTGCAAAATTTATCGTTTGCGCCGTCTTTTTTGTCGCTTTTTTGGCAATCGGCGTTTTCGCGTTTTCTTTTTTTTATCTTTTTTGTATTCCCAATTTCAACATTACAACCGTTTTTTAATGCAATTTTCCTAAATATTTCCCTCAAAACATAAAAAAAACTTGCGCTTTCTTTAATTTTGTTGTATATTATATATAGATTATATAAAAATTAAAAAACTAATCGGGCGGGCGTTAAATTATGATTGACTTATTAAAAATGTCGGAAAAAATGGTGACGAAAGGATATAAATTATGAGTATGGAAGAGTTTTTATTCGCGTCTGCGGGTTCGTTTACGTTTATATGAGCGGTTGTTTTTGTTTTGGCTTATAGACAGTCAAAAGGGCAAATCGCGGCAAAATAAAAAATTGTAAAAACGCTTATTTTTTCCCAAAACTGAAAAAAACAGAAAAGGTTTTACAAAAACCAAACTAATGCGTTAACTTTAATAATTATAATTATAATTCACCCTGCAAGTTTCACTTGTTCGCGTTTAGATAGAAACGCCCCGACGGCAATTATTCCAAATCCTCCCAAAAGTAGCGACGCCGCAACCGTAATGCAAAAAATAAAAAGTTCAAAATCCATTATCTACCTCCTTATTTTGTAGATATGTAAATAATTAAAAAACCCAACAAACAAAAGCCCATAATAATACCGCCCCAAAACTCCACTCCAAAGCCCAATACGGCGTTTGACGAATTTAGAAATTTGTCTAAAAATACTCCCGCAAATACTATTTTACCAAGGTCTACAAAAGTATTTCCCATAACTTCTAATACTTTGTTTTCTTTATTGTTCCAATAACTCATATTAAAAAACTCCCGTCTTGGTTTCTTTTTTCATAAAAATACTATTTTCCCGCTTCTTATCGCGTAAAATTTAATAATACAACCGTTTTTTAATAAAATTTTCCTAAATATTTTCCCCAAAACCTAAAAAAAACTTGCGCTTTTCATTTTTTTGTTATATATTATGTACAGAGTATATAAAAATTAAAAAAAAATCTAATCGTGCGAAACGAGGATGGATTAAAATTTTTGCAACGCTCACGATTTAGAA
>WRFX01000097.1 GCA_009787445.1 Chitinivibrionia bacterium | reverse complement strand
GATTTCCGCTTCCCAAGCGGATTTGAGGCGTTTTTGAGAGTTTTTAGAAGGGTCGTTTTTTGCCGTTTTTATTCCCATTTTTAGCAACCTTTTTACGTTAGTTTTTTCTTGTAATTTTATACAATTTCGTACAAGCGACGTAAAATTACAATATTGTTTTCGGCAAACGCAAGGAAAAACGACAAATAAAAGAAAAATTTTTTATTTCCTCGCCGCTACTCCCCCAACTGCTTTTTGAAAAACAGCAAATTCTCGTCTTTTGGAGCGATTTTTAGTCCTTTTTTTAGCCATTTTTTCGCGTTATTTACGTCGTTAATAGCCGAATAAATATTTACCAAATTTACATAACCGTCTACGATATCCGCCCGCCTGCCGACCGCGTTTTCGTATGCGGAAATCGCCTTTTCTATTTCGCCTTTTTCGCCGTAAATCGTTCCCATATTATTCCAAGCGCGATAAAAATTTTTGTCTACCGAAAGCAATTCTTCGTATAGTTTTAGTGCGTTTTCTTTGTCGCCCGACAAATGAAAATTTAGCGCCGCGTTATAAAGCGAATCCGAAGAAGAAAACACAATCGTTACAGGCGGTTCTTCTTTTGGACGCTCTTCATATTCCAAACGCGCTTCAATATCTTTGCTGTAAATTGTCGCGTCTTGCTTTTTTGCCGACAAATAAAATTCTTTCATAAGCGCGATATTATTTTCGTTATATGCGGCGATAGCGACGTTTAATGCGTTTTGCGCGTTCGCTTCAAACTGATTTAGAAGCGAAAACCAGCGCAAAGCCGCTTTCCAATCTTTCATAGCCGCCGCCGAATTTGCCGCGATGCGCACCATTTCCGTTTTTTTGGAACCGCTAAACAAATCCGCCGCCATAATCGACTGATTTAACGCCTGCGAATAATCCTTGTTTTTGTATAAAATTACGGCGCGATTATAAATGCCGTCGGGCGAATTGTCCTTAAAATTCAGCGCCGAACTATAATCTCCCGCCGCAAACGCGATTTGTTGCGACAATTTTGCAATTTCGCTTTCGTTCGCCTTTAATTTTTTTGCCGATTCTACGGCTTCCTGCGCGCCTTTTATGTCTTTAAGTTCTATGTAAGCCCAAGCGAGTCGCAAATAATCTTCCGCAATCGGTTCCAAAATGTTTTTGGCAAGTTTTACGCTGTTTTCAAAATCGCCTTTTCTATAAAAATTATCCGAAAGGACGCGATTTACGTTGTCGCCCGTGTCTCTTATTCCCAAAAGCGCGGAAATTTTGTCTGCGAAAGCGGTATCTTTAAAACCTAACGCCGAAAAATATCCGCCCGTAAGCGCTTTTGTGCGCCATTGCGCGGAATCAAAGGCGAATTTGTAATGAACCATAGCGGAATCGAACTGTTTTTTATCGAAAAAAATATTCCCCATACTCACGCGAACTCCCGGATTATCGGCGATTTTAATCGCTCTTCTATAATAAATTAACGCGCTGTCGGGTCGGTTTTTGCGCTCGGATAAAACCGCAAGATTTATTAGCGACTGATTGTTGTTCGGGTCGGTTTTGCTGAGTTCGCTCCACAATTTTTCGCTGCGTTTTTCGTCGCCCAAATTTATTAAAACGTAAGCCAAAAGTCCTTTTGCGGAGTTGTCGTTTGGAGAAATTTTAAGCGCTTTTTCCAAAGATTTTTTGCTTTCTTCGTATTTTTGCGTACTCATTGCGGCGTATCCCTTAAAAAATTCTATGCTGAAATTATTGTCGTCGTTTTTTCCCATTTCGTCTAAAATTATTTTTGCTTCGTCAAATTTTTGGTCGTTAATTAAAATATAAATCAATCTCGCTTTTATGCTTCTGTCTTCGGGATACGAAATTGATAATCCTTTTAGGATTCGCGCGCTTGTTTCTTTTTGCCCTTGTTCATAAAGCGCCCAAGCGTACGAAATTCCAAGCGAAAGTGAAATTTCATCGCCCGAATTTTGAACTTCCGCAAACAATTCTTCGGTATTTTTAAACATTTTCAATTCGTTATAAACCGCCGCGAGCGTTTCGTAAAAATCGCGACTTACGTTTTTTACGCCTTTAAGTCGTTCCAAATAAGTTTTCGCTTTGTTGAAATCTCCTTCGACCGCGTAAATTTCCCCCAACATTTTAAGCGCGGCGGGAGCGGGAACTTTTGCTTCAAGAATTTTTATCGCTTTCGCCGTTTCTTTCGTTTGCGCCAAAATATAGGAATAAATAGCCCAAATATCGCCAATATTTTGTTCTTTTAAGTATGCGGTTTCAATATATTTTTTCGCTTCTTTTATGTTGTTTCGTCTCAAAGCCCAAAGTCCAAGATTATACCAAGCCATAATGTATTCGGGGTCGCTTTTTGTAATATTTTCCCAAATATTTTGCGCTTCGTATTCGCGATTTGTCCGATAAAAAAGCACGCCGAGATTATTTTTCGCGTCGCTGTAAATCGGAAGCATACCGCTTGCCTTGACAAAAAGTTTTTCCGCTTCTTCAAAATTGCCGCTTTCCAAAGCGTTAAGCCCTTTTTCGTTTACCTCAAACGCCGCTTCGACGCCTCTAAAAATCGCGGAAGTCAGCGGGTCGATACTGTTAAAATCGAGCGTAAATTCTCCCGCAAAAACAACCGCCGCAAAAAAATGTAACAAAAACAAATACTTTTTCATAAAAAACCTCCCATTTACGTACAAAATAAATATATTTTTATCTGTTAAAGCCGTAATTTCGGCAATAAAGATAATTTTTGGCAAACGCCCGGAGGGTATTTTTATGAATCAAACGCTTTGGATGAAAGCGATTTACGATAATGAAAAACAACCTTTGATATATTCTTTGTTCCATTTCAGGTTGCATTTGGTACGGGTAATTCTGTGCGTATTGTCGCTTGTCGCCGTAATTATCGGGGCGCTTACCTTTATAGAAAATCACGATTTTAACCTCTTTGCGCCGACTTTCGTTTTGATAAGCAGCGTCGCGGGAGTGATTTTTTTGCTCATAAAACCGAAAAAATTAAATAATTTATGCGCGTTGATTCCGCTTTTCACGCTTTTTTCCGCCGAAATATTAAATTCTTGTCTGATTAGAATTTACGGAGAAATTTTTACGACGTTTTATATCGTGCAAATCGCGCTGAATTATCTTTTATGTTCGTCGCGAGTCGGGCTTGCTTATTCGCTTATAACGGCGCTTGCGGTATTTGTAGTTTATGCGGAAAACGGATTTGTGCCGCAAGTTTTTGGAATTTATTGGTCTGCGGATATCGTACTTTTGCTGGCGGCGACGATTTTAGGATTTTTCGTTTCAAAACGATACGAAAAAAATTCCAAAAAAGAAGATATTCGCAAAAATACCGACGAATTTACGGGACTTTTAAACGCGACGGGGTTCGTTAGAGAATTAAAAAAAGCGACGGAAACCCTAAATCCTTTTTACGTTATTTTCGTCGACGTTTATAAATTTCACGAATTAGACGACAACATAGGAAGCACAAACGCCGAAAAAGTTCTCAAATTGATTGCCCAAAGATTGGCGACTATTCCAAAAAGTAGCGCGCACGCACGTTTTTACAACGACAGATTTTCATTTGTTTCGAGCGCGGAAAACGCGCTTGTTTTGACCGCGCATTTAGAAGAATTTGAAAAAGACGTAAATATTAAATACAACGCGCAGGAATATTCTTCGGGCGCGTGCAAAGTCGCGTTTTCGAGCGGAATTGTCCATTATCCCGAACAGGCAAGCGACATTGGGCAATTATTAAATTTTGCCGAAATTTCTTTGGACAAGTCAAAATCAAATAAATTCGACGAACACAACGTATTTTTTATTCGCGAATATTTGGACGACAAAAAACGTCTAAACACTATCAAAAAAGACCTGTTTTCCGCTTGCATCAGCGGCGAATTGCAGGTTTATTATCAGCCGAAAGTTTCGCTTGTAAATAAAACCGTAACGGGAATGGAGGCGTTGTCGCGCTGGACGCATCCGAGTTTGGGATATATTTCGCCCGAACAATTCGTAAGCATCGCCGAAAAAAGCGGACACATAACAACTTTGGGCGAATACGTAATAGAATCCGCGTTTTATCACATAAAACAAACGCATAAAATGTGTTCTAACGACATAACAGTTTCAATAAATATTTCGCCGATACAATTGTCGCAGAGTAATTTTGCGGATAATATTTTAGCGCGAGCAAAAAATTTCGACGTAGACCCGCAGCACGTTTATTTGGAAATTACCGAAGGAACGATGTTAAGAAACGATTCGCAAACTATTCTCAAACGATTAAAAGACATAGGATTTAATTTGTCTTTGGACGATTTCGGCACGGGATATTCGTCGCTGAATTATTTGTACAGATACAATTTCGACGAATTAAAGATAGACAAAAGTTTTACGGACGGTTTAATGCGCGGCAAAAACGAAAGAGTGTTATTTAAATTTTTAATTTCGCTTGCAAAAGACATCGGTATGAAAACCGTTACCGAAGGAGTAGAAGACGAAGTGCAAATTAAATTATTGCAAGGTTTAGGCGCGGAAGAAATTCAGGGTTGGTATTATTCAAAAGCGCTTTCGAGTTTTGATTGCATAGAATATATTCGCAATTTTCATTTTAACGACGACGAAGCGACGGACGCGGAAATAAGCGACGTTTTTCCGACGGCTAACGTTTCGGAATAAATAAGGATTTAGGTTTTGTATCTCGACTATAATTCAACGACTCCCATTGCCGACGAAGTTTTGCAGGAAATGCTTTTTCACAAAGAAAATTTTGCAAATCCTGCAAGTTCGCATTTCGTCGGGCAAAAAGCCGCGAATTTACTCGAAAATTCCCGCGAAATTATTGCGAATTTTTTGCAGGCAAAACCGCAGGAAATAATTTTTACAAGCGGCGGAACCGAAAGCAACAATACGGTTTTGTGGCAATTATTAAACAACAAAAAACTTAAAAAACTCGTTATTTCCGAAATTGAACACCCATCAATAAGCGAATACGCGGAATTTTTGAAAAACAAAGGAATCGATGTAATTAAAATTCCCGTCGATAATTTTGGTTTTGTAGATATCGGTTTTTTGGCAAAAAATTGCGACGAAACCACGCTCGTAAGTATAATTTGGGCAAATAACGAAATCGGAACCGTACAAAACGTCGAAAAAATTAGCGAAATTGTGAAAAAAAACGGCGCGCTATTGCATTTTGACGCAGTGCAAGCGTTTTCAAAAGTAGAAATTTCGCTAAAAAAAATAAACGCCGATTTTTTATCGATAAGCGGACACAAAATTTACGGTCCGCGAGGAATCGGCGCGTTGTTTATCCGCGAAAATACAGAATTTTTTCCGCTTATTATCGGCGGCGGACAGGAAAACGAATTTCGCGCGGGAACGGCGAATCAAATTTTAGCCGCAGGATTCGCAAAAGCGGCTAAAATACGAGACAATTTTTTAACGGAACAAAAAAAAATTTGGGACTTGCGAGAAACTTTAATAAAAACGTTACAAGACGAAATTCCGCAAATAAAATTTAACGGCGCGCAAAAATTTAACGAAACGCTCGCGGGAACATTGAGCGTAACAATTCCCGACGTCGAAAACGAAATTGTCGTTCTTCGATTGGATAACGAAAAAATTTTCGTGTCAAAAGGTTCGGCTTGTTCTTCTAAAAAGGTATCTGCAAGCAGCGTTTTGACGGCTATAGGAGTTAGTAAAATAGCGGCTGCAAGGACGATTCGCGTGTCGCTCGGCAAAGATTTAACAAAAGACGAAATTTTGACTTTTGCAAAAAAATTATCAAAAATTATAAAAAATATTCGCAAAAGTCGAAATTGTGTTTGAAAATATATTATTTTATGTATAAGAAGAAACAACCCAAAAAAAATAGTGAGGGATTTTATGGAAGTAGCGCTTATTAATCCGTTTATCAACGCGACGATAGGAACTTATAAACTGATGCTTTTTGACGACGCTTTGAAGCCGGCGGCACCGTTTATTAAGAAACAGCCGTATCCGCATTACGACATTTCAACGACAATCGGGCTTTCGGGCAAAGCGACGGGAATGATTTCCATCGCCTATTCTATTGACGTCGCAGTAAAAACGATTTCGGCTATGGTTGGCACGCAAGTCGACAAAGACGGCGCCGATTTGGGAGACGGAATCGGAGAAATAGTAAATATCGTCGCGGGATACGCCAAAAAGGACTTGACGCAGTACGCGCTTGAAATTTCGCTTCCAAGCGTAATAAAAGGCGACCATTTTGTCGTTACTCCGAGCGGAGTTCCTTGTATTGTCGTGCCGTTTGAGAGTAAATACGGAAAATTTACTATGGAAGTCGCGCTGGTTACAAAAAAATAATCGGCTATTTCGCCCGTTTTTATGGAGAAAATTGACTTTACCATTGACAACATAACTTTTAGCAGCGAAGAATCGGGATTTGCGGTCGTTTCGGCGCATTGCGAAAAAAACGGAAACGTTAAACTTGTCGGCACGCTTTCTATGCTTCATACGGGCGAAAAAATATGCGCTTTCGGAAAATACGAATACAGCGAAAAATGGGGCGAACAGTTTCGCGTAGAAAGATTTGAGTATATAAAATTAAGTTCGGCGGACGAGATAAAAACGCTTCTTTCATCGGGAATTATAAAGGGAATTCGTGAAAAAATTGCGGAAAGAATAGTTGACACATTCGGCGAAGATACCGTAACCGTTTTGGATAATTCCCCCGAACGTCTTTATGAAGTTCCAAAATTAACGCAAAAGACAATAAATAAAATTACTGAGGCGTGGGAAGAAAGACGAACGCTTGTCGAATTGACGAGATTTCTACATCCTTACGGAATTGCCGTGTCGTTTATTTATCAACTTTTCAAATTATACGGCGATAAAGCCAAATCGGTAATATCGCAAAATCCATACGTTCTTATAGAAGATATGCGCGGCGTGGGCTTTATAAAAGCGGACAAAATAGCGCAGGCGATAGGATTTGCCGACGATTATCGCCGCACTCGCGCCGCAATTATGCACACTCTTCACAAAGCCGAAGACGACGGCGACGTATTTTTGCCGAAACAGGAATTACTTGAAAAAACCGCGCAACTCGTAAAATGCGAAGAAAGCAGCGTTTTATTTACTTTGGATTATATGCTCAAAGAAAAAATTACTGTGGAATACAAAGACGATATTTACGGCAAAATTTTGTGGTCGATAGAAACCGAATGCGCTCGACTTATACGCAAACGAATAAACGTTGAAGACGAAAGAAAAGAAAGCGAAAAAAGCGAAAAATCGGTTATTTCGTGGGCGAAAAAAGAATGCGAAAGACAAAATATTATCGCAAACGATGAACAGTTATCAGCCGTCGCGGGCGCGGTGAAATCGAAACTTTTCGTTCTTACGGGCGGTCCGGGAACGGGAAAAACGACTACTCTTAAAATGATAGTTCGCCGGTTCAAAGAAAAGGGAAAATCCGTTATTTTATCGGCGCCGACGGGCAGAGCGGCAAAACGAATGAACGAAGTAATAGGCGAACAGGCAAAAACGATTCATCGACTTTTGGAATATAAAATGATAGACGGGCGCGGTCGATTCACAAGAAACGAAGAAAATCCGCTCAAAGGCGATATTTTTATAATCGACGAAATGTCTATGGTCGATTTGCGATTATTTACCGCGTTTTTGCGAGCCGTGCCGACGGACGCGCATATAATTTTAGTCGGCGATACCAATCAGTTGCCGTCGGTTGGAGCGGGAGCCGTTCTCGAAAATATAATAGATTCGGGCAAAGTCCAAAACGTAACGCTAAAAAACGTGTTCAGACAGGCGCAAAACAGCCGAATTATAACTTCCGCGCACGAAATTTGTTCGGGAAAAATACCGAAATTTAACAATTCGCAAACGGAAAACTGCTTTTTTATTCAAAAAGAAACGCCGGAAGAAATTTTTGAAACGGTCGTCGATTTGGTTTGCAGACGTTTGGTAAATTCATACGGCTACGACCCCAAAAACGACATACAGGTAATTACTCCAATGCACAAAGGCAATGTCGGCACGGTAGAATTAAATCGCGAATTGCAAAAAAAACTAAATCCAAACAATTTTTCTATGTCCGTCGGAGAACGCCATTTTGCCATCGGCGACAAAGTTATGCAGACAAAAAATAATTATACAAAAGAAATATTTAACGGCGATATAGGCGAAGTTGCCGAAATTTCGGAAGGAGTTATAAGCGTTCGCTTTGGCGACGAACAAATTGTAGAATACGAAGCGCTCGAAACGCAGGACTTAACGCTTGCGTATTGCATTACGATACACAAAAGTCAAGGTTCGGAATTTCCCGCAGTAATAATTCCGCTAACGACGCAACATTTCACGATGTTAAAACGAAAACTTATATATACCGCGCTAACCCGCGCAAGAAGTTTTTGCGTTTTCGTCGGAACCTACAAAGCGTTGAGTATAGCCGTTCATAATTTTTCAGAACACAAACGCCGCTCGCATTTAAGCGATTTTTTAGCGCAAGACGCAGAAGACAAAATATTGTCTGTGCAAGATTCCTGCGAAATAACGTTTGACGCATAAAAAATATATAAAATATTATTCTTTTCCTCCGACGGCGCGTCCGTAATCGTCTTGATAGCGAATAATGTCGTCTTCGCCGAAATAATCGCCCGTTTGCACTTCAACATAAACAAGCGGCTCGGTTCCCGTATTCATAATTCTATGCTGCTGACCTCTGCGAATATCAATAGTGTCGCCGTATCGAACGTTTAATTTCAGGTGGTCTAAATCCACAAAACCCTCGCCGCCGACTATCGTCCAAAGTTCGTCGCGTTTGCCGTGCATTTGCAAAGACAATCTTTTTCCCGGGTCGACGCTAATTTTTTTCACCTTAAACTTGGGCGTATCTTGCAAAACTTCGTAAAATCCCCAAGGTCTTTCTTCTCTTTTAAGTTCCATTTTTCTTCCTTTTTTTAAGTAATTTATGAAAACACAACAGTTCTATTTTTGTCCGTCAATATTTTTCTTTGAATATGCGCGCCGACCGCTCGTGCCAAAACGCGCCGCTCAATATCCCTGCCCGCCGCAATTAAATCGTCGACCGAATATTTGTGATTTACTCGCTGAATATCCTGCTCGATTATCGGTCCCGCGTCCAATTCCTGCGTAACGTAATGTCCCGTCGCGCCGATAATTTTTACTCCGCGCTCAAACGCCTGATGATACGGTTTTGCTCCCGGAAATCCCGGCAAAAACGAATGATGAATATTGATTATGCGATTTTTGTAAATAGAAATCATTTTCGGCGAAATAATTTGCATATATCGCGCCAAAACTATAAAATCGATTTCGTATTTTTGCAAAAGTTCCATTTGTTTTTGAGTTTGTTCTTCGTAATTTTCTTTGCTTATCGGAATATAAAAATAAGGAATATCGAACCTCTGCGCTTCCTTTTGCAAATCTTCGTGATTGCTTATGATTAGCGGAATATCGACTTCAAATTCCTTGATTTTCCAGCGGGAAATAATATCGAAAAAACAATGGGCGTATTTTGAAACGAAAATCGCCATTTTTTGCCTGTTTGCCGATTCGTACAATTCCCACGACATATTAAATTTTTTTGCGGATTCGTAAGTAAATATCGTTTTGAAATCGTTTAACGCGATGGAAAAATTTTCCAAATCCCATTCCACGCGCATAAAAAATTTTTTATTGTCGCGGTCGGTATGCTGGTCGAGATAGACAATATTTGCGCCGAGCCGCGCAAGCAGCGCCGTTACGTCGGCGACGATTCCGTCTTTGTCGTCGCACGACATTAAAAGCACCGCGGTATTTTCGTATTTCATTAAAATTCTCCGAAGTTTTTGGAGAGAAAATAATACATTTTTTCACCAATGCGGTGTTTTTTGTAAAAAAAGATAAAAAATTAGCATTTTTCTTGCGGACAAATATTATTTTACTCCCGAAAATTAATCCAAATTTGCCAAAAATATGGCAAAAAAGAATGAAAGGAAAATACGGTATGAAAAACAAAATTTCAAAAATTCAAAATAATTTCGCTATTTTGATTCGTACCGCATTATATTTTATTCTTATGAATAATAAGGTACGAGGAGACGGTACCCCCCCCCCCCCCCC
>WRFX01000096.1 GCA_009787445.1 Chitinivibrionia bacterium | reverse complement strand
CCCCCGGCACGAAGTTCGCAAAAGAGACCTTATCTCAAAGATTGGAATTTATTGAATATGAATTTAATGACGTTCATCCGAAAGGAGATGATTTAAAAGTTAATAAAGATGCCTGGCAAGGGAATTATATTATATGGGATGATATTATAAAAAAGTTTTCTACAAAAAAAATAAGTTTTTTTACATATTTTTTCAAAACATCAAAAAATGAAGGCGATTGAGATTATAATGTTGATAAGTAAAAAAAATTCAAGTAAATTATTATAAATAATTTCTAACGGGGGCGACCGCTTTGGAAATCGTGGTATATGGAATTTGCCCGTGTTCGGCTTCGTATTCTTTTAACGTATCTATATAAATATTAGAGAATTTTTTCATTCTTTCCACTTCCGCGGGCGTGGGAGTCGTGCTCCATCCGCTCGGTCCCCAAGTCATCAGGTCATAACCTCCGAAAGCGTTTATTTCATTTCCGTAGACGCTGTTGCTTTTCGTAAAATCTGCGGCGGCAAAAGCGGCTTTTCTGTCGGGCGAAACGACGGATACGTAAGGCACTTCCAATTTTGCCTTCTTCCATTCAAATTCTCTGTTCAAATTATAAAGTTCGTTATTTATCATCGATTTGCTTTTTCCCGAATTGCCTATTTGAGTCGCTTTTTCAGCGTATTCCAAAGCCATTTGTTTAATGGCTTTTTCAAATTCTTCGTCGGACATTGTGCGTTCTCTTTTGGTAAATTGACCGTCCCACATAGGCGTGCGCGGTTTTGAATTTATGGCGGCAGGAATATAAGCGTCCGCGGCAGTTTTTTTAGCCGTCGAAACATCTTTTTGTCCTAAAAGCATACGAAAAACGTCGTAATTCTTTCCCGACGAATATTGTTTCATTCCTTCCTGCAATCTTACCATATCGTTTATTTTCATAATCCAATCCTCCCGTCCAATATATCGGCATATTTACGGAAATACTTTAACGTTATCAGATTTTTTTTGCGGTAATTTCCTCTTCCAAACCTGCCAAATACTCTTTTGCAAGCGACAACGACGCGACCGTTTGCAATTCTCCAAGCGCCTCCGTAAGTTCCTCAAACGAAATGGAATAATCGTTTTCGTTTAATTTTCTATTGACGATAATATTGCATTTTTCGTTCAAATTAAAAATCGTCAAAATCGTTTCGGAAAAATTTCCCAAAGGCGGCGTGTCTATCGATTTTTTAGAAAACGAATATTTTATTGTAGTTCCAACGCCGACTTTCGACTGCAAATCGAAATTTCCGTCGCAAAGTTGCGTCGCCATTATCAAAAACGGAAGCCCGAATCCCGCTTTGCGAGCGGAATGTTTGCCCGCTTCCGTGTAAAACGGGTCAATCGCTTTTTTTTGTATTTCTTCGCTCATTCCTTTGCCGTTATCAACAATGCAAAAAGCGTAAAAATCTTCGTTTTCCTCAAAATTCAAAATCACTTCGCTCGAATTCGCCTCAACCGAATTTTGAACAATATCCAAAAGATAATCGCATAAAGTATAGTGCATAAGTTACTCCTTATATTTTAACGTTATTATTTTTTCAACAGTTTCTATAAACGAAACGGGAGTCGCCGAACCGATTTCGTATCCGTCGAAAACATAAATCGCGTTGTTTTTTACCGCCGAAATATTTTTAAATTTCGCCCATTTTTCCACTTCGTTTTTCGATAAATTTTCCATATCCGCAATAATTATCACGTCGGGATTTGCCGCGACAATCGCCTCTCCCCCGACGACCGCTCCGCTTGTCAAATTAAAAGCGTTAAGTGCGCCCGCCGCCTCTATCATTTCGTTACCGAGTGTGTTTTTCATTATCGTGTAAATCGGATTTACGCTTAATTGAATAAATATTTTCGGACGAATTTTCAGCGTTTTATTTTGCTCTTTTATTTGCGAATATTTTTCGCTTACAACAGATAAAATACTATCCGCTTTTTTTGAAACGCCCGCGATTTCGGCGATATTTTTAAAATTTTCGCATAATTCTTCGTAATTTTTCGGGTCGTTCATTACAAAAACATTTACGTTTGTTTTTCGCAATTTTTCAATGAGCACTTTGCTTGTAAGCCCGCCTGCAATAACGATATCGGGATTTAGCGCGACTATGCTTTCGCCGCCGATATTTATCACGTCGCCGATAATTTTTGTATTTTTATTCCCCGCGATTTTTGGACAATACGCCGTTTTGCCGACCAAAAGAGAATCCGCTCCCAAAGCGATAAGTTGATTTGTAGCCGGCGGGGCAAGCGAAATTATTTTTTGCGAAAAAACGGCAAACGCGCAGAAAAAAATAAAAAAAACAATTTTCATTTATGAATTTTCCCAAGTTTGTCCGCTTTTTCGACAGCCGAAATTACAGCCGACATTATTGCGCCGCGAACTCCGCCGTTTTCCAAAGCGATATTTCCCGTCGCGGTGGTTCCGCCCGGAGACATTACGCGGGATTTAAGCACCGACGGATATTCGTTTGTTTCCAAAACCATTTTCGCGCTGCCCAAAATTGTTTTCGCCGCGCATTTCAAAGCGAGTTGATACGAAAGTCCGGCGGCTACTCCCGCTTCGGCAAACGCTTCTATTATCGTATAAACGAAAGCGGGTCCGCTTCCCGAAAGTCCCGTCGCCACGTTCATTTGGCTTTCGGGAATTTCATAAGAAACTCCGATTGCGTTAAATATGTATTCTACCGTTTTTTTGTCGTCGTCGTTGCACAAATTATTTATGGAATAAAGCGAACACGCCTCCCCTATCAGCGCGGGAGTGTTAGACATAACTCTGACGACTTTCGCTTCATACGGAAGCATTTTTTCTATACTTTCTATGGTTATGCCAGCCGCAATTGAAATCCAAAGCGTTTTTGTTCCCGCGTGTTCAAACGCCGTTAGCGCTTCCTTTATAACTTGCGGCTTAACGGCAATAATAATGGCGTCGGGCTCTTCTTCGCCTTCCGAAAACCATTCAAGCGGATTTTTCACTTTTTCAAATTCAAATTCCTGCGCTTTCGCAAGAACCGTATCCCAAACTTCCATTTCGCAATCCGAATGCGTTTTTCGCAAACCGTTAATGATTGCTCCCCCCATATTTCCGCAACCCAACACGCATATTTTCATAAATCAACTCCCTTTTTATTTGAAAAATAATAAATTGCGAAACAAAAAAGGAAAAAAGGAAACCAAAAAATTCAGTTTCCTTTACAAAAAATCATATTATCTCCAATTAGGAATAAACGTTTGAAGTTCTGTCGAACTTGCAATTCTGTTATTCAAATGGTCGATGGACAGATAATCTCCCGCCTTCGCATTTCCAAGATTTTGCGTCAATGCGGCTATTGCGATAAACCCTTTACCGTTGGAATTGGTTTTTACTTCAAAAGTGAAATATCTTAAAAAAGGGTTAACACCGAATCCAAGTTTATCCCATCCGCCATTACTGCTTTTTACCGTGCGATTTTCATAAACGTCGCGTTCCGCCTTACTAGAACTTTCACTTTTATTGCTTGCCGCGCTTAATACGCAAGTTATGTAAACGTCATTTTCCGCAAAATAAGCCGCCTCATAATTTGCGATTGACCTTAAAATCTGCGCGGCTTCTTTTATTATTTCCGTTATCGCTTGCAAATCTTTCATAAACTCTTCAAACTTTTCTTTTCTTACGAATGTAATGTTGGCTCCATTATCGCCGATAAAAGCAAGTTCATAATCCGATAATTTGTAATCGAAAACATATCCGATATCCAAATACGGTATTGCAAAACGTTTATTTTCCACGCCGACAAAAACGCGTTCGTAATCGGATAAATTGTTATCCGAGACATATTTAATGCCGGGCGATGATATTACAAAACGTTCTTTTTCTACTTTCCATAAAACATTTTTGCCGTTAATTATTCCTGTTCCATATTTAAACAATTCTATCGTATATCCGTCGTCCTCGTTTATCCACTGCCCGACTAATTCCTGCGGATTATTGCAATATCCTGCGGGAAATAATACGATTACCGACAAAATAGACGTAAAAACTAATTTTCTAATTCCAAAAACCATATCGCGTATAAACATAAATTCCTCCGATTTTTCAGTATTGCCATTTAATTTTTTCGTTTTTTCGTTTTTTGTCGTATAAAATAATATTTTTACATAATTGAGCATCGCAAAATAATATTTTAATCGCGAAATTTTAGGTAAAAAAATGAAAGAATTTTTTGAAGTAATAAAAAACGAACTGCCCAAGATAGACCCGATAGAAGTGCGCGGACGCATAGTCGAGGTCGTGGGGCTTTTAGTAGAATCGACGGGACCTTCGGCTTCCATAGGCGAAGTTTGCCGCATTCTAAACAAAAACGGCGAACTTATTGTCCGCGCCGAAGTCGTCGGTTTTCGCTCGGACAGAACGCTTTTGATGCCGCTTGGAACAATAGAAGGCGTACATCCCGGAAATACGGTCGTAGCCACTCGCAGACCGCTTATGGTTTCGGTCGGAGACAAACTTTTGGGACGAGTATTAAACGGAACAGGACAGGAAATGGACGGCAAAGGAGCGCTGAATACGGCTGTGGAACGTCCTATTTTTTCCGAAATTCCCGACCCGTTAAAGCGAAAAAGAGTGGATAAACCGTTTCAAACGGGCATTCGGGCGATAGACGGTTTTTTAACTTTGGGCGAAGGACAGCGAGTAGGAATTTTTGCCGGCTCGGGCGTCGGGAAATCCGTACTTATGGGAATGATGGCGAAAAATTGCCGCGCCGACGTAAATGTTATCGCGCTTGTGGGCGAAAGAGGACGAGAAGTCCGCGACTTTTTGGAACGGGATTTGGGCGAAGAAGGAATGAAGCGTTCCGTCGTCGTCGTGGCGACAAGCGACCAGCCCGCGTTAATTCGTATGAAAGCGTCTATGGTGGCGGCTGCGATTGCGGAATATTTTCGCGACGAAGGCAAGCGCGTACTTTTTATGTGCGACTCCGTAACCCGCTTGGCTATGGCGCAACGCGAAATCGGGCTTACCGTCGGCGAGCCGCCCGCAACTCGCGGATATACGCCGTCGGTTTTCGCAATGCTTCCAAAATTTTTGGAGCGCGCGGGAAATTCCGACAAAGGAAGCATAACCGGACTTTTTACCGTGCTTGTGGAAGGCAGCGATATGGACGAACCCGTCGCGGACGCCGTGCGCGGAATTTTGGACGGACACATTTTACTTTCGCGAGAACTTGCGCACAAAAATCACTTTCCCGCAATAGACATTTTGAGCAGTATTTCGCGCTGTATGAACGATATTATAGACGCAGACCATCGTAAAATTGTCGGAGAACTGCGCGACAATATGGCGACTTACAAGGCAAACGAGGACTTAATTTCGATAGGCGCGTATGAACTTGGACGAAACCAAAAAATCGACCGCGCAATTCAACTTAACGACCACATAAACAAATACTTAAAACAGGACAGAAACGAAGCGTCGACTTTTGAACAATCGCGAACTATGCTAAATCAACTTCTTGCCATAGCAATTCAAGGCGAAAAACGAAAATGAAAAGATTTGAATTTAATTTGCAATCTATATTGGAATTGCGCGTTCGCGAAGAAGACGAAGCAAAGGCGTTTTTGATGTCGCAAGAAGCCGAATGGCAGAAAGTCAACGCGGAATTTCACAATAAAAGAGAAGAATTGCAGAATTTTCAAACGCGAGAAAAAGAAACGAGAAAAGACGCGGATTCAACAGTTTCTACGCTAAAATATTCGATTTCTTGGCGAAATTCGCTAAAATTGGAACTTTTAAAACTCGGACAACAATTACAAGATATTTCAATAGACGTCGCACGCGCCAAAGACAAACTTACCGAAGCGACTATAAAAAGAAAATCGTTAGAAACGCTTCGCGACAAAAAAAAGTCGCAGTGGCAGAAGGAATTTAACAAAAATGAACAAAAATTTCTCGATGAAATTGCGCAGTCCCGCCAAAATTTTCACAAAAATTCTTGACGTGATTTATCCGCAAAACTGCCCCATTTGCGGCAGAGAAGCCGAAATCCAATCGCTTTGCGAACACTGCGCAAAAGCGTATATAAACGGGCATCGGTCTTTCGTTTCGCAAATTGAATATAACGGAAGAACGCTAAAAGTTTTTGCGATAGATATTTTTAACAAGGAAACCGCAAAAATAATTCACAACTTAAAATACGATTCGATTAAAGCGAACGCGGCGGATATTTTTCGTTTCGGACTGACGAATTTTTACGATTTTTTATCGAAAGCGGATTTGGTAACTTTTATACCTTTGCATCCTTTGCGATTTTTGAGGCGCGGCTATAATCAGGCGGCGGTTTTGGCAAAAATTGCAGGCGCGGAGTTAGATATTTCCTGCCAAAGAACAATGTTTCGCAAACGATATAACGTAACGCAAACGAAAAAAAACGCGCAAAAGCGAAAAAGCGCGGTCGTAAATCTTTTTGGAATGCTGAAAAAAGCCGACGTAACCGACAAAACGATAATTTTGGTAGACGACGTTTGCACGACAGGTTCGACAATCGGAGAATGCGCCGATATTTTATATAAAGCGGGAGCAAAAGAAGTAATTCTTTTAGTTTTGGCAAAAGTATCGTAAAATAAAAAAAATAAGGGAACGCAAAAAACATTCCCCTATTATGTGCCTGAAAACTATAAACTTACCGATTATTCGATACCTACGAGTTCCACTTCAAAAATCAGTGTGGAATTAGGAGCGACTCCCGGTCTTCCGCTTGAACCGTAAGCCAAATTCGACGGAATATAAAACTTGTATTTTGAGCCGACGTTCATAAGTTTAAGTCCTTCCGTCCAGCCGGCAATAACGCCGTTGACGGGAAATTTGCGCGTTTCGGTATCGCTTGTTTTGTCAAAAACGTTGCCGTTTACGAATGTTCCCGTGTAGCGCACTTCGACGATATTTTCATCGACGGGTTTTGCGCCTTGCGTATCGCCCGCGTCCAAAACTTCGTATTGAAGTCCGCTTTCGGTAACGCTAACTTCTTGTCTTTCTTTGTTTTTTGCCAAAAATTCTACGCCCGCTTCAACTTCGGATTCCGCTTTCGCTCTCATATTGTCGCTAATGCGCATCATAACGGTTTGCATTATTCTGCTGACCGTCGCGTCGTCTTCTATTCTTGATTTGGTCGTCGTGTCAAGCCCTTCCGCAATCGCGGAAAAAAGTATGTCCTTGTTAATTTCGGGCAGCAATATTTGCAGAGAAGAAGAAATATCGCGACCGATAATGTAACTAAAACTGTCCTGCTCGCTCGTCAGTTCAAAATTCTTTTTTACGCTAACGGCGCCGTCTTTACCGCCGCCGACCTTACATCCTACAACTGCAAACGCAAGCAAAGCCGAAATCAAAATCGGCGACAAAATAACTTTTTTCATAAAAAAACCCTTTCTTTTAGTTTTTTGATAAATTTATATTTTTCTTAGTCGGAGCGGGAATTGAACCCGCACGGACGCAATGTCCAAGGGATTTTAAGTCCCCAGTGTCTACCGATTCCACCATCCGACCGTTAAAAATCGAGGGAAAAATAATATTCGCCGCACATAAAAAGCGAATAAATGTAAAATTATTCAAAAGTATCGTTTTCTTTTAATTTATTTGTAAATCTTTTTTCTGTGTCCGATTTCTAATGCAAGCACAATCAATTCTTCGTCTTTAATTTCGCAAATTAAACGATATTTGCCAATTCTATAACGCCATTGCCCTTTGCGATTTTCCGCCAACGCTTTGCCGAACGCTCTTGGATTATCGCAGCCGTCTATTCTTTTATGAATGTATTCAATAATTTGTTTTGCGACCGATTTATCTAATTTTCTAATTTGTCTATTAAAATTATCGGTCATTTTCGCTTTATAACTCATTTTATATCAAATTCTTTGTATAGTTCGTCAAACGCAGAGGTTTTGAATCCGTCTTTTTCCCATTCTTTTACGGCGTTATTGTAGCATTCTAAATCATAATCGTCTTCTTGCGGGGTAGTAATATAATCGTTTTCTAACGAAATTGGGAATTTATGTTTTTTTGCAATAGCCATAATAAAAATGCGCATCGCTTTGGATATATCCATATTGTAACGGCTTAATGTATTAACCGCTTCATCATATATGTCTTTATTGACATCCGTTGCAATACGAATCGTTTTCATATTGATAAAATAATAAATTTCTATATGGTAAATGCGAATTTTTTTAAATTATGAATTTTTTCATAAAATATTCAATAAAATTTTAGGAAATATATAAAAATTCTTGCCCGCCGATATAGCGATATATTATTTTATTCCGGAAACTAACTCAACTTTGCCAAAAAACGCGGCAAAAAAAAGAATGAAAGGAAAATACGGTATGAAAAACAAAATTAAAAAAATTCAAAATAATTTCGCTATTTTGGTACGTACCGCATTATATTTTATTCTTATGAATAATAAGGTACGAGAGGGTAGTACCCCCCCCCCAGATAATTCTTGATAGTTTTCAAAATTTCGTAAAAAGTTTTTGTTTTTTTAATATCGCGAAAAATATTCTTTTTCGTTTCTCACGCTTTTTTCATTTCTTACATTTTTCTTATTTCCGTTTGGCTATAAAGGCGATTCGTCGGTTTAGCATATTTATCAATTTTTTATTAAAATTTTTTAAAAAGGAGTTTCTATGAAACTTAATTTTTTGTTTTTGACCAAATTTTTGGTCTGCGGTTTTTTGGCGTTTTGCACGTTTGCGTTTGTAGGTTGTAGCGACGGCGATGTAAAAGAGTTAGTCGATGGTTACGGAAAAACAGGCGAAATTGTAGGCGTTTTCGAGGAAGAGTTTATTTATGAGAGTCCTGATTATGGCAAAAATCCCGCAAAAATGACAATTACTCTTCGTTCAAATAAGTCGGGGACTTTTGTAGTGGATAGAGGTAGCAATTTTAATGTGGCAACCGTAAATTTTACTTGGACAAACGACGAAAATACTATTGCTATGAAGAAAAACAAAAACAGCGGCGATTCCAACTATTACGATGAAAATGCCGCTATTGTTTTTGACGGTTTAGACGCTTTAACTTATACTGAACATACGTTAAAGAGAAAAAATCCGTAAAAATATAAATTTGTGGGGACGGAACTTGCGGGATCCGTCCCTTTTTGTTTTTTTTTGTTTCTGCGGCAAATAGTATATTTGTATTAAAAAGGAATGTGCGTACAAAAAAACGGAAATTTAACGAAAGGATTATTTATGCCTATTTTGCAAGTAACTGATTTTCCGGCGGATATTTATAACAAAATTTCAGCGCAAGCGGTTCGTGAAAAAATTAGTTTTGAACAAAAAGTAATTATGCTGTTAAAAAACGGTTTGCCGCCTCAAACGCTTGAAAATAAAGCGCGCAGAAAAGCGGTTTTCGATAGAATTAAAGAAATGAATGTTTCGTCTAAAACGCAAAAAATTGATTCGGTCAAAATAATTAGAGAAATGAGAGAAGAAAGAGAAAGAGAAATTTATGACGGTTGTTCTTGACGTATCGGGAATAATGCAGATTTTGCTTGGAACATCCAAAATGGATAAGTTTAACGACGTTTTGCAAAGAGCTACGTTTATTTTAGCGCCCGATTTATATATGTCCGAACTTTCAAATACGTTGCTTAAATATTATTTTGCCGAAGAATTATCAAAAGACGTATGTTTAAAGCATATACAAAACGGGATTGATATTGTGGATAATTTTATTTCGGCAAAGGAAATTTGGCAAGACGCTTTTTGCGCAGGAATAGAAAATCGGCATTCAATTTATGATATGATGTATGTAATAACTGCAAAAAAGTATAACGCAACTTTAATAACAAACGACAACAAATTATCCGCAATTTGCGAAAACAATAATGTAAAAGTTTTAATTTAATTTTTTCCGCAAATAAAAAATGCGACAATTAAAAAAAAATTCACCTTTTTCTAACTTTTCCCGTACTTCTCCCAAAACAAATATTATATTTACCATAAAATTGCCCAAAAAACAAACAAAAAAGAATGAAAGGAAAAACGGTATGAAAAACAAAATTAAAAAAATTCAAAATAATTTCGCTATTTTGTTGCACACCGCATTATATTTTATTCTTATGAATAATAAGGTACGAGGAGACGGTACCCCC
>WRFX01000095.1 GCA_009787445.1 Chitinivibrionia bacterium | reverse complement strand
CCCCCCCCCCCGCGAAGTTTGCGGGTTTAAATTTTGGGGAAATAAACTTAACATATTTTTTTCAATTTTTTCTTTTGAGAACAGTACGCGGTTTTTCGTCGCGGTTTTTTTATACGGTAATCCAAAAATTAAAATTTAAACAAAAGGAGCTTTTTATGAAAAAAACTTGATTTTTATCAAGTATGCCGCTGTTTTGCGGCGTTTTGTGTATGGGGTAATTCAAAATTAAAATTAAAAACAAAAGGAGTTTTTATGAAAAAACTTGATGTTATCAAGTATGTCGCCGTTTCTGCGGCGTTTTGTACATTGTTCTTCGTTGCGGGATGCGGCGATAATGACGATGACGGTATAGATATCGCAAAAGAACCGCCGGCGGCGTCCGGCGGAGATTTAAAGAGAACGGACGGAAAACCTGTAACGACGGCGGAAGATTTGGAAGAATTTATTGAGTTGTTCGCTTCGGCTGTAAAAAAATCTAACAATAATCCCGGCGAATTTGTTTCGTCGCTCGAAAAATCCAATAATTATTCGAGCGTTCAAAGAGCGTTGCGCGAAGATAAGTTGCCTGAAGAATACGAAAAAGAAACCGAATCGGGCAATGTTTCTTATACGCGATACGGCGATTATTCAGGTCGCGTCGAAGTGACGGGAAGCGTTTCGTGGCAAAAAGAATGGTATCGCGAGTCAGGGGACGGATTTGGAACGGGATACGATAGCAAAACATACAAAATTTACGATTTTTCAAATCATAAAGAGTTGATTTTGGGCGGCTCCGTCGGCGTTCTTGAAAAACCGTACCAACACAGCAACGGTTTTACCACGCAAATAAACGGAACGATAAATTTTGCGGGCAAATATCGGGGAAAAGTTGTTCTTAAAGACATAACGGTTTCGACAATATACGACCATTACGGCTCTAATAGACAATCTCACGTTAAAAGCGGATATTTTTATGTTGAAAGCGACAGCGTAAAAAACGACGTCGTTAGAAACGACAGCGCGGCAATAAAATTAAAAGCGGACACTGTTAAAGTCAAATTTGATTTGCCCGGACGTTTGCTTTTTGAATTTTATCCGAACTCCAACTACATAACCGATTATCCCGACGAGAAAATAACGATTACAATGCCCGATGTTCCAAGCGTTACGGGCGGAGATTTGTCTGATAGAGGCGGGGGAGAAGATATAAGCGACAAAAACGTAAATTCCTTTTTTAGAGCGTTTATTACGGAACTTCAAAACAACAATGCTCCCCGCGCCGCAAACGAAGAAAAAGGAACGTGGGAACAACTCGTACACGGAACAATAAGCGGTTATTATACCGAAAAAGGCGATTATTTCTGGCAAGCCAATAACGCGGGAGAACTCGAATCGGGAACGAAAAAAGTTGAGTTTCACGATTATTCAAACGGGAATATTTTGTATTTAGGCGGCGGTTACGCAAAAGCGTTTTTTGACAAATCATCAGGCGGGAACAGGACGAGCGAAACTATAATTAACGGGAAAATAAAATTTAACGGACAGTTCAAAGGCGAACTCGATTTTAAGAATTTCAAATACAGAAATACTTACGACACTACCACCAGCGTGAAAATCGGAGACCTTGACGTTACGGAAAAATATTGGTATTACGTCGTAATTGGAAGTTCCATTGCCCCTGATATCGATTTGTTGTCGGAAAATTATATTGGAAACGAAAAATTTGAGATGGACAAATGGGGTAATATGGCTAGCGGAAACTGGTATTATCTCGGAAGCGACGGCGGAGAAATAAAGAACACCGGCATACAAAAAGGACGACGAATTTATTGGACTGCCGATATTCCAAACAACAATGACCCTCGTCCCAATGCAAGTATGAATATATGGGTAGACGACAATCAGTTTCTTAAAGAAAAATTTGCGATTCGTTTAACCTATACTTGCGATAGACCGATACAACTTGTGTTGAACGACGAGTCGCCCGCTTTTAATGCGAATCACGGTTATGCGGCGCAATTAGAACCGGGAAATTTTGTAGGCGTATCTCTTACTAAAAAAGATTTTACGCAGATAAATTTGTCGGAGGAAGACGAATCAAAATACGACCTTGACCTTTCAAAAGTAGTCGGTTTTTCAATCGGGATGAATAACGACGGCGAAAACCGCGACAACTATTTTGACGTTCAGTTTAATTATTTTGGAATCAATAGAAATTGGGATTAGTAACAATAATCTAAATTTGCGATTGCAAAATTTTGTAGATTGTGTTTTTGTTTTGGGGGCGTATCGGCGAGATACGTCCCTTTTTTTGTATTTGAAAAAATATAAGAAAATCACAAATTTCGCGAGTTTTTTCTTGACAAATTACGCGCAAATTAAATATTTTCCTGCGTAATTCTTCACAGCGGAATAGTTCAGTTGGTCAGAACACGGGATTCTGGTTCCCGGTGTCGAGGGTTCGAATCCTTCTTCCGCTGCCAAATTTTTTTATTGAAATTTCGTCAATGACACCTTGCTCCGCCGCCTCTGCCGCTTCCAAACGTTTCGGGCGGATATATAAGCGTTTCAATATTTCTCGCTTCCGCTTTGATAGCATTCGTGTCGATAGCCGCAATATCGCCGACCGCTTTTAAGTATCCGTAATGCGCGTTGTTTGAAGTGGAAAACGGAAAACTGTCCGTCGGTCTGATTCCAAGCGGATTTTCGCCTTTTTTAAGCGGAACCTGCATATTGTACGCAGGAAAAAGTAGCGTGTAATGACTAATATCGTCGGACGTGTTGTTTATAATCCACTTTGTGTTTATTCCCGTTTGCATAACGACTACGGCGGGACTTATGCCCGAATCGCTTATGTTTATCGTTACTTCTTGAAGACCGTCGATAATTTTTGCGATAGCCAATTTTTCAGCCGATATTTTTACTCCCGACGGTTTTGGCTTGTTTATGGCGGGCGGGTCTATCGGAAAAAAAGTTTCCGCGTTTTGATTTTTAGCGCCCGCTTCCGAATCGACGACGGTAATTGTTCCGCGAATCATTCCCATCCAGCAACTGTATTGCACTCTGCCCGTTTGGGTGGGCGTAAATTCAATTACGTTTTCGCCGTATTTAAACTTATAATTCATTATGCCGTATTCGCGAATGTTTATTCTGTCGTTGCAGCCGTTAATGCTTCCTTGCGGCGCGTCTATAATCCATTTTACGGGAGTTCCCGCCTGAACCGTAATATTGGGATATCTGTTAGGATATAAAGTGCTGTTTATTATTTGAACTTTACTCGCGGATTTGGCGGTTTCTTTTTTTGCCGCGCCCGAATTGCTTGCCGAAACAGGCGCCGCGCCTACGTTTACGTGATGAAACGCTATTAAAACGATTACGGCGGCTAAAAACGAAACGCTAACCGAAGCAATCTTAAAATATTGCTTTTTGTACGGAACTCCCGACACGATACCGATTACGCACAACGCGACAATAAGCACGGTAAGCATATCGGACGGCATAATTCCCGAAAGCGAAGTTCCCTGCGAAAGCATTGCCAAACCGAGTACGACGACCAAAGTCGCGCCGATAGCCATTACGTTTGCGGTAAATTTTCTGCCAAGCGCCGAAACGACGGAGCCGAGTCCAAGCATTAACGGCACGGTTCCCAAACTAAACAGAAACATAGAAAACGCGCCCGCAAGCGGATTTGCCGATACAAGCGCGACAATTTGCATAGATTGCAGCGGTCCGCAAGGCATAAATCCGTTCAAAAGTCCGACGATTAAAGGTCTCACTCCTGCGGGAGTTTTTTTGCCGATATTTATTTTTCCGTTAAAAATTTTCGGCATTCCCGGAATAATGCTTCTCATCCAAGGAAATATATTCAGCATATTTATTCCCATAATTACCATAAATACGCCCGCGACAAGTTTTAGCGTTCCCTGCGTCGTTACGGACAAGCCGACGTTTGAGCCGTCTCCGCCAAAAAGCATACCGACAAATCCCAAAACAAATCCTATTGCCGTGTAAGAAACGACTCGTCCCGAATTATACATAAACGCGGGAATAAACGCAGAAATTTTGCTTTGATTTTCGTTTTGCGCGCTTTCTTGCGGAAGCGGAATGCTTTGCGATAAATTTATGCCGCCGCACATCGCAATGCAATGCACGGAAGTTATTAAGCCGATAACGAACAGCATTCCGTATCCTAATCTACTATCCGCCAACTGACTTGGAACAAGAACGTTTAAAACGCCAAAATAATCCAAAAGCATATAAAGCGCGGCAATCGATATTAAAAATCCCGCGACTCGATGAATATTCGATTCGCTTATGCCGTTTGCGCTGTTTGCGGGCAATACGACGTAACCCGTTTCTTCGATAATCGAGCGTATTTTTTCTATGGAAACGACGTCGGTTTTATACGTAATAGTCGCCGTTCCCGCCTTATAACTTACCGCGACGTTTTGCACGCCGTCCGTGTTTTTAAGATTTTTTTCGATAATGTTTTGACAGTGCATACAAGTCATACCGCCGATTCTTAATTTTTCCGTTTTTAACGCGTCGTCCATAATTAAAACTCCTTATTTTTTTGTTTTTATACGAGAAAGTATAATAAAAAGTTATGGAGATATTGTGAAGTTGTATTGTTTTAATTGTAAATTACAAAAACCGCGACAAGTTTTTATAATTTTTCCCGTAGAAATGTTCACAATTTTCAAAAAAATTTCAAAAACTCTTGACATTTGCGTACTAACAATAGTATTTTCCTGTCGTTATTTGCGATTCGACGAAGAATTGCGGCATTTAAGAATATTGAAATTAAGGTTTTTTAACAGCAAAGGCGCTGTGGGCAAGTAGTCCCGCAGCGCTTTTTTTATTCTTTTTTAAGGGAGGATTTTTTATGGATTTCGGTATCTGGTTTTTGATGGGAGCAGCGTTGGTGTTCTTTATGCAGTGCGGTTTTGCGATGTTGGAAGCGGGATTTACTCGCGCTAAAAACGCCGCCAACATCATTATGAAAAATTTAGCGGACTTTTCTTTAGGGTCGCTATTTTTTGCGCTAATCGGTTTTAGCATTATGTGCGCCGAAGATTACCTGTTCGGTTTCATTGGAGTTCCGAATTTGGGAATTTTCAACGATTTCAACAACTTTGATTATTCCGGCTTCATCTTTAACCTTGTGTTCTGCGCGACCGCCGCGACTATCGTGTCGGGAGCGATGGCGGAACGCACAAAATTTACCGCTTATTGCATTTATAGCGTAATAATAAGCGCGGTAATTTATCCTATTGAAGCGGGCTGGGTATGGAACGGAAACGGCTGGCTTGCAAATTTGGGCTTCATCGATTTCGCGGGTTCGGCGGCTATTCATATGGTAGGCGGAATTTCAGGATTTATCGGCGCGGCGGTGCTTGGTCCTCGTATCGGAAAATATTCCGTCGACGCAAAAACAGGCAAAAAAACCGCTCACGCAATTCCCGGACACTCCATAACGCTTGGCGCGCTCGGATGCTTTATTTTGTGGTTTGGCTGGTACGGATTTAACGGCGCGGCGGCTGGAAATTTGCCGCAACTTGGCTCCATATTTTTAACGACGACGCTTTCTCCCGCTACCGCAGCGGTTGCCGCGATGTTTCTTACTTGGTTCAAAAACGGAAAACCCGACGTTTCTATGTCGCTTAACGGCGCGCTTGCAGGTTTGGTCGCAATTACGGCTCCTTGCTCTAACGTTGACGCGTTGGGCGCGATTCTCATCGGATTAGTCGCGGGTATTTTGGTAGTTTTGGCGATAGAATTTATAGACCTAAAACTTCACGTTGACGACCCCGTAGGAGCGGTCGCGGTACACGGAGTTTGCGGCGTGTGGGGCGCATTGGCTGTCGGATTGTTTGCAAAACCGATTGTCGCGATAACGGCGGTAGAAGAAACCGTTACGGAAGTAGTAAACGGTTTAGTCGTCGTATCGGATAAAGTAACGGAAGTAGAAAACGTAATATCCGAAGCGGCGGGTCTGTTTTACGGCGGCGGTTTTGAATTGTTGGGCATTCAGGCGCTTGGCGTATTGACTATTGCCGCTTGGACGTTTGTTACCGTCGGCGCGACGTTTTTACTCTTAAAGAAATTTAACTTGTTGCGCGCACCGAAAGAAGACGAAATTAAAGGACTCGATTCCACAGAACACGGTTTAATCAGCGGATACGCCGACTTTATGATTATGGCTGACGAAGCGGATTCCACACAGGGCTTGTCTCCCGTATCGGCAAACGAAGCGATTCCCGTCGTAAATAATTCAAATCCGAACGCGAAAATGTCGAAAGTCGTTATTATCACAAAACAGGATAAATTTGAACAACTCAAATGGGTTTTGGACAAAATCGGCATAACGGGAATGACGGTTACGCAAGTTTTGGGCTGCGGAATGCAAAAAGGCGCGGCTGAATATTATCGCGGAGTTCAACTTACAAGCAAACTTTTGCCGAAAGTAAAAGTTGAGATTGTAGTGAGCAAAGTTCCGGTAGAACAAATTATCGGAGCCGTAAGAAAAGCGCTTTATACGGGCAATATCGGCGACGGAAAAATCTTTGTTTACGGCGTAGAAAACGTGATTAAAGTCCGCACGGGAGAAGAAGGATACGACGCTTTGCAGGACAAAGATTAAAAAGAAAATAAAAAGGAGGATTCTTTTATGAAAGATATTTCGACTCTGTTTGCAAGTATGGTTTTTAACGAAACGGTTATGCAGGCGCGTTTGCCAAAAGACATTTTTAAGAAATTGAAAAAAACGATGTCGCTTGGCAAGCATTTGGAACCCGATATTGCCAATTCAGTGGCAAACGCGATGAAGGATTGGGCTGTCGAAAGAGGCGCGACTCACTTTACGCACTGGTTTCAGCCGATGACGGGAACTACCGCCGAAAAGCACGACAGTTTTATATCGCCAATATCGGGCGGCAGAATTATTATGGAATTTTCGGGCAAAGAATTGGTGAGAGGCGAGCCGGACGCGTCGAGTTTTCCGTCCGGCGGCTTGCGCGCCACTTTTGAAGCGCGAGGATATACCATTTGGGATACGACTTCGTATGCGTTTATCAAAGACGGAACTTTGTGTATTCCTACGGCTTTTTGTTCATACAGCGGCGAAGCGTTAGACAAAAAAACTCCGCTTCTTCGCTCGATGGAAGCGTTAGACAAACAGGCGATGCGAATACTCAAACTTTTCTCGAACACGGACGCGCAGCGCGTAAATACGACCGTCGGGCTTGAACAGGAATATTTTCTTATCGACAAAGACCTTTTCCTGAAACGTCCAGATTTGATTTATACGGGTCGCACGCTTTTCGGCGCGCTTCCTCCGAAAGGTCAAGAACTCGAAGACCACTATTTCGGTTGCATTAAGCCGCGAGTGTCCGCTTTTATGAAAGAACTTGACGAGGAGTTGTGGAAATTGGGAGTTTATGCGAAAACGAAACATAACGAAGTCGCGCCCGCACAGCACGAACTCGCTCCCGTTTTTATGAATACGAACATAGCGACCGACCACAATCAACTCACTATGGAACTTATGAAAAGCGTCGCAAACAAGCACAATTTGGCGTGTCTTTTGCACGAAAAACCGTTTGCGGGAGTAAACGGAAGCGGCAAACATAACAACTGGTCTATGGGAACGGATACGGGAATGAATTTGCTTGAACCGGGCGAAACGCCTTATGAAAACGCGCAATTTTTACTGTTTTTGGTAGCGGTAATAAAAGCGGTCGACGAATATCAGGATTTATTGCGAGTTTCGGCGGCGAGCGCGGGCAACGACCATCGTCTTGGCGCAAACGAAGCGCCTCCCGCTATTGTTTCTATGTTTTTGGGCGACGAACTTACCGATATTCTTGAAGCCATAGACAGCGGAAGCGCGTATAAGGGCAAAGTAAAAAGCGAAGTTGAAATAGGAGTAACGGTTTTGCCGCATTTCCCCAAAGACGCGACAGACAGAAACCGCACGTCTCCGTTTGCTTTTACGGGAAATAAATTTGAATTTAGAATGCTCGGTTCAATGTTTTCGGCGGCGGGTCCAAACATCGTATTGAATACGGCAGTGGCAGAAACCTTGCGCGAATTTGCCGACAAACTTGAAAAGTCAAAAAACTTTAATCAGGATTTGGCGACGCTCGTAAAAGAAACTTTTCACAAGCACAAAAGAATAGTTTTCAACGGCAATAACTACGCCGGCGAATGGGTAGAAGAAGCAAAACGCAGAGGACTTTCAAATCTTAAAACGACGGTCGACGCGCTTCCCGCGTTTATCAGCAAAAAAAGCGTCGGACTTTTTACGCAACATCACGTTTTTACCGAACCCGAACTGCATTCGCGCTACGAAATTCTTTTGGAAAGTTATTGCAAACAACTTCACATAGAAGCGCTTACGATGGCGGATATGGTAAGAAAAGAAATAATTCATTTTTGTATTTCGTATCAGAGCGAAATTGCCAAACTTTTGGAGAAAAAGAAGACCATCGGCGGCAAATTCGACGTTTCGCTTGAAGAACGACTTTTGGAAAGAATTTCGACTTTAACTTCCTGTTTGCTGAAAAAATTGGACGCGCTTGAAAACGCGATAATTGAAGCGAAATCCGACAGAGAAATAACCGAAAAAGCGAGATTTTATCGCGATAACGTGTTTGTGGCGATGTCGGAACTTCGACTAATTTCGGACGAACTTGAAACGATTACGGCTAAAAAATACTGGACTTTACCGACTTACGGAGAAATACTTTTTAGCGTTATTTAAGGATAACGGGTTCACTTTTATTGTCGTATCGAGGGCGGGAAGAAATTCCCGTCCTTTTTATTTTTGTTTATAATCTTCAATTTTTAATTTATTAAGTTGAACGCTCATAAAAATTACCAATAAACCCGTTATTATAAGAAGTATATCTATTGAAATTACGTCCGCGAGCGGTCCAAAAATAAGCATAGCGAGCGGCATTACGGAACTCGATACCATTGTAAAAACCGAAATAACTCTTCCCATAAAAGACGGTTCCACCGTACTCTGCAATATAACCATTGCGGGCGTATTGAATAAAGGCATAGTTACTCCTATTGTCACCATTATGCAGAGATACAGCCAAAAATTCGGAACAAGCCCCAATCCGACGGATAAAATTCCGCATAACACACAGGAAATCGTCATAGAAAAAACGTGATTTTTGAAGCCGCCCCACATTCCTATAAGAAGACCGCCCGCCATCATTCCCAGCGAAAACGCTATTTCTATTGCCGAAAGCCGCCAAACGTCTTCTCCGAAATTTCTTACCACTTGAAGAGGCGTCAATAATCCCGCGGGAGAAAACAGAAAAAGATAAATCGCAAAAAATATAATGAGTTTCAATATAAATTTGTTGCGACGTATGTATTTTAATCCTTCCTTGAAATCGCTAAAATATTCTATTTTTTCGGATTTTACGATTTTTGCTTCCGTTATTTTTTTCGCGGGAACTTTCACAAAAAAGAACACGATACTTACGCCTATCGCGGCGGTAAAAACATCGAGAAAAAATAGGTATTCCAACGGCGCAAAAGTCATTAACGCGCCTCCCAACATCGGACTTGCAAAAGTGATAAAAGATTGTATGCCGCTTTGAAATCCGTTTATTCTCGTTAAGTGTTTTTCGGGAATTATTTCGGGAATAAAAGCGCTTACCGTCGGCGTTTGAACTCCTTGTCCGAGAGCGCGCACAAAAGCGCAAACCAGTAAAACGGCGTAACTGTCAATTCCGTTTATAAGACAAATCGCCACGATTAAACTGAACAAAGCGACTGCGCCGTCCGATATGTTTATGATAATTTTTTTATTAAATCTGTCAGCCCAAACGCCCGCAAACGGCGAAATAAAGACCATCGGAAGAAGCACTATTATCGTAAAAACGGTCATTGTTGTTCCCGATTGGCTTTTTAATACGACGTGCCACAAAATAGCGTATTGCACGACCATAGTTCCAAAAAGCGATAACGCCTGCCCGATTAAAAACAACGCCGCATTTTTCTTCCAATTAAAATTCATAATAATATTTATTATTGTCCTTTTTTAGTAAGAAAATAATTTTTGGCGAATTAGCGATACGAAATTTATTGAATTTGCATTGAAAATTATATGTTTTTTGTAATTTTTTTTCGCATTCTCATATAAACATATATTATATTTATTATCAGAAACTAACTCAAACAACTTAAAAAACAAACAAAAAAGAATGAAAGGAAATACGGTATGAAAAACAATTTTCGCAATTTTAACGATTTTAGTACATCTTTGGTGTGCGCCGCATTATATTTTATTCTTATGAATAATAAGGTACGAGAGGGTAGTACCCCCCCCCCCCCCC
>WRFX01000094.1 GCA_009787445.1 Chitinivibrionia bacterium | reverse complement strand
GTATCGTAACGGGGGGGGGGCGGAATGATAAATATGCAGCGTTTCGCAGATTACGAATGGATAGAAGAACTTGCGGCGGAGTACGATTCTCCCGACGAAATACCTGTCGCGGACATTGCCGACCTTGCGGAAATCGTCGGCGTCGAAGCGGCGATAAAAACGTTCAAGTTTTTCGACGGCATTCCGCAATTCTTCCCCAAAAAAAATATTACGGAAATGGAAAAGGAATATATTCGCCGCTGTTCCGTCGGACAAAGCGACAAGGATTTGGCGAAAAAATTTAACAAAACTTTGCGCTACGTCCAATACATAATGGCGTCGCCTGCAAAAAAAAGCGACGAACATATTCCAATGTTTCCCGAATATAACGAACGTAAATTTTACGAAAAGGAGTAAAAAATGAGTGAAGCAAAAATAACGAATTTTCAGCACAGTATAGAACAGAAATACTGCCAATATCGCTGCGAACACGTTGACGCTACAATTCACAGAAGCAATAACGGCACAATAAATAACGTTTGCCTGTGCGCGATTAACTGTAAAAAATTTCGCTTTTGCGATATTTTGGCGTCTTATATCAAACCGGAAAAGATTAAAATGAATTATGTAAAATGTTGCGGCATTTGTCGTCAGGCAGGATGGTGCAGATATTTGCGTAAACGCAATGGAACCAAAGAGCCGATATTTATTTCGGCGAAAGAACGGGATTATCCCGAAAGAGAGGCGAAAAAATGAACGAAAAAACTTGTGAAAATTGCGGGTATTCTTACCGCGACGACGAGGACAGGGTAATTTGCCCTTATCTTGTGAACAGTTGCCGAAACGGCGCCCCCGCGTGTTCGGCGTGGGTAAAGAAAGAGAGGTGAAAAAATGGAAAAGTTGATTAGTTTAAGCGAAGAGGCAACTCCGCTGTTTAACCGTTTACTTGAAATTATGCATCGCGAGGCGATGAACAGCAGAGGAAACGAGCGTTACGGAATGTTTATGAACTATTACGAAAGCATTGACAAAGTGCGGCTTGAATCGGCGGGAGTTATCGGGTATAAATACGTAAATCCCGCGGTGGATTGGGAAAAAAGGAGCGTGAAAAATGGATGAGAAAGACAAATACCGAGAAGACGAAGTTTGCGCGATTTGTAGAAACTGCAATAAGTTTTCAAACGGCTGCGGGGCGACCGTCGCCTGCGGTGGAAAAAATGTGACGATTTATGCCAATTCGGCTAATAGTTGCGCACATTATAAGATGAGAGAACGTATTTTAGAAGCGAGGTGAAAAAAAATTTAACACGAGATTTGAATGTTTTTTTGAGACAATTCGTTGAAAAGCGGGTTGTCTTTTTTTACAAATTGTGATATAATTTTACCAAAATTTGTAAAAATACAATAAAAAATGCACAAAAATGCACAAAAATGCACAAAAATGCACAAAAAACAGGGAAAAAGGTCTAAAATTTATTATATTTATATATGATAAATTTAATTAACCGCAAATTTAATTAGACCTTTTAATTGGTGAGGTAAAAAAAATGATTAAAACAGAAAATCCGCAAGGAATTAGTAGTATAAGGCACAAAGACAATAGGAATTTTGGCAACGAATATTACAAGTTCGACAATGACGATGTTGAACTTAACACGCTTTTAAAAGAAGCGAGAAAAAACGGGGAAAAATTTTTCTTTCCCAATTTACGCATACTAAAAGATAATTCGTGGTGACATATAGTGGAAGAAGCAAATTTTAACACATTATTTGATGTTTTTTTAGAAAAAGTAAAAGAAGAAGTCGGTATTGAATTCTATACTACTTTATATCGGGATTTTACAAAATCAAAGAGCAAAATGCTTCGTAACTATTCGGACGTAAATTTTTACGCTAAAGCGTCATATATGAAACACAAAAACGATTTGCTTTTAGACAGACACAAATGCGCCGCTTGCTTTATGATATCCGTCCTGAATGAATTAGATTTGAATATTGATGACTATAATAGCAATTTGATTAAAGAAAAGATTGCAATTCTCGCTGGTTTGGGAATAATGCATTTTATGATTGTTCGTAATAATCACAACTACAAAGATTCGGGATTTATTTCTTTTCTTAAAGATAGTGATTTTGAATTTCCTGAGCCGATATGCGACAAAAATCAATACTTAAAAAATTGGGCGTTAGAATTGGGACACGCTTATAAAGAAGACAGAATTTTTATATTGTCGTTGTCTAACGAACTATTTTTAATAGAGCAATACAATCGATGCCTTGCAAAAAAATAATATTTTTTTTAGGTTCCCCTTGCAATTTTTCTGAAAAAAATAGTATATTTATATTGTGCCGCTAAACAACATCTACAATAAGCCGATTTTAATTATTGTCGACAGTTGCGGGCAAAAAGAGTAATCTAAACGGCAATAGATTACTCTTTATTATTTGTAATAAAATGTTATTATACTGCTGTTTTTTGTGTTTGCCGTAAATTTTTCAAAATTTTTAACAACTACTAAAACCGTTTTATCTTCTTTGCTTTTTATGAAAAAATTCACGGTTGGCACGTTTCCGCGTTCCGTATTTATCTCAAAATCCGCATTATTTAATTCGCTCAATAAATATAAATCATTTCTTTCTATTACCGTTCTACTTTTTGCAGTTCTACCGGCGTGCGACAGTTGCGAGCCGTTGCAAAAAATAACGGGCGAACGTAAAATATCTTTCGGCATATTGCCGGTGTGTTTTTTTCATATTCGTTTTTAATTTTCCCGATGAGTTGTATACGTCAAATATTATATTTGCTTTATGAAAAATTTAGTTAAAAATAACGATATGGCAAAGATACTTGGAATGACGCCGTCGGCATTTGCGAAAGGTGTTAGGACAGGACGATTTAGTTTTGCGGAAATAAATGAGAAGAAAGAAAAATTATTTGATTCCAAAAAAGTTATTCGCCAATATGAAGCGACAAAAAATATCGCCGAAACGCAAAATCACGCGGCAGAGACCAATTTACTGATAATTGAAATTCGCAAACGCTGCGGAATTTCAGAACAAACGGAACAATAATAAAATAATATAATATTTATTTTTACTTGACAAAGTAAGCGCGCAAATGCTATATTAGTAACTTATAACAAGTTTACTTATATTTAAAGAGGATTAAAATGTTAAAAAGTAAATTATAGGAATTATTGGACGAACGGAAATTAAGTTACGCGGATGCCGCAAAGTTAATGGGAGTCAGCAGAGAGTATATAAGACAGCAGGCGAATTTAGTAAAAATTAGCGTTGAAGCGGCGCTTAAAATTAGCAGGGCGTTGGAAATAGACCCTTCGGAATTCCGTCCGGACGCATTCCTTCCGGGCGAGGTAAAATTTCTTGCGAAACAAATACCGCAATGACGACCGCCCGTTTTGGAAAGGCGTGTTCGATGTTCTGAAACCGCAGCCGCTAATAAGCATAGCGGAGTGGGCGTAGCGTTATCGCGTATTGCCGCCGAGCGGTTCGGCGAGTCCGGGCGCGTGGAATAACGAAAGAACGCCGTATCTTGTGGAGATTATGAACGAATTGTCTCCGAGTAGCAAGCGAAAAGAGATAGTAGTAGCCAAAGGTTCGCAACTTGGATTTACCGAAATAATAATGAATTGGGTAATGTATATTATGAATTTACTGCCCGGTTCTTTTTTGATTTTACAGCCCACTGATATAGTTGCGATAAGATTTTCAAAACAGCGATTCGCGCCGTCGTTAAAAATGTGCGAGCCGCTGAAAAATATAATACCTAAAAACAGCGGAGACAGTTTGCTGGAAAAAGTATATCCGGGCGGCTATACGGTTTTGAGCGGCGCAAATTCTCCTGCGGCTTTATCTTCCATGCCGATAGGCAATGTCGCTTGCGACGAAGTCGACCGCTATCCGTTAAGCGCCGGAGACGAGGGCGACCCTCTGAACTTGGTAAAAGCCCGTACTTCGACGTTTCCGAACGCTAAAATTCTTTACGTTTCTACTCCTACGCTCAAATAAACGTCGAGGATTTGGAAACTTTATCTTGATAGCGACCAAAGGGTCTATAAAGTTCCGTGTCCTTATTGTAGCGGTTCTTCCGCCGTGCCTGACGGAGGATATTTTGAAATCAAGTTTGAGCAATTACGATGGACGCGCAGATTTTACCGCGACGTTCTTTTGCACTGCCCTTATTGCAATACGGGAATACCCGAATACAAAAAAAGCGAAATGTTACAAAAGGGGAAATGGGTGGCTCAAAATCCGGGACACAGTCGGGCGGGCTTTCATATTTCGTCGTTATACGCGCCTGTCGGCTGGCTGTCGTGGGCGGACATAGCCAAAAAATTTGAAGAAGCGGGAAACGACCCCGAAGAGAAACAGGTATTTATGAATACCGTTCTCGGTTTGCCGTGGGAAGAACAGGGAGAACATATCGCCAAAGAATACCTTACTCGTCGGATAGAACAGTATCAGGCGCAAGTTCCTAACGGAGCGCTTATACTTACTATGGCTGTTGACGTTCAGAAAACGCGGCTTGAATACGAAGTTCGCGGTTGGGGAAAAGCCGAAGAAAGTTGGGGAATCGAATACGGAAGGATAGAAGGACCGACGACGGAACTGCAAAGTATAGACCCTGATTTTCCGAGCGTTTGGCAAAGATTGGACGAATTGCGGATAAAAGGATTTCGTCGGGAGGACGGACTTGAAATGCGAATCGCCTGCGTAATGATTGACAGCGGCGGAATAGACGCGGC
Source organism: Chitinivibrionia bacterium (assembly GCA_009787445.1). Taxonomy (GTDB): domain Bacteria; phylum Fibrobacterota; class Chitinivibrionia; order Chitinivibrionales; family Chitinivibrionaceae; genus WRFX01. Next base: position 5,977 of record WRFX01000094.1, on the reverse strand, counting down.
GACGGACACGGTATATAATTACACGCTTCCGCGGGAGAGAATGCGCGTTTTCGCGCTCAAAGGCGGCTCGCAGTCCTCCGCGCCGATAATGCGCAAGCCGCATCGCAATACCCGCAACCATTGCGCGTTATTTATAGTGGGCGTCGATAAGGCGAAGGAATTGATTTATGCGCGTTTGAGAATCGAAGCCGAAGGACCGGGATACTTTCATTTTCCCGATAGTGAAAAAGCGGGATACGACGCGGCTTATTTCGCGTCTCTTACCTGCGAGCGCAGAATTGTTGTCTATCGTCGCGGTTATAAAAAACTGCAATGGTGGAAACCCAACGGCGTGCGCAACGAGGGTTTGGACTTGGCGGTTTATAATCTCGTGGCTATTAGATTTCTGAATCCGAATTGGGATGCATTGGCGGCAAGATACAACAGAAATTCGATTATTGTGAAACCTGCCGCGAAACTGGATAATCCCGAAGTTGAAACCGCGAATTCAAAACCTGCCGCGACGTTTACAAAAAATACGAATTTCAAAAAAAGCCGCGTGGACGGCATATATATTTAAAAATTTTGAGAATTATATAATTGTTTAAACATCACCTAAATGTCCTAAAAACAATGTTCACCACTATAACGGAGGAAGAATGCGCAAAGTTCAACACCAAGGTCCTGCTCCATATTCACCTGGTCCACAACTATAAGAATGTGTAGAGTCAAGCCATTTTTTATGCATAGCAAAAAGTATTCCAAAAGTAATGTTTGCAAGAATAATTGAATAAATGAAAAAATTTGGTGTCCATATTTTAAATAACCACATATACCCTGCCAAAAAACCGAAATAAAAAATTATTAATATAGGAAAAATTAACCAATTAAACCATGCTGTATAGTAGTGTTCATATTTCATCAACGTTTCACGACATACCTCAAGTACTATAAAAGTAATAGGCGTAAGTATAATTGAATAAAGAGTATTATCATTATAATTGTTGGGGATCATAAAGTCAAACAAATTAGTATACCCTGCAAATATGCTGAATAAAAGAAATACACCTAAAACTAATGCCATAAGATGACCTCTCATAAAATTCATAGAAAAAGATATAAAGCAATTATAAAATAATATTTGCCGAAAACGTATTCTCAAAAATAGTTATCTTACGAAAAAAAATAAATATACCTAAAATAATTTCCTGATTTCCCGAAAAATCATTAGCTTTTGACGTTTTTTTTACGAAAACGTTATAAAAGGAGCGTTTATGACTTTGCAGGAGTGCGCAAAAGAAGCGGAACAAATGCGTGATTTATATGTGGAAGCGCAGAAGACACTACTGCGCGGCGGCAAGTCATATACCATCGGCGGACAAAGTTTTACCCGTGAAAATTTGTCTGAAATATTAAAAGCGCTTCAATACTGGGAATAGGTATTGGCACAATTAACGGGAAGCGGCGGGCGCATAATCCGTCGCGTAATTCCTTTGAACACGTGATTATGGAACAAAAAACTTCTGCAAATAACGCTGCGGTGAGTCGTAAAGCAAGCGCGACGATTCGCTCGCCTTATACGGGCGCAAGCGACAAGACCTCTCTTTTGGACTGGTTTGCTTCTTCGGGCGACGCCGATACCGATACGCTTTCGGCTCTTGATACGCTTCGCACACGTTCTCGCGATTTAGCCCGCAACGCTCCCGCCGCGACGGGAACGCTTAAGACCATGACGGACGGCGTAATCGGTTCGGGACTGCGTTTTCAGTGCGCTATCGACAAAGGATTTATCGACATTTCGGACGAAGAGGCGATACAATGGCAGGAAAAAACCGAATTGGAATTTAAACTTTGGAGCGAAAGCGCCGAATGCGATTTTTCACGCAGATTGGATTTCGGCGGCTTGCAATATTTGGCGTTTAAAGAGAAATTTTGCGGAGGCGATTGCTTTGTTCTGCTGCCCTACGTTCAACGTCCTATGATGCCTTACGATTTACGGATTCAGTTGATAGAAGCGGAGCGCATAACTAATCACAACGATTTGCCCGATACCGATAAAATAAGAGGCGGCATCGAATACTCGGAAAACGGCGTTCCTCTTGCCGTTCATATAAGAAGCATACATCCCGGCACGATATATTTATCGTTTAATAATTACAGACCCGTTTGGAAGCGAGTTCCTTTTTACGGTCCTGCGACGGGGCGAAGGAACGTTTTGCATTTGATGAAAGCAAACAGAATCGGACAAAGCCGCGGAGTTCCCGCGTTCGCGCCGATAATCGACACGTTAAAACAAATCAGTAAATACAACGAGGCGGAATTGCAGGCGGCGGTAGTCAATGCGATGTTATCCGTTTTTATAAAACGTCCGACAGGCGACGTTATTGCAACGGGCGCGAATATGGATTTCTACCACGATGAAAACGGCAATCCCGTTACTCCGCCTTGGGAGAGGGAGAATAATTACAAACTTGGAAATGGCACTTGGATAGACGGCGCGCCCGGCGAAGAATTGCAAATCGTAAACGCCTCCCGCCCTTCTCCGCAATACGACCCGTTCTTTTTGTCGAACATTAAACAAATCGGAATGGGCGTGGGCATTCCTTTCGAGATTTTAATAAAGCACTTTTCGAGCAGTTACTCCGCAAGCCGCGCGGCGATGCTTGATTTCTTCAAGACCGTTTTAATCGAGAGAAAAAATTTCGATAAGGATTTTTGCCAGCCGATATACAAGGAATGGCTTACGGAGGCGGTAATCAAAGGTTATGTGCAAGCGCCGGGATATTTGAGCAATCCGAGAGTAAGATTCGCGTATTCGGGCGCGTATTTCATAGGAGAAACTATGGGCTCTATCGACCCGGTTAAAGAAGTTACGGCTTCAAATATGCTCGTCGAGTACGGATTCAGCACGAAACAGGTAGAAGCGAGCAAACTTACGGGAATGGACTACAAAGACATAGCCAGAGCGCAGGCGGACGAGAAACGTATAGCGGAAAGTTTCAATTTGCCGTACGGAAAAGAAAATTCTGAGGATTCTATATGAGCGATAATATACCTGTAAGAATATTAAACGCCATTTCTGCGGGACGATGGGCAATTGTTCCCGACTATTTGGACACTATCATTGCGGTCGCCAACAGGAATTTAAGCGACAGGCAAGCCGTTTTGGCAACTCCCGCGGTAAAACGGGAAAGCGGAAAAGTTTATATCCGCGACGGAGTGGCGATATTGAATATCGGCGGAGTAATTTTTCCGAAGGCGGATATTTTTACGGAGATTTCCGGCGCCTCTTCGGTAGAAACGTTGGCTTTGCGTTTCGGCGAAGCGTTAAACGCGCCGGACGTTAAGGCGATAATTCTGCACACGGACAGCCCCGGCGGAAACATAACGGGTATAAACGAATTTGCGAATCAGATACGCGCGGCGCGGGGTGTAAAACCAATAATCGCGTATGTGTCGTGACTTGGAGCAAGCGCGGCGTATTGGATTATAAGCGCGGCGGATAAAATAATAGCGGACAAAACGGCGTTGGTCGGAAGTTTGGGAGTCGTGTGTTCATGGACGGACGATTCTCAAAAAAGGGAGAAAGAAGGGTTAAAGGATTACGAGGTCGTAAGTTCGCAGTCGCCGAATAAGCGGTTAGCCCCGAATTCAAAAGAAGGCAAAGCCGCGTTGCAAAAGGAATTGGACGAATTTGCGGATATTTTTATAGAATCGGTGGCGCAAAATCGCGGCAAAAGTAAGGATTACGTTGAAGAAAATTTTGGCAAAGGCGGTTTATTTCTCGCACAAACTGCCCTTGAAGTCGGAATGATTGACGGAATAGGCAATTTGGAAGGTATTATAAACAAGTTATCGAAAGGAGATTCGTTTATGGACGAAGACGAAGCGAAAAAGGAGAAAGCCGTATTTGCGGCTTTGGCATCGAAGGCGGAGGACAATAAGCCGAAGGACGAGGATGAGGAAGAGGATTCCTCAAAAGCCAAAAAGGCGACAAAGGCGGAAGATTCCAAGCCCGAAGAGGAAGACGACGAAGAAAAGGAAGAAGAGGAAGAGGAAGAAGACGCGAAAGACGGCAATAAAAAGAAAGCCGCTTTACTTGCTTCCAATCCGAAACTTTATAACGCTATAAAAGCCGAAGGCGTTATGAAAGAAAGAGCGAGAATAAAAGCGATTTTGGATATTGCCGACAGTTGCGGTTATTCGGATTTGGTAAAAAAGGCGCTTGTCGAAAATCCGATTAGCGCGCAAAATTTGGCGTTGCAGATAATTAAGGCGAATAAAACCGGGCAATCCGATTTATTGGCGGCGTTTAAAGCGGACGCGGACGCGCTTAACGGAGTTTCGGCAAGCAGCGGCGTAGATTCGGGCGAAGAAAATTATAAAGAATCTGTAAACGCGATAGCCCAAGGGCTTAAAATGAACGGATATAAGGAGGTTAAAATATGACGCAGGAATTGGGAGTAACGAAAATCGGCGAATTTGAGCATCGGTCGATTTTGGCGGGCGATTTTCAGCGGGTAACGCAGCAAGTAACGCTTTCGACGGACGCGGACTTGAAACTTGGAAGCGTTTTGAAGAAAAACGGCGACGGCACGGTATCGCTTATAGACGACGCGGACGAGAAAGTTTACGGCGTTTTGGCGCAGGACGTCGCGGCGGGCGGGACGGGAGTATGTTGGTTGACGGGCGAATTTATCCGCGACCGATTGATTTTCGGCGGGACTACGACTTGGGCGGATTATGAAGATTCCGCAAGGCAGGTCAGTATATTTTTCAAAAACGCGGCATTGCTGCCGAACGGATAATTAAGGAGGTTATCGATTATGAATAAAGATAATTTTGTAAATCTTTACGAACCTCGGACAATGTTGGCGGGACTTCGCCAAGTTATGCCTCCAAGACGGTTTTTTCACAATACGTTTTTCAAAAAAGTCGTAACGCATACGACGCCTACGGTAGAATTCGACCTGTTCAAAGGCAGTCGGAGAATCGCGGCTTATGTGAATCCTGTTAAAGACGGCGTGGTTGTAGAACGCGAAGGGTATGAAACGAAAATAACCCGTCCGGCGTATATAAAAGAAAAAGTCGCCACGCGTCCGTCGGATACGGCTACTCGCGCTTTCGGCGAAAATATTTATAATGCGAGCACTCCGGATAGAAGAGCGGCGCAACTGCTCGGCGAGGACTTGGCTATGCTTGACGAACGCATTATGCGCCGCGAAGAACAGATGTGCGCCGAAGCGCTTATTACGGGTAAAGTTATAGTAAAAGGCGACGGCTGGGACGCGCAGGTCGATTTCGGATATACTGCGGGAGATAATATCAAAGTTCTTTCCGGCTCCGATACTTGGGATAATCCCGACAACAAAAATATTCTTGAAACTCTTGACGAATGGAGACGGGAAATTATCAAACGCTGCGGAATAATTCCGACCCATTGTGTTGTCGGAAATAAAGTAGCGTGGGCGATTATTCAAAATAAGGAAGTCCGTGAAGTTCTTGACAATGCGAGAATGCGTTTTGGTGAAATTGCTCCGAGTGCAGGACCGGACGGAATAAGCAATTACGGACCTTTGTACCTTCCTTCCGGAGTAGTAAATCTGATTTCATACGAGGAATATTATACCGACCCCGACAGCGGCGAAAGTTTACCGCTTATGCCTGAAGACAAGGTATTGCTCGGTTCATCGAATGCGCGTTGCGCGTTCCATTACGGTATGATTCAAAATATGAATTTCTTGGGAGCAAGTCCCCGATTCCCGTTTTCGTGGCAAGAGAAGGACGGAAGCGCGAGATGGTGCAAATGGAATCCGCGCCTATGCCGAATATCTATCAAGTGGACGCGTTTACGGTAGCAAGCGTTTTATCGGATATTTAAAGGAGAAATTATGTGGATAAAATTGACGGCTCCCGTAAAGCATAACGGGGCGACTTTCAAAGCGGGCAAAGCGCTCGAATTGGACGAAAAAGCGGCGAAGCGTTTGCTCGCTTTGAA
>WRFX01000093.1 GCA_009787445.1 Chitinivibrionia bacterium | reverse complement strand
ATGGAGGTTATACGCAAGCGGATTTTGAGCGGCTTTTGCAGTCGTTATCGCAGATAAAAGGCAAATTTCTGCTGTCTTGTTATCCGTCGGAGTTAATTGAACGGTATATTCGGCAAAACAAATGGCACACAAAAGAAGCGGCGGCTTATGCGTCGGCTAATACTATTTCCAATAGTAAAGACCGACAAAGAACAGAGGTATTAACCTATAATTACGAGGTATAATATTTTAACGGTGGACGGGCAGTGTCCCGTTCCACCTGTTTTTTTGTTGTTTTTTAGTATTTTTTAGCGATTTTACTGCGTTTAAGTTTAATATTTTCAGGTTGTTGTAGCGCGTTTGTTAGTGTCGTTTTTAGGCGATTGTCAAAAATTGATTAAAATTTGCCACTTTTTGCCACTTTTTTGCCATTTTTTAATAAGATAGGAAATTAAGTGTTTTCAAAGTGGTATATTATTGATTTTTCAGATAGTTACGCGGTTTTTTTTGCTATTCCTTATTTCCTATCTTGCTTTGTTAATAATAGTCATTTTTGCTTACAGTTTCGAACAATTATGTAAAACTCGAAAAAGATTTGAAAGCGGCGGAAAGTTTGGCAAGCCCAGCGGAATTAAAGAAAGTAAGAGACAAGAAATATGAAGATAGATTCTTATATGCGAGTTTCTTTCGCCGTGCCATAAACTACTTTTCTGAAAAAGAACCCCAAAAAAGAGAATTTGAAACAACAGATGCGTACAACAAGCGACTTAATGATAGTACCGATTATTATCTTAAACAATATGCTTTGAAAGAAACGGAATTGTTTATAGAATATATAAACCGTAATACTCTTTTTGATCTTGGCAGTTATGACGCAGATAAAGGTTTTTACAAAGTTGAAGCAGGTTTTGGAAAAAAAGGTAATTTATTTGGAGGCGACGGCGTTTCAGGAATTATGGCTGTAAAACCGGAAGAAGCGCAAGAATTAAAACAAGGAGGATATACTTTTAAAGCCAGCCCGACGGACGTTTATGTAAAAGAGTATTTTCTTTATCCCAGCAAAATAATGGTTGTCAGTAAAACGGACAACGATAAGAGATACATCGCTAATTTTCCAATACCTGCCGGTTCAAGCGATATTGTATTTAGAGGCAGTGAAGTGTGGGTAGATAATCCGAAAGCCAAAAATTTGGTTTATAACTATAAAGATTTAGCAGTGGAAGTTTTGGAAAAACGAAAACAGGAAAGAGCGGAACAGGAACGAATTGCCGAAGAAAAAAGATTGGAACAAGATAGAATTGCGCGGGAAAAGTTTGTGCAAGATAGTATTCGCATAGAAGAAGAAACTGCAAGAGAAAAAGAGAAAATAAGAATAGCGGAAGAAGTGAGAAAGCAAAAACAGGAATGGGCAAAAAGAGTAGCGCCAATAGATAATCTTTTGATATTAAAATCACCGAAAGGCGATATCAGATTCGAAGTCGGAAAACCGTTTCCTTATGATAAAGTAGTTGGAAAAGAATTTATCATACAAGGGAAAACAGTATCTTTTAAATATAATCGTGGTGATAAGAGGTGGGAGGTTAGTATAGACAGTGATATAGTTGTCGAATTTGATGGAAAAGAGAAAGGCAAGATTAAAAAGATTGTTCATTATTACCGTGTTAAAGATTACTTGGGTTACGGAATTTTTGACGTTAAGTAAGTTTAAGAAGATAAACGGCTATTGTGATAGTGATGTTTGAGCGGCAAACGCCGCTTAAACTAAAATAAAACTTTTGAAATATTACTATTACAACTGCGTCAATTCAAAATGCGTGGTTTCGTAATATTGGTCTCCCAAATTGCGCAGCATTTCTTCTACGACGGCAAAATCTCCGTCGACGGAAAGCGCGACGAAACCTTTTTCGCCTCTTTCGCCGAGTTGCAAATCTATAATGTTTATTTTGCGCGAAGCAAGCGCCGAAAGCAATATTAGCAAAACGCCGGGCTTGTTGTTTATTATAGCCAAAATCATTTGCTTTGATATAGGCATAGGAAGTTTAACTCCGTCCATTTCCAAAAGATAATATTTTCCCTTTTTTGCGGCGGGAACGTTCATCTTTTTGCCAAATTCTATCGAAACAAAATTTTCTTTTCCCGTGCCTTTCGTAAATTCAATGGCGTTTTGAATGCTTTTTTCGTCGCCCGAAACCGTTAAAAACGCTTCCGCAACCCCGTCGCTTTTTGAATTTAAAAACGCCGTTTTTACGTTTATTCCTTCGGACGCTAACATATTAAACAAAATCGACAAAACGCCCGCCTTATCGGAATGCCGCGACAAAATTCCCGTTTCGTTTTCGTTATGGTTTTTGGGAAAAAAATCGCCGAGCATTACGCTTTTGCGCTCTCTTCTTATTCTTATCGCCGAATCGCTTCCCAAAGACGTCGCCCCGTCGTAAATATTTATGAAATCCGAATATTTTCCGCCAAACGCAAATCGCGGAATACGTCCCGAATCGCCCGCCGAAAATCTGCTGTTTAATATTTCTATGCTTAAATTAAGCGCGTTATAATTGTCAATATCTTCGCTATTCTTGTAACCGAACGGGCGAATTTGCGGAATTCCTCGCGAAAAACTCACATATTGGCTGTATCCCGCTTTTTTTGCGTAATCGATACCCTTGCCGTAAAATTCTCCGTAATCCTTTATGTGATGCGCGTCCGTGCCTATGGCAATAGGAATTTTAAGCGTTTTCGCCCGTTTGAGAATCGGAAGTTTCGGATAAATTCCGCAGCCCTTTCGCAGTCCCGCAAGATTAAGGTCTAACGCAAGATTATTTTCGGAAATCATTTCTAAAAGCGCGCGCAATCTGTCGCAAACAAAGTTGTCGCAGTTGTCTAATTGCGTAAATTCTTCGGGAAAATCGACGTAAAGTTTGGGCAAATCCAAGTGTCCTACGACGTGAATCATATTCGACGAATACGAAACCATTTCAATAAGTTCTTCAAAATATTGCCCCCAATAATTTTGCAGAGAGCCGCGTATTGCAAGCAGTTTTTGCGATTCTTCTTTTGAGCCGTCGTATGGCAATCCTTCCTTTGAAAAATGCACGGAACCGATAACAAAATCCGCGTCGGGAACTTGTAAAATTTTGCTTCTGTTCCATTGCAAGCCGAGTTTTGCGCCGAGCCATTCGAGTTCAATTCCGTAATAAATGTTTATTTTTTGCGCGTATTTTTCTTTCAAATCGATAATTTTTTGCGCGTAATTTTGATACGCTTCGCTTCCTCTAATAAATTTTATGTTCATAGTTTCTTCGCTGAAATAGCGAAAATTGGTCAGGCGCGGCGTGTGAATTATGAAAGTGATATTCGGATGTTTCATAAAAATCGCTTTTTCAACAATCGCTTCAATATCGTCGACTCCGTGCTTTACGAGGTCGTTTTCCGTACCTGTATGAACTCCGTGCGTTTCCCAAATAAAATCTTGACTTTGCATAAATCCTCCCGTTTTTGCAAGCAAAAATAATTTTTGCCGTATTAAAAAACAATTCTTTTTTACGCGGAGTTTGAGTAATAATGAAGTAAGTTTATATTTTTTGCAAGATTGTACATTAAAACATAAAATTTTTAACAAAAAAAACAAAAAAACCGCAAATTACGTTTTGACAAAAATTATATTTACACACAAATTCGCACAGAAAAATAAAAATTTCCTTTAAATTGTGCGGGAAATGGAGAAATTTATGTTTTTTTATTATCAATCAAAAAAATTAAAAGCGACATTCTTTCGATGTTGTTGCCTTTTGTTCATTGATAAAAAAGAAATTAAAATTAGTTTAATCCATTTAACGAAAAGAGGAAAAAAATGGCTAAAAAAACAAACGTTGAAAGTTGGTCTTTTGAGACAAAACAACTTCATATAGGACAGGAAGAAGCGGATCCGGTAACCGACGCGAGAGCGGTGCCGATTTATCAAACGACTTCTTATGTTTTTCACAATGCCGAACACGCCGCGGCGCGTTTTGGACTTACCGCACCGGGCAATATTTACACTCGTCTTACAAATTCCACGCAGGAAGTATTGGAAAAAAGAATCGCCGCGCTTGAAGGCGGAGTTGCGGCTCTTGTACTCGCGAGCGGTCAGGCGGCGACGACTTATTCGCTGTTGAATATAGCGAAAGCTGGCGACCACATAGTCAGCGCGAAGACGATTTACGGCGGAACGTATAATTTGTTTGCGAACACTTTTGCCGATTTCGGAATTACGACGACTTTTGTCGAACCGCAACTTTCGGAATTTGAAAAAGCGATAAAACCAAACACCAAAGCGGTCTTTATAGAAAGTTTGGGAAATCCGCATTCCAATATAATAGACGTTGACGCGCTTGCCGAAATCGCGCACAAAAACAAAATTCCGCTTATTGTCGACAACACGTTTGCGACTCCGTTTTTGTTCAAACCCATAGAACACGGCGCGGATATTGTAGTGCATTCGGCGACAAAATTTATCGGCGGACACGGCACGACTTTGGGCGGAGTAATTGTCGATAGCGGAAAATTCGACTGGGAGAAAAGCGGGAAATTTGGAATTATTACCGAACCGAATTCGAGTTATCACGGACTTTCTTTCACAAAAGCGGTGGGAAATTTGGCGTACATAATAAAAGCGCGCGCGATTTTGCTTCGCGATACCGGCGCGGCGATTTCGCCTTTTTCGGCGTTTTTGCTTTTGCAGGGAATAGAAACGCTTTCGCTTCGAGTTGAAAGACACGTCGAAAACACGAAAAAAGTGCTGGAATTTTTAACTAAACATCCAAAAGTCGAAAAAATAAATCATCCGTCTCTTTCGGCAGAAGATAAGATTTTATACGACAAATATTTTCCAAACGGAGCGGCTTCAATCTTTACGTTTGAAATAAAAGGCGGCAAAGACGAAGCGTGGAAATTTATCGACAAATTGCAAATTTTTTCGCTTTTGGCAAACGTCGCCGACGCGAAGTCATTGGTAATTCATCCCGCGACGACCACGCATTCGCAGTTGTCGCCCGAAGAGTTAAAGGAGCAGGGAATCAAGCAAAACACGGTGCGCTTGTCGATAGGAATTGAAAATATTAAGGACATTATCGCCGATTTACAACAGGCGTTAAGTTAAAAGGAGTAAAAAAAATGGCAGCAATAAAAACTATTGTAGGCGGAATCGGAAAAACGCCGCTTGTAAAATTGAACAAACTCGTCGACGGATTAAAGGCGGAAATTTTTGTAAAATTGGAATTTTTTAATCCGCTTTCCAGCGTAAAAGACCGCTTGGGAATAGCACTCATAGAAGACGGCGAAAAAAAAGGAATTATTAACGAAAATTCGCTTATAGTCGAGCCGACGAGCGGAAATACGGGCGTCGCATTGGCGTTTATCGCGGCGTCAAGAGGATATAAGCTGGTTTTGGCAATGCCCGAATCGATGAGCATAGAACGTCGCAATTTGCTTTCGGCTTTGGGAGCGGAACTCGTTTTGACTCCCGCCGCTTTGGGTATGCGCGGAGCGGTCGAAGAAGCGGAAAAAATTAAAAACGAAAGAAACGGCGTAATTCTTGGACAATTCACAAATCCCGCAAATCCCGCAATGCACGAAAAAACTACGGGACCCGAAATTTGGGCGGACAGCGAAGGCAAAGTCGATATTTTTGTCGCGGGAGTCGGCACGGGCGGAACAATAACGGGAGTCGGAAGATTTTTGAGAAGCAAAAAAAACAGCGTTAAAATTGTGGCGGTAGAGCCGCAGGAATCTCCCGTTTTGAGCGGCGGAAAACCCGGCGCGCATCGCATTCAGGGAATAGGAGCGGGCTTTATTCCGCAAACGACAGACACGACTTTGTTTAACGAAATAATTCAAATCCAAAGCGACGACGCGGGAGAATGGGCGAGACGAGCGGCGAAAGAAGAAGGATTGCTTGTGGGAATTTCGAGCGGCGCAAATATAAGCGCGGCTTTGCAACTTGCAAAACGTCCTGAAAACGAAGGAAAAACCATAATTACGGTAGCAAACGACAGCGGCGAAAGATATCTTTCTACGTGGTTGTTTCAAAAGTAATTTTTACTAAAAATAACCTTTACTATGCGGGGCGGACTTGAAAGGTACGCCCCGTTTTTTATTCTTGTTTATTCCGCGCACTGCCGAAAGCAAGCGAAATTCCCGCAATCCATTCCAATTCCACGCTTGTTTCGTATTTGTTTATCGCCGTAGAAATGTCAAAATCGATAAATTTCGTATTTATTCCTATGCCGAAATTTACGACGTTATAATCCGCCAAAAGCGTTTTTCCTGTGCGTATGGCAATAAAATTTGCGGGAGAAATTTCAAGTCCAAGCGGAACCTGCAATCTTTTGCCGAAATTTGCGGTTCTTCCTTCTTGCGGGTCGAACAAATGCCAATACAATAAATCGAGCGAAACGCCTAAATTTAGCGATTTTATGTCTTTTGAGAAATTAGCGCCGCCTCTTATCGACGTCGGAAGTTTTTCTCCGTCGCCCCATTTTTCTCCGTTTTCGTTAATCATAGGAGTCGTGTTTCCGAAATTGTTAAACGCAAGTCCGAGCCGCAAATCGTCGTCTAAAAGTTTCCACAGAAAACCGCCGTTCATAACGAAGGCGTACGCTATTTCGTCCAAAAATTTATCGAATGCAAAACCGACGCTAAAAGCCCAATCGAACTTTTTTGCGCGATGTTGTCCCGCGACAAACGAAATTTGGCTAAACTGCCAATCCGCAGACAAATCGTTTGCCGTCGGCGGATTTTCGGGAAAAATATCGCGAATATAAATATCCGAAATCGTATGATTTTGCGCCGAAAGAGTTAAAAAAACATTCTTTACGGGCATAAAAATTTCAAATCGATTTACGTTCAAATCGGTATGTTTTATTCGCCACAAATGTTCAAAAGAAAGCCGATAAGTAGTGTCGTTTCCGTAATTTGCAGGATTGGAATAAACCGAAAAATCCGACGATACAGCCGCGCCCGCGCCTCCGAGCGCCGTTCTTTTTGCGGACGAAGAAACGGACAAAAGTTGAAATCCGCTCCTTGCCGCCCAGTCGCTTACTTCGGCAAAACTTGCGAAAATTATAACAATTATTAAAATTATAATTTTTTTCATAATAATTCACTCCACAACAAATCGGCGATTTGAGCGCGGATTTTGTTAATTAAATCGCGGTTCGGTTTTCTTGTCGGAAATGTGTAGTCGCTCAAAAGCGCAAATCCGCTTTTTCTTTCTCTGTCGCCGACTATTACCGAGCCCGTAAATCCCGTTTTGCCAAACGTGTTTTCGCCGCGCAAGCTTCCCATATATTCCTGATTTAATTCAAATCCCAAAGCCGCAGAATTGTTTATCGTATCGGGAAGATGATTTTTGAGCGCAAAATCCAAAAAATCCTTTGAAAAAAGCCGCTTTTCTTCCGTCAATATCTCTTTTAAGTATCTTTGCAAATCGGGAACCGTCGAAAAAACGCCCGCCGCTCCCGGAATTATTATCTCGTTCAGTTTCCACGAACTTTCATCGTGAATTTCGCCCTGAATTACTCTTCCGCGCCAATGGTCGATTTCCGTCGGAACAATTTTTCTTTTTAAATGAATGCCCGGACGAAATTGCGTATCGCGCATTCCGAGAACGGAAAAAAGTTCCCTGATTGCGACGAGGTCAAGCGTGTCTTCCCAAATTGCTTCCACTACCCGCGCAAGAATTATCGAAGTCGCGTTGCAGTAATAATACGAAGTTCCAGCCGCTCTTTTAAGTTTCGCCGTCATAATCGCCCTGTAAATTTCAATTGCGTCGATATGTTTCATTTCCGAGAGTGCGAAATCGAAATCGAGCGTTTGCGTGAGCAGGTGTTTTAATACAATTTCGCCGCGATTTGGGCTGTGATATTCGGGCAAAAGTTCGGTTATCGGCGTCGAAAGCGATACTTTTTTTCTATCCAACGCCATTAAAGCGAGGGTCGAAACGGGAACGGTTTTAGTTATGGAAGCGACGTCGAAAATACTGTCCTGCGAAATTTGAAATTCTAACGGAGTGCCTTTTCCCGCGGTTCCCAAAGCGATGGGTTCAATAATTTCGCCGTTTTTTATTATTCCCAAAACCGCGCAATTAAACACGCCGTCGGAAATTGCGTTTTTCAGTAATTCAAGCGCCGCGTTTCGCATAATTTTTTTAATTATCCCAAATATTCAAGCGTGATTTTCAACATTCTGCGAAGCGGCTCTGCCGCGCCCCAAAGCAGTTGGTCGCCGACCGTAAAAGCGTTCAAATACGAGTCGCCCATACGCATTTTTCGCACTCTTCCGATAGGCACGCTCAAAGTTCCGTTTACCGCCGCGGGAGTCAATTCTTTAAGCGTAATTTCCTTTTCGTTAGGAATAAATTTTACCCATTCGTTGTGAGACGAAATTATGCTTTCTATCTCGTTAAGCGCAATGTTTTTGTTGAGTTTTATCGTAAGCCCCTGACTATGACATCGCATTGCCCCGATACGCACGCAAGTTCCGTCGACGGGAATTTTATCGCTCGTTTTCCCCAAAATTTTATTCGTTTCCGCAAATCCTTTCCATTCTTCTTTGGATTGTCCGTTTTCGTATGGCTTGTCTATCCACGGAATTAACGCTCCCGCAAGAGGCGCGCCAAAATTTTCTATCGGGTTTTCGGGCGAGCGTATAGCGGACGAAATTGCTCTGTCCAAGTCAAGAATCGCGCTTGACGGCGTTTTCAGAAAACTTTCGGCGACGTTTCCCAAATATTGCATTTGCGCAAGCAATTCGCGCATATTTTTCGCTCCCGCGCCGCTTGCCGCCTGATAAGTCATTGAACTTACCCATTCGACCAATCCCTGTTCAAAAAGTCCGCCTATAGCCATAAGCATAAGCGAAACGGTGCAGTTTCCGCCGATAAAATCCTTTTTTCCGTTTGCAAGCGCGTCGTTTATGACTTTTCTGTTTACGGGGTCAAGCACGATTATGGAATTTTCTTCCATACGCAAGGTCGAAGCGGCGTCTATCCAGTATCCTTTCCATCCGTAATTGCGAAGTTTTCCAAAAATTTCCGTAGTATAATCGCCGCCCTGACAGGATAATATAATATCCATAGCCGAGAGTTCTTTCAAGTCGCTCGCCGAAACGAGATTCGGACTTTCTACGCCTACTTTTGGAGCGGCAAGTCCGACCTGCGAGGTGGTAAAAAACTGCGCGGCGAACGAGCCGTCAAAATCGTTTTCGGCAATCATTCTTTCCATAAGAACCGAGCCGACCATTCCCCGCCATCCTACAAAACCGACTTTTTTCATTTTTTATCCTTTTTTGGAGTTTTTGTTTCAGTCGGGCAGAAAAATACTATTTGCCGGCATAGCAACAAGTTTTTTTTCGAGATATTTATATTTCTTTAATTTATATTCTGTTTAGATGCGGCGCTACTGTCGGAATTTCTTTAATTTATATTCTGTTTAGATGCGGCGCTACTGTCGGAATTTCTTTAATTTATCTTATTTTAAAACTCACTCTTCGCCCTCGACGCATTTATTGAACTTTCTCCACATAACATTGGCGGTAATCCAGCCCGCGTTTTTTAACTTTTTGGGCTTCTTGTAATACAGCGCCGTTTCTGCAAATCTTACGCAATCGCCTTTCTTGTCTTTGACGTCTCCCACTTTTTCTTTCAACGTTTTTTTAATTATGTCGTGGTCGATTGTCAATTGCGGCGCAGCGCCCGTTTTTATCTCAATAGTATAATCAAGAATTCTTTTAAGCGCGTCGTAAGCGTACGCCATTTTGAACAGAGATTCCAGTTCGTCTTCGCCTTCCATAAACGATTTTTCGTTGGCTTTGTAAGCGCCGAGAAATTCGCTCCACATACCCGGCGCAAACCCTTTATGTTTGAATTTGAACGCTACGCTGTCTCTGTAATTTTCATACAGCGGCTCTTTGAACACTCCGTCTGTCAAAGGAAATCTATTTACAACGGCGGATTTTCCTCCGCTCGTTTTATTTTCTTTGGCGTAAAGAGCCGTTCCCGCAAAAGACACGCACAAAATCAAAAAACTCTTAAAAACAGTCGTAAATGTAATTTTCATCTTTCTCTCCTCATTTAAAATTTAAAGCCGATGCCGACGTTAATGTCATACGCGCCTATTTCGGCAATGAAATTAACTTTCTCGCTGAAATAGAAACGGTAACCGCCAACAGGGTCAAAAAAGAAACTGGCGCTTGTTGATGTTGATCGCACGTTTGCATTCCAATAATTTTTATCCCATATACTCCAGCATATTTCCGCACCGCTTCTTACTCCCACATAAACGTCGTGTTTTGATTTTTCCTTAACTTTTTCCGCTATAACGGGAAGAGCAAGTATGTGCCAAGCAAAACGAAACGAAGGCGTCAAATATCTGTTCCTGTGCCCTAAATATGTACTTAATAAACGCTGTTTTTTCACACTGTAATCGATTCCGCCTCCGAACGAAAACATATCGTTAATAGCAATATGGTCGAAAGAAGTTGCGACGCCTATGCCGCTTACCCATCCTAAAATAAGCCCAAATCCCAAAGCGTTGTCGCCCTTTTGAAGCACCGGCTCCGAAAACGCCATTGTCGTTGCCAATAAAGCCACCGCAAAAACCTTGAAAAAATCAAGTTTCTTCATAATACCATCCTTTGTTTAAATTTTATTTTTTGAAACACCATATAGAAAAAACGCGACAAAAAACCGCGTTTGATTTTCAAAAGAAAGTGTTGGGAAAAATATTTTAAGTTTGTATTTTTTAAATTTAAACCGCTAACTTCGCGGGGGGG
>WRFX01000092.1 GCA_009787445.1 Chitinivibrionia bacterium | reverse complement strand
GGGGGGGGGGGGGACCGTCTCCTCGTACCTTATTATTCATAAGAATAAAATATAATGCGGTGCACACCAAAGATGTACTAAAATCGTTAATTTTGCGAAAATTGCAAATTTTACCGTTCATACCGTATTTCCTTTCATTCTTTTTTTACCTGCTTTTTGGCAGTTTTGAAAAGTAATATAATATTTGTCGCAAATGAAAAGCAAGAAGAAAATTATATTATGCTATTTTTGACGCATTTTTTGAATTTGGTATTTTCCAAACGCAAAATTCGCCAATAATAGATATTGCAACTAAAAATACGCCCATAAATACGCAAAAACCTAATAAGTCCATCATTTACCTCCTTTTTCTCTAACTTTAAACACTACAAACAAAACGGAACCGACAAAAAGAAAAACCGCCGCGCCTGAAAAACCTATGTAACTTAAAATTTCTCTTTTGCTAAACACGTCGCTTGCGACCGCTCCAGCAAGTAAAATTTTACCAACGTCAAACGACAAATTACTAAATTTTTCTAAAACAGTTTCTTTTTTGTCGTTGTTTTCAATGTAAATCCTTAAAACTTTGTTTTCTTTATCTTCCATATAAGACGCCTCTCTATTTCGCATTTCAGCAATGTTTAATAATTACCAAAACCGCAAACGTTATACCTATAAAATGCTATTCGCCGCGATATTTGTCAAGGGAAAACTGTTTTTTTATCATTATTGTGAAATCCTAATCGCTATTATTTATTAGATTGCTCGTTTCTTATTGACAGGAATTAGCGACATATAGTATTTTACCCAACAAAACAAATAAAAACATAAAAATTGCATAGGAGGCATTTTTAATGATTTCAAAAGAAACTATTGCGACAAACTTGAATAACTGCCTGAATTCTACGGAGTTTTTGGCTATTAAAAATCGCAAAGCGGGAAAAGTCCGCGACCAATTCGACTTGGGCGACAAATTGCTTCTAATAACGACCGACAGACAATCGGCGTTCGATAGAATTCTCGCGCAAGTTCCTTTTAAGGGACAAGTGCTAAATCAGGTCAGCGCGTGGTGGTTTGAGCAGACAAAAGATATCGTTAAAAACCACGTAATTTCAATTCCCGACCCAAACGCCACGCTTGCGAAAAAATGCAAGGTCTTCCCTATCGAATTTGTTATGCGCGGCTATCTAACTGGCTCTACAAGCACTTCGGCTTGGACGCAATACAAAGACGGGAAACGCAATATTTGCGGAAATATTTTGCCCGACGGTATGTTAAAAAATCAAAAATTTGAGAAAAACATTTTAACTCCGACTACAAAAGACGACGAACACGACGAAAATATTTCGGCGAAAGAAATTGTTGAGCAAGGCATAATTCCTGCGGATAAATGGGAAAAATTGTCAAAAATTTCGTTTGCGCTTTTTGAAAGAGGACAACAAATCGCATCACAACACGGACTTATTTTGGTCGACACTAAATACGAGTTTGGCGAAGACGCAAACGGCGAAATTACTCTTATCGACGAGATTCACACGCCCGACAGTTCGCGCTATTGGCTTTTAGACAAATACGACGAAAATTTCGCGCAGGGCAAAGACCCCGAAAATATCGACAAGGAATTTTTGCGTTTGTGGTTCAGAGACAACTGCGACCCTTATAAAGACAAAGTTCTTCCGAAAGCGCCCGACGAATTGGTCGCCGAATTGAGTCGCCGCTACATTTTGCTTTACGAAACGATTACGGGCAAGGAGTTTTCCGTCGATACGTCGCAAACAATATCCCAAAGATTAAAGAAAAATCTGGCGGGAATTTAGCGGTGAAAGAAATATTGTTTCAACTACCCGGACAGGGAAGCCATTTCTTCGGAATGGGAAAAGACCTTTGGGACGGCGGCGATAAATTTTTCAGAGAATTGCTTAAAATCGGCTCCGACACTATAAAAAAAGATTTGTCCAAAATAATTTTTGAAGAAAATTCTAAAGAATTTAACGACGCGAAAATTTTACAGCCGACAATTTCTGCCATATCGCTTTCTTTGGTGAAAATTCTCGAAGACGAAGGCGTTTTTCCTACGGTCGTGATGGGGCATTCGCTTGGAGAAATTACCGCGCTTGGAGTTATCGGCTCGCTTTCTTATGAAAAAACTATGGAATTTTCGGCTTTTCGCGGCGTTCTTATGGACGAAAGCGCACGAATTTGCGGCGGCGGAACAATGACCGCCGTTCTTATGGCAAACGGCGCGCAATGTCGGGAAATAATCGACGAAATGGATTTAGGAGAAAAAATTTTCGTCGCAAACGACAACGCGCCGACGCAGGCGGTCGTAAGCGGAAAACTTGACGGTTTGACAAAATTTGAAAAATATATAGAAGAAAAAATGCGGGTGAAAAACAAACGAATAGCGGTCGCGGGACCTTGGCATACGCCGTTTATTAAACACGCAAAAGACAAATTTTACGATTGGGTAAAAGACAAGGAAATATTGCCGCCGAAGCGCAAATTTATTCTGAATTCGACGGCGAAACAAGAAGAAAATACGGAAGAAATTCGCAAACATATCACTAACAAATTCGTAGAACCCGTTCGCTGGCGAGAATCCTGCGAATACGTAAAAGAAATGCAATTTTCGGCGATTTTTGAAGTGGGACCGGGCAAGATTTTGGCGGGACTTATGCGCGCGAACAAAATAATAAAATCCGCCGATTTTCACGACTCTATCTCAACCGTCGAAGAAGCGCGAAACGTCCGTAAAAAAATGTTCGGCGGCGTATGAAAAACATCGTCATTATAGACAGTCACGCGCTTATTTACCGTTCGCATTACGCGATGATTTCAAATCCCCTTACCACAAAAAAAAATCAAATAACTTCGGCGATTTTCGGTTTTTTTTCGTATATTTTCAAGTTGGAATCGATGTTTGCGGACGCTTCGATAGTCGTGGTTATGGACCCGAAAACAAAATCTTTCAGAAGCAGAATTTACAGCGAATACAAAGCGAACAGAAAGCCGATGCCCGACGAATTGAGAAGCCAAATTCCAATAATTATAGAAATAGTAACGGCGCTTGGATTTCCGCTTTTTTCCGTCGAAGATTTTGAAGCCGACGACGTTATAAACACCATCGCAAAATTCGCGGACGAAAACAAAATAATCGCCAAAATAGTATCCGCAGACAAGGACTTAATGCAACTCGTAAACGATAATATCCATCTACTTTCGCCGACGTCAAGTTCTAAATTTACGGAAATTGCGCGGGAGCAAGTTATTGAAAAATTTGGCGTTTCGCCTGATAAAATTCACGATTTGCTTGCGCTTATGGGCGACGATTCCGACAATATTCCGGGAATTTCGGGAATTGGACCCAAAGGCGCGCAAAAAATTATAACCTGCGCGGGTTCGGTAAAAAATTTATTGCAAAATCCGCTCTGCGCGAGCAACGAAAAATACGCCGAAATGATAAAAAACAATATCGACACGCTTGAACTTTCCTACAAACTTACCGAACTTGCGGAAGTTCCGCTCGATTTGCGCGAAAATTCTTTCGACAGAAAACAAATCGATTTCGTTAAAGTTAAAGAAATATTTAAGGAATTGGAATTTGAGCAGTTTTTAAGAAATATGAAATTTCCCGCCGCAATAAATACCGACGCCGAAGCCGAAAAAAAAGTGTGCGCGACAATAATCGATACGGACGAAAAACTCGATAATTTAATAAATACTTTGGAAAAATCGCAATTTATTTCTATCGATACGGAAACGAGCGCGTTGGAAATTCATTCGGCAAAAATCGTCGGAATTTCGTTTGCCGTAAATATAAACGAAGCGTTTTATATTCCGCTCGGACACGTTTGTCTTATGGCAGAAAATTATTCGCTCGAAAAAACTATTGCAAAAATCAAGCCGATTTTGGAAAACGAAAACATAAAAAAAATCGGGCAAAACTTAAAATACGATTATCAAATACTAAAAAATTACGGAATTACGATGCGCGGAATTTCCTTTGACACTATGCTTGCGGCGTATATTTTGGACTCAAAACAAAGATTTAATTTGGAGGCGTTGGCGCAAAATTATTTGGGACTTTCTTCTATTCCGATTTCGGATATTATAGGAAAAGGACGCAAGCAAATTTCTTTTGCGCAAAGCGATATTTCGGACATTTTACAATACGTTGCCGAAGACGTAATTTTGCCGATAAAACTTAAAGAAGTTTTGCAAAATCAATTCGACGACGAAGCAAAAACGCTTTTTGAAAATATGGAAATGCCGATTTTGTTAGTTTTGGCGGATATGGAATACGAAGGAATTTTGATTGACAAAAAATTATTTAGCGATTTGGCGATAAAATATAATGCGGATTTGGAAAAACTTATCGAAGAAATTTACTTGCTCGCCGAAGAAAATTTTAATATAAATTCGCCGAAACAACTTGCCGATATTTTGTTTGAAAAACTTAAAATTCCGACGGGAAGAAAAACGCAAACGGGATTTTCCACCGACGCGGAAGTTTTGGAAAAGATAAAAAATTATCATCCGATTGTGCCGAAACTTCTTGAATATCGCGAAAAACAAAAACTGCTTTCGACTTATATATTATCTCTTCCCGCAAAAATAAGTCCGAAAACGAATCGATTGCATACGTCGTTTAATCAGACGGGAACTTCGACTGGACGGCTTTCGTCGAGCGACCCGAATTTGCAAAATATTCCCGTGAGAACCGAAGAAGGACGCATAATTCGTTCGGGATTTATCGCGGACAAGGGAAAAATATTGCTTTCCGCCGATTATTCGCAAATTGAATTGCGGCTTTTGGCGCATTTTTCAAACGACCAAACGTTAATTTCGGCGTTCAAAAACGGAATCGACATTCATAATCAGACGGCGGCAAAATGTTTCGGAGTTTCGGCGGATTCTGTAAGCGAGGATATGCGAAGAATGGCGAAAACCATAAATTTTGGACTTATGTACGGAATGGGGGCGCATTCGCTCGCGGAAAATTTGGGAATACCGTATTTTCAGGCGAGAAAATTTATAGAAAATTATTTTGCGCAATTTCCGACCATTAAAAATTGCATAGAAAATTTTAAGGAAACGACCCGTAAAAACGGCTTTACCAAAACGCTTTTCGGACGGAAAATGCCGCTTCCGACAATACATTCGGAAAATCGAGTTCAACGAGAAAACGCCGAAAGAATAGCGATAAACGCCCCCGTTCAAGGAAGCGCCGCCGATATTGTAAAAATTGCGATGTTAAACATTCACAATCGCATAAAAGCCGAAAAATCGCCGATGAAAATGCTTTTGCAAGTTCACGACGAAATAGTCGCCGAAGTCCCGATTTCGGACGTTGAAGCCGCAAAAAAAATACTTTTAGAAGAGATGACAAACGCCGCAAAATTGTCCGTTCCGCTCGAAGTCGAGATAGGCGTCGCCGAAAATTGGTCTATGGCGCATTAGATAAAATATTGTATATTATTTTCAAAAATTTCCTTATATTCTCCGTTTTTAATTCCGTCAATGCTAAAATTTCCGACGGATTTTCTTATGAGTCGCAAAGTCGCAAAACCAACCGCCGCGGTCATTCTGCGAATTTGACGATTTTTGCCTTCGCGAATTGTAATTTCGAGCCAACTGTCGGGAATATTTTTGCGAAAACGTATCGGCGGCACTCTTTGCCATAAATTATTTGGCGCGTCTATTTTTTTTGCGAGTGATGGCAACGTTTTTCCGTCTTTCAAAAGCACTCCATTACTCAAATTTTTTATCGCTTCGTCCGAAATTTCGCCTTCTACTTGAACCAAATAAGTTTTTGGCAATTTGTGTTTCGGCGACGAAATAAAATTTTGCAATCGCCCCGAATCCGTAAGAACAATGAGACCTTCGGAATCGTAATCGAGTCGTCCGCAAGGATAAATATTTGGAATTTTTATGAAATCGGCAAGCGTTTTTCGTCCTTGTTCGTCGGTAAATTTCGACAAAACAAGATACGGCTTATTAAACAAAATCAATTTCGGCATAATTTAATTTTTCGCAATAATTTTTTTTAATAAATTAAAGGTTTCGTCGGACGCTTTTTGCCACTTGAATTTTTGCGACCAAGTCAAACAATTTGAAGAAAGTTCGCCGTATTTTTGCGGATTTTCTATAAGTTCAATTATTTTTTTTGCCGCGTCGCAAGTATCGCCAAATTTATACAAAAGTCCCGTTTTTCCGTCGACTACGCTGTCGCACAATCCGGGCGCGTTGTTTGCCACGACGGGAACTCCGCAGGCGTTCGCTTCAATAACCGTAAGTCCCCATCCTTCTTTGTAACTCGGCTGAACAAGCAAAAAAGCGCGCTGCAAAAGACGTAATTTTTCGTCTTGCGAAATAAAACCCAAAAGTGAAATTTTTTCGTTAAAATTGCGTTTTTTTATCCATTTTTGTAATTTTGCGCGAAAAGTCCCGTTCCCCGCGATTTTTAATTTCAAGTCAGGAAATTTTTTCAATACTTTTTCAAACGTTTCGCAAACGTCCAAAATCCCTTTATATTTTTGCAAACGTCCGACAAAAAGCAAATATTTTTCGCACTTTTCTACGTCTCTTTCGGGGCTTGGAACGTAAAAATTATCGTCGATTCCGTTGTGAATTATCTCTATTTTTTCGTCTTTTATTCCGTATCTTTTCAGTTCTTTTTTTGACGAATCGCTTACGACGACAAATTGTTCGTTTCTATAAAAAAACCGCAATGTCTGTTCGCCAAGCCACACTATACAAGCGGCAATAAACGACGCTTCGCGAAAAATAGACGTAAGCCAAAGATGATGCATTTGAATAAGTTTTGGACGTTTTGTAATTATCGGCGTAAAAAGCGGCAATTTATTAAAATCTTCGTAAATAATATCGGGCGAAAATTCTTCTTCGTACTTTTTGAAATTTTTCCACACTTCAAACGGATAAGACATCTCGTTTCCTACGCGAATAATTTGGATTCCGTTTATATTTTCTTTTGCCGCGCCGCCCGCAAATCCCGACGAAACTACAAATATTTTATTGCCCGCTTTTGCAATCGGTTCAAAAATTCCGTGCAAGTGAACTTCCGCGCCGCCCGCTCGCGGATGTTTTATGTCGCGCCAGTTAAAAATCAGTATATTCACCGTAATCCCTTTCGTTTTATTTTTTCGGATAATGAACATAGCAGTTTTTATTCGGGTCAAAAACGTATCCTATTTTATCCGAAACCGATTTTGCGCGTTCGGCAATATCGTTTCTAATTTCTTCAAAATTCGCGTCTTTCCAGCGCATTGAACTCCAAACGCGCAACGCTCTAATGTCATCAACGTCAAAACGCGAACTTATTTCAGGTTTTTCAATTTCATAATGTATCATAATTCCGCTCCAATAAAAGATTCCGGCGAATATATACTAACTTCGGGATAACCGCTTTTTATCGCAACTATTTTAACTTCGTCAATAGTTTTCGGATTCACAATATGTTTGAAATTCCACGAAAGAACAGTATTGCAACCGCTTGTTATTGCCGCCGCAATAAGCAAACAATCGCGATAACTTTTTTCTCGCGTCAAAATACCGTTTTCAATAATACATTCCGCAATATCTTTTTCTGCCTCGCCGATAATTATTTTGTCGTGCTTAATTTCTTGCAAATATTTCACAAGTATATTTTTTTTTGTTTCATAGCAATCGGCAAGTTCTTCATCCACTATTTCAGAAATTACGACGTCGTATTCGTCGGCGAGAATTTTCTGCCAAAGTTTATGCGTAATAGCCATTTTTTCGGGACTATCCTGTTGGTCAAGATAACTTATTACCGAAGTATCTAAATATATTTTTGGTTTTCGCTTCATAATCATAATTCTTTCGCAATGTTTTTTCTAAACAATAATATACTATCCGCCGCAATATAAAAATGAAAAGAAAATGTATAAGTTATAACTTTATCCTTAACGATAGGCTATGGTATTGCTACTTCAAGAATTACTTTTGATAAAAATAAACAAATCCGTCGTTTTTACAAGCGGATACGTATCTTTCGGAAAGCATCCACCCAAAATTTAAGGCAAATAATAATTGCCCGAAAAGTCCTGCGCTACAATTCCCTGCAATTCCAAATCAAGAAGCGTTTCGGTAATTTCGCCGACGGAAATTTCGCTTTTTTGAGACAGAGTTTCCAAACTTATCGGTTTTTTGCCGAGAAAAGACAGTAATTTTTTCTCTTGTTGCGAGCAATTATTTTGTGGAATTTTGGCGGGTTGCGGAGATGAAACAACATCGAATATTCCAATTTGTTCCGCTTCCTGCGTTCCATTAAGATACGATATTATTCCGCTTATTTTTAACGCTGGCGCGACGTCTTTTTTGAGAAGTAAATTGTTGCTTCCGCAGTATTTTTCGTCGCTTCTGTTACCGGGCGCGACCAAAACTTTTTTGCCCTGCTGATGCGCAAATTCCGCAGTTCTTAACGCTCCGCTTTTTTCGGGAGCGGATATTATTATCGTGCATTCGGACAGTCCAGAAATTATTCTGTTGCGCATAACAAAATTCGGCGCAAACGCCAATTTTCCCGGTACTTGTTCGGTAATAATCGCGCCTCCGTTTTCAATAATTCTGCGCGCAAGTTTAATGTTTAACGCGGGCGTTATTTCGTTTATTCCCGTCGCCATAACCGCGACGGTTTTGCCGCTTACGCTTAAAGCGCCGTTATGCGCAAAAGTATCTACTCCTTTGGCAAGTCCGCTGACAATTACGAATCCGTTTTGCGCGAGTCCCGCCGAAATTTCTTTCGCATCGTTTTCTCCGTTTTCGCTTGGCTCTCTCGTTCCGACGATTGCTACGCTTCTTTCGGATAATATTTTAGTATCTCCTTTGCAGTACAAAACGAGCGGCGCCTGATTTATTTTTTTTAATTCGGCAGGATATTCTTCGTCGGCAAAACACAACGGCGCAACGTTTTCTCTTTTGCAAAAATTTATAATTTTTTCGGCGGATTTCAGGCAATTATCTTTGATTTTAGTAAAATCAACGTCGTTTTTCATTCGCGAAAAATTTTCTTTGCTTATTTTTTGCTCGAAAATTTTCTCGGGCGTCGCAAAATTTTGCAATAATTTGTGTTTTGAAGCAAGTCCCAATCCGTCCGCGACGGACAGCGCAATCCAATAAATCATAAAATTCTTTCTTTGACGAATAATGTGTTTTTCGCTAATAAAAATACTATTTGCAAACGCGCAAAAAATCAAAATATTTAGAGAATTATATACATCTGCGACTAAAAATTATAAAAATTTACAATTTTTCCGCATTTCCCCGAAGCAAATATTATTTTGACAACAAAGACGATTTTGGCGGTTTGGCTATTGACAAAAAAACTGAAAACTGTAAGGACTGTCTGCTATTTTACGAGATGTGCGAATTTATGAGAAAAAACGTCCGCCGATAATCTTTCAATAGAAATCGACGGATGTTTTTATGAAAAACAAGATTATATTCTCGCTATATCCCTGCCCATAACGCTTACTCGTCCTTCTTTTTTGAGACCGTATATTACGCTGAACAAATCGGATTCGCTCACTCCCGAAAGTTGCGACAAAACCTTATCGACGGTGGTTTTTCCGCCGTTTTCGTCAAGTTCTTTTATAACCGTCCGCTCGTATTTGTATTCGATACGGTGTTCGTTTTTCATTTCGGCGGTGTGCATCTTTTGAATTTTTGCTCCGATTTCGCACAAAATTTCTTCGTATTTTTTCTCGCCCTTAACGTATGTCGCGTTTTTGTCTTCGGTTCCCGAATTTCGCATAAAAAGCACTCCCAAAACCTTGTCGCCGTCGAGAATATTCACGTACAAAACGTTCAAATCCTCTTTGTCTTCGTATTTTATTTTAGCGGTTTTTGGAAGTTTTGAATTTGCGACCGCCTCGCTTATCGCTTTTTCCACGAGTTCTTTGTCTTTGTTCCAAATTGCGCTGCCGCGGTAATGGCGGGTTTTATCCACGAAGAAAACGTAGTATGTTTTTGAAAATCCCGGCTCAAACGGCTCGATAATTTTCTCTTCGTCCAAGCCCAAGCCCTTAATCGCGCAAATTGAGGTAAGTCCCGTTAATAGCCCTACGCCCGAAAGCAAAATGTGTTTGCCGCTTTTGCCTTTTACTTCTATCGGAAAAATCAAATGCCCCGAAATTTCAAGCCCGACCAACACTTCGCCGTCTTTAAAATTCCCAATCCATTTGTCGCCGACCGAAACGATTCGCGTGTGGAGTCCCAAATTTTTACCCGCCGCCGAAGCAGTCATAATGTCGGATTCGATGGTCGATAAAAACCAGTATTTTTTCGCGTCGAGTTTTTTGGTTTTTATAAGATATTGCGCTAAAATATATCCGCATTTGTCGCCGTCCAAAACGTGTATGTCGTCGTTTTTTTTGCTGTAATAAAGTAAAAATCCTCTGTCGCCGTCGCCGTCGACCGCAATTCCATATACGCTTGACGCGGGCGATTTTCTGCCCTCGTCGAATATTTTTTTAACCGTAGGAATGTGTTTGTCGTATTCTTTGCCCGAATAAAATTCCGTTCCTTCGATTTCGGCTACTCCCACGCCGCGATTTATGTTGTCGCCCGTGCATTTTTCGTTTACGCTTATGTAATTTGCGCCGAGATTTTCAAGAACTTTGCGCCCTATCGAATCGGTCGCGCCGTTTGCGGAGTCAAAAATGAGAGTTACGCCTTTGAGCGCAGGTTTGGAATCGTCGCCAAGTACTTCTTCCATCCATTTTACGCTGTCTTTTTCTACGTCTTTTTCGCTTATTTTGCCGCTTGCGTTTTGGGGAAGTTTTTCCACGTAGCAATAATTATACATATACGCCGACAAAACGTAATCGCCCAAATCGCCTTCGGGAACGAGTTTTTTTCCGTCGATGAAAAATTTAATTCCGTTTTGGTTCGACGGATTATGCGAAGCCGTGAGGCAGGCGCCTGCTCTGTGTCCGAGCAAAAGGTTTTGCCAGGGAATAAT
>WRFX01000091.1 GCA_009787445.1 Chitinivibrionia bacterium | reverse complement strand
TAAAATTAACCGATATGACGGCGACGATAGTTTGTTACAACAAACCGACCGAATTATTTAATGTTTTGAAAAACGAATTAAATTACAAAATCTTGCGCAAAGATGAAGGAATATATTATATTTTACAAAAAGGATTGCCTGAAAACAAATCGCTTTTAATACAGATAGTAGTAAGTAGCGAATTGAAAGATAGCGATTTAGTACTGAAAGCATTGCGAGCGAAAATAGACGAGGCGACTGCAAAGAAAGTTGTAGAACTTCCGGTAGAAGACGATGATTATTTAGTATCTTTATCGTCTTGGTGGGAAGTGATGATTTTAGAAAACGGATTAATATTATCGCAGGAGGCGAATATGAATAAATGGGGAACGTTAGTAAAAGAGATGAAAAAACGGGGACTTGTAGGATATTACGAGCAAAAATGGATGGATGAGGGAATGGAAAAAGGAATGCAACGTGGAAGACAAGAAATGCAGGAACTATTTGCTCTTTTGGAAAAAGGCGTTTCTTTATCCGAAGCGAAGAAAAAATTTACGTTCGCATAAACACAAATTCGGAGCGGGAAACGGGATTTGAACCCGCGACCTTCACCTTGGGAAGGTGACACTCTACCGCTGAGTTATTCCCGCTCAAAATAAATGCGAAAATAATAAATGCAAATTTGCCGCTAATATCTTTTATCGACTGCGACGGCGTTTCCTACCATATTTATTGCTATTTTTACTTCTTTATTTCCGATAATTTACTCCTTTGTTTTTTGTAAATAATTTTTTTCATAATAATTTACTACCCCTTTAGTGGCGGCATCACCCGCAATAATTAAAAACACGCCAAAAACAACACCAGCAATTAAAATACCAATCGCGACTGGTGCAATTATAAAATAATCCGCTTTACTCGTCGCATCATCTTGTTTTAAACTACACATTTCACCACCTTTCTTTTCATAAATATACATTGCGCAAAAACTAAAAATAGGTAATATTATTTTACATCGTCATAACATTCCCAATACTCCCGCTTATATTCTTTACGAAACAATTCTTTTGTTGTTTCTATACGTTCATACAATTCTTTTAAATCAGCAAATTCCTTCTCGCACCACTCTTTTAATTGCTCTTCTGTCATTCCTTTATCCAACTCGCTACGGCTTTCATTTCCACAATATACGTAATTATACTGATGCCGCCGTTGTGATAATACCACAACGGCATCGCGAATTTTATTCCCCCAAAGACACCGTTCTTTGTAAGATTTCTGATTCCACGGCGCCGAATCTGATTTAAACAAGTCAAATAAAACAAGTATACATACAATAAGCATAGGTAACAAAAACATAAGTTTTATTTTTGCATTCCTGCGCAGGTCGTCGTCTGTTAAATAGTGCGGGTTGAGTTTTGCTATCGTTTCCTCGCTTAAACGGACTTCATCGTTTTCGTTTGCCGCGTCAATTACCTGCTTTTTTTTGTGAATATTGCTTTTTTTACTCATCACACCACCTTTCTTTTATATAAATATACATTATGCGCAAATAGAAAAAAGCGATGACAAATCATTTTTTTTTAATCGCGGCAGCATTTTGTTTGTCTATTTTTACTGCCATTTCGTACCAAAAAGCCAATCCGCAAAAATCTTTTCCGTCAGCGTACAACTCGTCAATCGGGACGGGTAAAAAATTATACACTTGCGAAATAAAAACAAGCATCTTCCCGACCGACTCGCGGTCGGTTATGCGAAAAAACTTATAAGCGCGCTTATTCGCGTAAAATCAAAAACGTCTAAATCCTGCAGGATAACAAGCGGCGTGTTTGCGTAACTTTCAATGACTTTCAACACTTGCACCATTTGCGTATCTTTTGCGCTCGTCGGTGTTTTGCCGATTTTAATCCGCGTCTTTAACGTTATTTCGCTTATACTGCCTACGGGAAACTTTAACTTATACACAACGCTGTCGTCGGCAAAAATAAAACGCTTGTTTATTATGCCGACAATTATTTTTTGCGCAAATTCGACTTTCTGTTCGTTACGCTCGACATCGTCGCGACCGATTTCAAAATTCCTTTCCAAAAATTCGTAAAAAATATTCTCGGCTTCCTCCCGCGAAATTTCCAATTTTGCCGCGCCCGATTTTTCGTTTTCGCTTGTCATTTTTAGATTTTCGCTTATATTAGTTTATATCTTTTTCTTATTTCAAAATAATCTATCTGTTTATTTATCATAATTCTCAATTTTAGTTTGCGCCAAATATTATTTTTACCCCAAATTTTTAAGGAGTGAAACGATAAAATTATGGAAATAGTGGCTTCCGCTGAAAAACCTGATAAAAAAATAAACGTTACGCCGATTATTATAATTGCGATAATGATTTTCTTTTTTACTTCGGCTGCTTTAACTATTATGGCGGTGGTTTTTTTGGAAAACGTTTATAAAACGCTTCCCGAACCGCAGGAACTGGCTGATATTCAACCGAGTTTGGTAACCAAAGTGTATGCCAAAGACAGTTCGCTTGTTCACGAATTTAGCATTGAAAGGCGATTTTGGGTCGAGATAGACAGCATTCCCGACGCGCTTAAATATGCGGTAGTCGCCATCGAAGACCGCAGATTTCGCGCGCATTGGGGAGTGGATTTGAAACGAATGATTTCCGCAGTTTTCGGAAATATCGCCCGCGGCGGATACGACCAAGGCGCCTCAACTATTACGCAACAACTTGCAAGAAACATATATTTTACGCAGAAAAAAACGATGAGCCGAAAATTTCGCGAAATATTAACCGCCGTCCAACTTGAAAAATATTACACAAAAGACGAAATTTTAGAATTATATTTGAACACCATTTATTTGGGAAGCGGAGTTTATGGCGTAAGCGCCGCCGCGCAGCAATATTTCAGCAAAAATATTAAAGATATCGACCTAAACGAAGCGGCGGTTTTGGCGGGAACCATACAACTTCCCGAACATTATAGACCCGACAGAGAAAAAAATCTTGAACGCATCACTATAAGACGGCGTTCGGTACTTAACGGAATGGCGCGTATGAAAGTTATTTCCAAAGCGGAAGCGGACAGCGTTAGTAAATTGGAAATTCCAAACGAACCGTATGTGCCGATTTCTACAATAGCGCCTTATTTTGTAGAACAAGTTAGACGAGAACTCGAAAGAAAATACGGCTCAAATATGCTTTATAACGGCGGACTTTCGATTTATACGACCCTTGACCCGCAGGCGCAACTCGCCGCGGAACAGGCGTTAAAACAGCATTTGGATACGCTTCAAAGAACGCAAAACAGATTTTTTATAGACAATGCGCGGGCGTATGCGCTTATCGGCGTAAGTCGCGACAAACTAATGAGTAATTTCGATTCCATATATTCGGCAAACGCGAAGGTTTTCGACGCGCTTCACGATTCTATTTCTCTGCGCAAATTGCAGGCGAGCGTTATCGCAATGGACGTAGAAACGGGAGCGGTGCGCGTTATGATAGGCGGAAAGGATTATTCGCAATCCAAATTTAATCGCGCAATGCAGGGACTTCGACAACCCGGCTCCGCGTTTAAGCCGTTTGTTTATGCGGCGGCTATGCAGAGCGGTTTTACGCCCGCAAGCGTCGTAGTAGATAGACCCGTAACGATAGACACGTGGCGTCCCGAAAATCACGATAAAGAATTTTTTGGCGAAATGACAATAAGACAGGCGTTGCGCAGGTCTATAAATTTGGTAGCGGTTCAAGTCGCGCAAGAAACAGGTTTAAGAAAAATTGTGGATTTGGCGAAAGCAATGGGATTTTCGAGCAATTTGCAAGCGGTTCCCGCCATTTCTCTTGGCGGATGCGAGGTTTCCAATCTGGAAATTACACGCGCTTACGCCGCGTTTGGAAATCAGGGACTAATGCCGCAACAGTATTTTATAGAAACGGTTACCGACAAAAACGGAAAGGTAATTTCGCGGCATACTCCCGAAAGCAGGCAGGTTATTGACCCAGGATTAGCGTCGCTGATGACAAGTTTATTGCAGGACGTCGTTATGCGCGGAACTGCGGCGAGTATTCGCAGTACTTACTTTTTTATGCGACCTTCGGCGGGCAAAACGGGAACGACAAATCAATATACCGACGCTTGGTACGTAGGATATACGCCGCAAATTTCCTGCGGAGTATGGGTCGGAACCGACAGAACTCAAACGATGGGACACGGAGTTACGGGAACAAGAGGCGCAATTCCCATTTGGGTTCCGACTATG
Organism: Chitinivibrionia bacterium; assembly: GCA_009787445.1. GTDB lineage: Bacteria > Fibrobacterota > Chitinivibrionia > Chitinivibrionales > Chitinivibrionaceae > WRFX01. The sequence goes on along the minus strand of WRFX01000091.1, from coordinate 6,918 downwards.
AAGTCGCTTCATCGCAATTTGCCAGAAGAGAATTTTACTTATTCGGGCGGACTTGTAAATCGCGAAATATGTTTGACTTCATACGGATTGGCGAGTATTTATTGTCCGAGTTCGTATGCCGAAATTTTTCTTGTTAGCGCAATTCCGCAAGAATGCACTATTCATTCGCCAAACGCAAAGCGCGACACTACAAACGTATTGGACTTTTTTGGTACGCAACAACAACAAAAAACTACAAACGGCAATAATTTAATGTTTTAGGAGGAATTTTATAGTGTCTCACGTTCACGACGAAAATTGCGGATGCGTCACCAAAAAAAGCAATAATCAAAAACGAAAATCGCTTTGGAATTTGGCAAAATGGCTTGAAACGCAAATAGAAGAAAATAGGGGAGTTCTGGAATTTAACGACGTCTGGATGGACAGCAGAAAATTGCAAAAAGGCGACGTTTTTATCGCGCTAAAAGGAGAAACGCAAGACGGACACGATTATATAAAATCCGCTTTTGATAACGGCGCGCTCGCCGCAGTCGTAGAAAGAGAATGGTACGAAAAAAACGGCAAAAATTTTGCGGAATTTAATTTATTGCCCGTCGAAAATACGCTTTTATCGCTTCAAAACGCGGCGAGAGAATTTCGCAGAATTTTGGGAATTCCCGTAATTTCCGTTACGGGAAGCAACGGAAAAACAAGCGCGACAAATATTCTCAAAACGCTTTTGGCAAACGGCTTCAAAATCGGCGCGACAAAAGGAAATTTTAACAATCACATTGGAGTTCCGCTTTCTATTTTGTCTATGAAAGGCGACGAAGAAATGGCGATTTTTGAAATTGGCGCAAATCACGCGGGCGAAATTGCCGCGCTAACTTCAATAATAGAGCCGGATATGGGAATAATTACGAATATCGGATACGCGCACGTCGGACTTTTTGGCGGCATAGAAAAAACCGCCGAAGCGAAATTTGAACTCGCAAGGGCAATTTCTATGAGACAAGGCGTTTTGCTTCTAAACGGCGACGACGAATTTAGCGTCAAACAAAACGAAATTGACCTTATTCCCGCGTATTATTTTGGACTAAAAGAAGGAAATCAAATTTGCGCAGAAAATTTATCTTGCGACGAAAACGGCTATTATTCCTTTGACTACAACAAACGCAGATACGAACTTTCAATGGCGGGAATCCATTGCGTTTATTCGGTTTTGCCCGCGATTTATCTTTCGCTTTCTATGGGAATAAACGCCGAAATTCTGCAAAAAACCGTAAAAGAACTTAAACCCGCGAATATGCGCGGCGAAATAGAAATAATTTCGGGCAGAAAAATCATCGCCGATTGCTATAACGCAAATCCGTCGTCTATGCAAACGTCTTTAAAAATGTTTAACGATATTCCCGCAAAAGCAGGTAGGGTAGCGGTTTTGGGAACAATGGGAGAACTCGGCGATTACGAAGAAAAACTTCACGTAGAATTGGGAAAATCACTCGCAAATTATAAAATAGATAAACTAATAACCGTCGGAACTTGCGCGAAACTCATAGCAGACGGCGCAAAAACGGCGGGAATAAACGCAAACGCAATTTTTGTCTGCAAAAACGCGGAAGAAGCGGGAAAGGTCGCTTACGAAAATTCCTGCGAGAACGACTTGATTTTGTTCAAGGGTTCCCGCAGCGTTGAACTTGAAAAAGCGATTTCTATATTTTCTACTCTTTCGTAGTTATTTCCAAATAGGCGTTTCCTAAAACTCCGCCGACGCTTGGCGCAAGTTGATTTTGCGGATTTAGCGAAGACGACGAAGTTATTATCAAATTGTTGCGTTTGTCGGTTACGTATTCGGTAACGTCTATTCTGTACGGCGCAAATACCATATCGGCGTGAAGCGGATGTTTTATCGAATTGTCAAGCACGGATTCGTCGTCGTCGTGGCTGTTCGGCTTTTTGTCGTTGAGAGAAATATGCGTCGCGCCGCTTAAATCGTCAAACGCCAAAACGACTTGATGATAATTTTTCGGCACTTCAAAATGATAAAGCGAAGAAGCCCGCCCGATTAAATACGAATAACCGCTTTTGTCCCACGAACATTTTTTCGCGCTTTCTTCATCGAGAATTTTCCACGAATTTTGTCCTTTTTCCACCGCCGCGCTAACCAAAACGAAAGGCGGATACGCAACGGGGTCGGGCAAATCGCAGTCGCCCGTTTTTCGTATAGAAATCATATTTTGTTTGCCTTTTATTATCGCTTCGTTAAGAGAATAAGCCAAAAGTTTTTGGTCGTCCATATATTGCGGACATTCTTTTGCAGATAGCGGCGAAATTTCTATTCCGTTTAATTTTACCTTGAATCTTTCGCCTAATTTTTTGACGTTTTCGGGAATTTTATCGTAAAACGCCAAAATTGCCATCTCGGGCAAATCGGATGAAACCTCAAAAATCGTTTCGTAATTGTAATTTACAAAATTTCTTTCGCGATTTATGCTTACTATCGTTTTCCAGCGAGAAAGCGGAAAGCGGTTCAGCGATTTTAACTCAAAAAGCCCCGGCTCTTTTGTGATATAAGAACGATATTCGGGAACAATCGCGTCTATTTTTTGCGTAGGCACGCTTTCTATCTGTTTTGCGCCCGCAATATGCGTTTCCAAAAGAATAATAAATTCTCGCGGATGTATCACAAAACAAAACAAATGGTCTTTTGAATCTACAAGGTCGACGTTTATTATCTGCCCCGTTTCGAGGTCAATTTTGAAGAAATGTTTGCCGCTTTCGCGAGTAATTTCTACGGGAATGTTTTCTGCGGACGAATTAAATATTGTCATAATCATATCTTCGCCGACTTTGTTGTGATTTATCAAAACGCCGCAGTTGCCTTTTTCAATGTGAAGATGGTCGATAATATTTTCAAACGACTTCGATATATGCGCCACAATGTCTTCTACCGCGCCTATTACGCAATGTCTGCTTCGCGATTCAAACATTCTATCGACTCTTGCTATAAACGAATCGCTTTGGTTATCGTCGAAACTTCCCAGCGGTTTTGACGCGGCAAACAAAATTACGCCTTTTTTAAGCGACAATCTTTCTATTTGCGCAAAAAACGAATTGTTTATGAGCCGCGTATAAAGCAAAATTGCCGCCGAATAAATTCCGTTTGGCGTTTTAATAAATCCGTCGTTTGTTATTTCCAAACTTTCGTCTTTTGAAAAATTATCTTCGGTAATTATTGTGTACGGAATTTGATATGTCCGCAAATCGCCGATGACGCGCAAAAATATTTCTGTCGCTTCGTCTATAATTGCGGTGTCGCCGAGCATAAAATCAGCCAAAAGCGAATGCGGCGGCGCAATTACGACGACTCCGTTCGGCGCCGCTTTTCTGCCCGAATTAAGCAAAAGCGCGCGTTTCGTTTGCGTAACGAGCGATTTTATATGTTTATAATCCGGATGATAAAACGAAATTCCAAGCGGCGCAAAATCTTCGTATCTATAAGTCGAATTTAGATAAAAACCGTCTATCATAATTTCGTCCGCGCCGAGTAAAATTTGCCAATCAATTGTCGATTTGAAATCGCCTACCGAACGCGCTTTCATAGTGGAATCGCGACCTACTATTCCTACGGTGGAAATTCCCTGCGTTCTGCTAATTTCGCTCTGCATAATAAATGCGGCTTTGCTCGCGTCGCTTTCTGTTCTAAACGACGTTCCGCAAGCGTTTTGCCCGATTGGCGGAACAATAGTATATACGCTGTCGCTTTTTGCGCTGCGAATATCGCAATCCTGCCCGATAAGCCGCATTTGAACGTCTTCTTGCTGACACCATTTTGCCACAACCGACGGAAATCTATCAAAAAGCGATTCCGAAAGAAAATTATAAACGTGCGGACGCGACTTTACCGAATAATCGTCTACCGAAACAAAAAGCGCGGGAAGCATAGATATTAAATTTTTCTTAAAACGCGACTGATATTTTGGCACTAAAAATTCGCTGTCCCAACCGATTCCGTGAACACTCGGCAAAATTGCGGGCATTTCAAAAACGAATCCGCTGAAATTTGCTTTGCTTATTGAAATTGCGACTTCCAAAAGCGGCTGCAAAACGTCGTTGCAATATATTTTTGCGAGTTCTATGCTGTACATATTAGGAATAAAATTTGAATCGCGATTTTTTTCATATTCGCACGAAAAACGCAAAATTTGCCAATCTCTGTTGTTTGGAGCAGTCCAGTTGATATTTTTTTTCGCGTTTTTGTCGTCGTAAATAACGACGACGTCGTTTATAGAAATTTTATGATTTCCCGCAGGAATAGCCACAAGATATTCTTTCGATAAAATTTCGGGTTCATACGCGAATTTTTTGCCCGCGCCGCAATGTATTTTTTCGCTAAGCACAAGCCGCTGACTTCTATAATTTCTTACTTTTGCGATACTCGAAGAAAAAGACGACGGCGCAAGACGGTTAAAATCGTCGGCAAACATAATTTGTATTTTTTCTTTTTTGGCGAGGTTCAAAACTATTTTGAAATATTCTATAAATTCTTCGCTCATAAATCCGCAAGAAATATTTGAACACGGTCTTATTACAATTCCGCTAAATCCGTCGTTTACAAACGAAGCGAATTGCCTGTTTACGGTGTTTAAGTCAATTTGTCCGTTCCAGTTCCACACAGCCCACACGAGTCCGTCGCCGTTTAAGTTAGAAAACAGTTTTTCAGAAGTTACCATACGCATAAACCTTTCTTTCAAAATCGTTATTTTTAAAAAATTTCATAAAAATCACAGAGAAAGTAAAAAATGGAAACGATTTTGTCAAGTAAAAAAGCGTCTTTTTTTGAAAAAAATGAAAAAAAGTTGAAATAAAAAAAATTATTTTGTCTAATTTATAGTAAAATAAATTTTTTATAAAAACTTCCCTCACAAAAAAAGCGGGAAACAAAAAAAAATGTTTTCCGTATCAAAATCTACTTTCGCTTATGCGCGTTTGACTCGTTTATCTTTCAAAATGGAAATTACGCACATCACAATTATCGGAGAACCCGCTAACAATACCGCCATCGTCGCACTCGTCTTAAACCTCCGTTATTTAAGCATCATCGAAATTGAAACAAGCATTTTATTTAAAATTCTCTTTGCGGCTTTTGCTTTGCTTTCCTTAACTTCAACAGGATTTTCGGGTTTTATTTTGTCTATTACATCATAAGCGGCGTCAAATCCCGCGGAAATTGCTTTTACGCTTGTAATTCCGCGATAATAACCTACTAAATGCAAAATATCATACGCGGTATTAAAAAGAGACAGCATTTTTTTATCTAATTTGGCGATATTTGTTGTATAATATTCTATCGATTTCTGCTTATTTTTTGAAGGTAAAGCGACGTCTTTTATTTTGAACCAAGCGTCAATGGCGACTAAAACGCCGAGATACGCTATACCGCAAGCGGCGCGCACGTATTTTTTATCTTTGTAATATCCGTCGTCTATTTTTTTCGCTTTTTGCAACGCCTCTTTCGCGTTGTCCATATAGCGAACCGCTTCGGTATATTCTTCGCTTAAAAAAGCGTTTTGCTCTTGTATCGTCATCGTTTTGCGCTCCGTATTTAATTGGTTTTTGGTGCGTAATAAGACAATAATATAATATATTTTTTGGGGGAAATGCAAGAAAAAAAACTAACTCCCACACAAAAAAAGGCGGGAAACCAAAAAAGTTTCCCGCCTCGACTTAAAACAAAATTTACAAAAACTTAAAAAACGTAAAACTGCTTTATACCGCTTCTCCCATTTTGGTTTTGTTCATTTTAGAAAGAATTGCGCAACTCAAAAAAACTGAAAAAATAATAGTCAATCCCGTCGCTAACATTCCCGTTCCCATAATTTACCTCCATTTATTATTTGATTGTTCCGTAAAGAAAACTCCGATAATACTAAATATTAACGCAAACGCGCAACCGTAAATAACGTTTCCAATATTACTGCCGACAAATATTCCGTCCAAAATTACGCCCGCGTATGTTAAAGCGCAAAGATTAAAAAACAACCCGCCTATCGCTTCTTTGCTTTTATTGCTAATGCGAAACATAAAAAACCGTTTTCTCCTTTCCATAAATAAATAAAATATTATTTCACAAACCGAAAATGCAAGAAAAAAACTAAAACGCAAAAAAAGGCGGGAAACAAAAAAGTTTCCCGCCTCGACTTAAAACAAAAGTTAGCAATTAAAAATTACTATTCGCCCCAATTTCCGTTGATAACTTCCAATTTTGTAATTTTAACAAAATTTTCTGCAAACCAGCCGTCGCCGCTATTGTTTGCCGTATTAAAGTAAAAAGCATCAATGTTACCGAGATTTAAATCCCAAGAGTCCATACCTTCTTCATCTACCCAAGCAGGAATTCTAAAATGATTGCCGCTTGTACCATTCCACCCGCCTTCCATATCGCCTTCCGTCCAAAATCCGCCGTTTTTATTCAAATCAAGCGTAAGCGTCTTGCCGTCTGTCGCGGGAAGTATTGCCATAAAATTGTCCGCACGGGTAAGGTTTCCGTCTTTTCCGTCTTCATAGCCCAATTCAAGTTGCGTAGGTCCAGCGGCTTCGTAAGTTATCACTATTTTTGTGCCGCTTGTAAGTACTCCTTTTCCAAAGGTAAAAGCCGCCGCCGCGTAATACCATTTGGACGGGTCGTCCCAATCGGGTTCTTCTCCATATTTGGCAGTCCATTGAACATAACCGTCTTCGCCGTCAACATAAAAATCTTCTATCTCACCCGTAGCACCGCCGCCTTTTTGCTGCCACCAAGATTCTTCAGTATCCACGGTCAATAAACTTACGCCGTCGCCTCCGGGATTCGGATTCGGGTTTGGTTTGGGAGTAGGCGTCGGTTCGGGGTCGCCGCAACCTACAAACAATACGCTCGCGGCAAACATAGCCGCAATT
>WRFX01000090.1 GCA_009787445.1 Chitinivibrionia bacterium | reverse complement strand
GGGGGGGGGGGGGGGGTAATATTATTGGAAGAAGCGAAAATTATTTCGCAAAACTTTCTGCAAATTATCGCAATTTCATTAAACGCAAAAAAAGTTTTCTTCACAACCAATTCCCTATTTTAGAATTTTTAATCCGCGTTAAAATAATATTTACGGAAAAACTTTGTCAAGGTTTTTTTGAAAATTATGCATTTTTTTTGTTTTTTTGTTTTGAATAAATAGTATTTTTAGCAAAAAACACGACAAAAAATTTAATCATTAAGGAGAACAATCGCGGTGAGTATATTTGTTGTTGAAGGAAAAAGACGGCTTTCGGGAGAATTGACGGTCGCGGGAAACAAAAACGAAGCGCTACCTCTGATTGCGGCGGCGGTTCTTGTCGGCGCAAAAAGCGTTCTTAAAAACGTTCCCGATATTTCGGACGTTCGCGAAATGTGCAATATTGCCGAAAAACTTGGCGCAAAAGTCGCGTGGAAAGAAAAAACGCTATCCATAGACAGTAAAAATATTTTAAGCGGAGAAATACCGCTTGACGCCGCACGAAAATTGCGCGGTTCAATATTATTCGCTTCGTCGCTTTTGGTGCGTTTCGGCGAGGCGGCTTTTCCGCAACCGGGCGGCGATAAAATAGGCAGACGAAGAAACGACACGCACTTTTTCGCCTTTGAAAAATTAGGCGCGAAAGTTACGCAAAAGCGCGAGATTACAGACGACGGCGACGAAATTACCGTTTATTACATAACCGCTCCCAAAGGCGGACTTATCGGCGCGGAAATTTATTTGGACGAAGCGTCGGTTACCGCTACCGAAAACGCAATAATCGCCGCGGCGGGCGCAAACGGCGAAACCACGATAATAAACGCCGCGTGCGAACCGCATTGTCAGGGATTATGCAAATTTTTAATATCGGCGGGAGTAAAAATCGAAGGCGTCGGCAGCAATATCCTTAAAATTTACGGACGAAAAAATTTTGCCGAAGTAAGCCACGTCGTCGGCTGCGATTATATTGAAGCGAGTTCGTTTATTTCGCTTGCCGCCTGCACAAATTCCGATATAGTTTTGCGAAACGTACAATCCGACGTAATGCGAATGCCGCTTCATCAATTTTCTCGACTCGGAATCGACGTAATTGTAAATAAAGACGAAAATTCGCTTCGTATTCGCGACAATCAGCGAATGGAAATAAAAACCGACATAGGAAATTGCATTCCTCGAATAGAAGACGCGCCGTGGCCCGGATTTCCTACGGATTTGACGTCGATAATGCTCGTTACCGCGACGCAAGTGAAGGGTTCGTGCCTTATTCACGAAAAAATGTTTGAAAGTCGCCTGTATTTTGCCGACAATTTGCAAGGTATGGGAGCGCAAATAATTCTTTGCGACCCGCACAGAGCGGTGATAATAGGACCTTCCACGCTTTCGGGAGCGCGAATTTCTTCGCCCGACATTCGCGCGGGAATGGCGCTTTTGATAGCGACGATGTGCGCCGACGGAACAAGCAAAATACACAATATCGAGCAAATAGACAGAGGATACGAAGAAATTGACGCGCGCTTAAACGCAATCGGCGCAAATATTAAACGAGAGTGAAAAAAAGTTGCGTTTTGTTTGCGGCATAAAGTATTTTATCGCGCATTTTCGGTAAGGAGTTTTGATGTCGGTGCAAAGTATGACGGGCTACGGATATTACGAACAGATTTTTGAAAGCGGAAAGTATTCGGCGGAAATACGGTCTGTAAATAATCGTTTTATAGAAATTCAGTGCCATTTGCCGCGAACTTTCAGCGCGTTAGAACAGCAAATTCGTAAAGTTTTGAGCGAAAAATTAGAGCGGGGAAGCGTAAAATTAAACGTAAATTTTGAAGCGGCTAACGGTTCCGTTTGCATCGATTACGACAAAAATCTTGTCGGTCGATATATGGAAATTTTTAACGAAATTTCGCAGAAATTCGGAGCCGCACAGCCAAAAGACATTTCGCTTTTGCAGCCGTTTTTCAGAGATATTATCGTCTCAAAACCCGTCGAAATAAAAACGGAAGAGTTTAGCGGCGAACTGTTTGCGGTAATTGAAAAATCCGTCGAACTTTTGCTGATAGAAAGAAAGCGCGAAGGAGCGTCTATAAAAGAATTTTTATTAAAATCGCTCGATTCTATTTCGCAAAATGTTGGAAAAATAAACGTTCTCGCTCCGCAAAGAATAGAAAAATATCGTGAAAAATTGCAAACTGCGGTAAATTTGCTTAATAAGGAATGCGTGGACGAGCAGAGAATTGCGCTTGAAGTCGTTTTGATGGTAGAAAAATTGGATATTACCGAAGAAACGACGCGCTTAAAAACGCATATTTCGGCTGCGAAAAAAATGCTTGAAACCGAAAATTCGGTCGGGAAACGGCTTACTTTTTGGCTACAAGAAATAAATCGCGAAATAAACACCATCGGCGCAAAAGCAAACGACTGCGCAATCGCCGATATTGTGGTGAGTATGAAAGACGCGGCTGAACAAATGCGCGAACAGTCATTGAATTTATTGTGAAAAACAAAAAAATATAAAAAACGGAGGAAATTGTGAGTAAAATTAGCGACGCGCCAATTGAAATGGACTTGGATAAACTTGAAAAAGAACGCGGAATTAGCCGTTATAAAGCGGTGCTTATGGCGGCGAAAGAAGCCAGATGGCTCAACGACCAGCAAAGAATCGCGGGAATGGATTTGGACGGTGAAAAACCGTTTTCCGTCGCGCTTCATCGCGTATTCAACGGAAAAGTAGTCGAAACGGATGACGAAGTCGTCGGCTGACAAAGCAAAAAATATTCTTATAGGAATATCGGGCGGAGTTGCGGCGTATAAAATTCCGCTTCTTATTCGCATCCTAAAAAAACAAGGGCATAACGTAAAGGTTATTTTGACCGATTCCGCAAAAAAATTGGTCGCGCCCGACGTCTTAAAAACGCTGACGGGTTTTCCCGTTTATACCGACGACGGCGAAAATTACGATATGGCTCATATTCGTCTTGAAGAATGGGCTGATTTGTTTGTTTTGTCTCCCGCGACGGCAAATTCGATTGCGAAAATGGCGCACGGAATTGCGGACAATCTTCTTTCGACGACGTTTTTATCGCTGACTTGTCCGATAATAGTCGTTCCCGCGATGAATACGGCGATGTGGAACAACGCGGCGACGATTGCGAATGTTAAAACGCTTAAAGAACGCGGAATTTTTGTGCTTCCTACGGCAACGGGCGAACTTGCTTGCGGAGCCGTCGGGGCGGGGCGAATGATTGAGCCGAGCGATATTTCGGAATACGTAACGCTTGTTTTGCAAAAAACGAATTTGCAGGGTAAATTTTCGGGAAAAACGATTTGTATCGCGAGCGGTTCTACTATTGAACCGATTGACGCGGTTCGTTTCATTACAAATTCGTCGAGCGGAAAAATGGGCGCGGCTTTGGCGCGGGCGGCTATTTTGTCGGAGGCGAAAGTTATCGTCGTTTCGGGAGCGGCAAAAGAAAAACTTCCCGAAGGCGTTGAACTTGTCGAGGTAAATACCGCAAAAGAAATGCGCGAAGCGATGTTGAAAAAACTGCCCGATTGCGATATTATTATTATGGCGGCGGCGGTCAGCGATTTTCGAGTGGAAGACGTAGATAAAGAAAAAATTTCGAGAGAAACCAACGCGAAATACGCGATAAATCTTGTGAAAAATCCCGATATTGCGAAAGAAATTGGGGAAAAAAAGAAAAAAGAACAAAAATTGGTCGTATTTTCGCTTGAAACGAGCGGCGGAATTGAACGTGCAATAGAAAAAATGAAGCGAAAAAACGCCGATTTGTGCGTATATAATATTGTCGAAAAAGCGGTCGGAAAAGACAGTTCGGAAATAGCAATAATTTCAAAAGACGGTCGCGTTTTTGATTTTGAAGAGCAGGAAAAAATTATTTCCGCGGCGCGTATTTTGGAACTTGCGTGAAGTGAAAAATTAAATTTTCTGGACTAACGTTCTTCTGAAACATTGCTTACTATTTACGCTCGGCACATAAGAATATTCTTCTCCTTGTATAATTTTATAACCTTTTTCCAATAAACCGCTCAAAATAGGATATGCCGACACAGCGAAAGGTTCTTTATAATCGTTTGGAATGTAATTGTTATCCACAAGCAATATTTTATTATCGTCGTACTTTTTATATTTTGCGGGAATTTTTTTCAATGGAATAAATTTCATATTTTCGTATTTTGGTCTGTTTTTTATCGGGAAATTAGTATACCAATGTCCCGACGCTTGCGTAATTTGTTTTTTTGGAGTAAAAAAATAATCTACTCTATTATATCCAGCCCAAACTTTATTGTCTCTAAAATATGGAATAAAAGCGTGAGTGATAACATTTGTAAAATTTGAAATTATTAAAAATTTTTTTCCGCTTTCAATAATAATATTCCAATAATCTATCGCCCTTGAAAAAGGAGGATTCGTGCAAACTATATCCGCTTCTTCGTCAAGTATTTTTAACGAAAACGGGTCGTCGAAACTGCCTGTGTAACCTTTCGGATAATCTTTTAATCCTTTAAATCCGTTTTTTGTAAATATATACGTAAATATATATCCTTTCGCTCCCTGATTAAACAAATCTATTCCCCCGCTGAAATGCGTGCAGATAAGTTTTTTTAGCGAAAGTTTTTTGAAATTTCGTATAAAATACAATGCGAAAGCGGACGTTTTTCTGTCGTCTTCGGTATCGACGGCGTCGTCGCAGTTGCAAAAAACTGTCTTTTCTTTCCATATTTCAGCGTCGTACATCTCTATTTCTTTTTCTACGTCCTCATATCTGGTATAAAACTCGTCGTTATTAACTTTTTGCGCTTTTTGTAATAAATCCTTTCTTGTAACTCCCCTTTCTTCAAGCGACGGAGTTGTTTTTTTTACTTTTTTTACTTCTTCTTTTTGAACGTCGGTTTTTATAAATATTTCTTTTACGAACGTTTTATGCGATTTTATATATTTAACGTAATCTTCAAATAAATCTTTATTATAAAAATATATTTCCCTGTTTTTTTCTTCTCGCAAACGTCTAAATTCGTCTTTAACGTCGTTTTCAACTTGTTTCATATCGCGTACTTCGCAGGTAAATAAATATTGATAAACGGTTTCTTTGGATTTGCCCGTCATATTGTTGTAATCTTTCAAACGCCGTTCAAGGTCATCGGTTACGCCGATTTTACATTTTGTAATTTCTTTCGACGATTGAACTATATAAACGTATTGCTTCGACATTTTTTTCAAGTTCCTTTTCTTTATTGTTTTGTTTTTTTTGTGCTAAAAATACTATTTGGTCGGCGATGATATTGGCATATAAAACAAAAAAAGTCCGCCCAAAATATACAACATATTGAGCGGACTTTAATTTTTGACAACTTTCAAACGACTTACTTGATTAACCCTAAAATATGGTCTGCGCTTATGCGGTTAAATACCGAAAAAGTGTTGCTCGCCGATTGGTTTAAAACCTGATTTTTCACCATTTCGGCAATTCCCATAGCCATATCTTGGTCGCGAATAACGGATTGCGCCGCCGTCGTGTTTACGTCCGCCGTTTGCAGATTTCTAATTGTGCTTTCAAGACGATTCGTAAGCGCACCGACGTTGCTTCGCTGTTCGCCAAGCGTTTGGATTGCGCCGTCTATCGAAGAAAACGCCGCGTTTGCTCCCGCCGCCGTGCTTATGTCCATTCCCGAAAGCCCAAGCGCGTTCGGCGAAATATCCATTTTTGCGGTATTTACCGTATCGCCTTCGTTAGGTCCTACTTGCAACTGCGCGTCTCCTTCGGCTAATCCCGTGCCGTTTGCCACTTTTTGTCCGTTAAAATTAGTCGATTCCGCAATTCTTTCCAATTCCTGCGATAAATGCTGAAACTCCCTGTTTAACGCTTGACGGTCGTTGTCGTTTAACGTCGCGTTTCTCGATTGCGCGGCAAGTTCTCTTTGACGCTGTAAAATATTCGCCGATTCGTTTGCCGCCCCATCGGCAATGTTCAAAGCCGAAATACCGTCCATCGTATTTCTTCCCGCCATCTTAAATCCGCGCGTCTGCGTGAGCAGTCCTTCGGAAATGGCAAGTCCCGCCGCGTCGTCGGACGCTTTGTTTATCCGCTGACCCGTCGCCAATTTTTCCAAAACCTTGCGAAGTTGCTTGTCCGTTTGCTCCATCGCTCCCGAAATATTTTTCTGTTGAGCGCCCAAACGCATACTTCCGCCTGAATTTTCTATACGCATAATATACCTCCCTGTATAAATTGTACAAACCTTCCCCGTTAATATATCGGCATAATTTTTGAAAAACTTTAGCAAAATTTTCAAAAATCTTAATTTTTATATAAAATACTTTTCGCCGGTCGCAAAAAGAAACATAAAAAACTAATTTTTATAAAATTTTTCTTAAAAATTATTATATTTGTTTCAAAATGCGACATTTTTAACTTTGGCATAAAATTTGCTGATATTACAATGAAAATAAAAATTTTTAATTATATGAAAAATGCGGAGGGAAAAGAAAATGGGCAAAAAACAGAAAGATGAAAAACAATTTGACGATAAAACATCTGCGGGCGACGCTTACGAAGAATATCCAACCGCTGAAGAGTTGGTAGAAGAACTTGCCGCGCAAAAGGACAAGTATATTCGTTTGATGGCGGAGTTCGACAATTTTAAGAAGCGAACCGCGAGCGAACACGCCAAAATGGTAGAGCAGGCGAACAAAAATCTTATCGATGATTTGATAGAAATTCGCGAAGTGTTTGAAAAAGCGCTTAACGAAAATACGGTGCAGGATGGAGAAGCGTTTAAGAATGGAATTTCGCTTTTGTATTCTAAATTTGACGAAATTTTAGCGAAACACGGTTTGGAAACTTTTGGCGAAGCGGGCGACGATTTTGACCCCGCCTTGCACGACGCGATGATGAAGCAGTTTAGCGACACGATAGAAGCGAATAAAGTCGCGCTTATCTATCAAAAGGGTTACAAACTTAAAAACAATATAATACGCCACGCGAAAGTTGTGGTTAGCGATGGAAAACAGGAAAATTAACTATAAAAAGGAGAACTGTTATGGGTAAAATTATTGGTATTGACTTGGGAACGACGAATTCGTGCGTTGCCGTAATGGAAGGCGGAAAGCCGGTTGTAATAGCCAACGCGGAAGGCGCAAGAACGACGCCGTCTGTGGTCGCGTTTGCAAAAGACGGACAAAAATTGATAGGAGATATCGCCAGAAGGCAGGCGGTAACAAATCCTGAAAATACGATTTATTCGATAAAAAGATTTATGGGGCGTCGTCATAACGAAGTTGATTCGGAAGAAAAACTTGTGCCGTATAAAGTTGTAGGCGCCGCGAGCGAATTGGTAAAAGTGGACGTAAACGGGCAAAAACTCACGCCGCCCGAAGTTTCGGCGATGATTTTGCAAAATCTTAAAGCAAGCGCGGAAGCGTATTTGGGAACTACCGTAACCGAAGCGGTTATTACCGTTCCCGCGTATTTTAACGACGCGCAAAGACAGGCGACGAAAGACGCGGGAAAAATCGCGGGTCTCGACGTAAAAAGAATAGTAAACGAACCGACTGCGGCAAGTTTGGCTTACGGTTTGGACAAAAAGAAAAATGAAACGATAGCGGTTTACGACCTCGGCGGCGGGACTTTTGATATATCGATTTTGGAAATTGGCGACGGCGTTTTTGAAGTAAAATCCACAAACGGCGACACGCATTTGGGCGGCGACGATTTTGACCAAACGCTCATAGATTACATTGCCGACGAGTTTAAGAAAACGAGCGGAATCGATTTGAGAAACGACAAAATGGCTTTGCAGCGTCTTAAAGAAGCGGCGGAAAAAGCGAAAAAGGATTTGTCCGCGGCGGCGACGACAAACGTAAATCTTCCGTTTATTACGGCGGACGCAAGCGGTCCGAAACATTTGGATTTAACGATAACCCGCGCAAAATTTGAACAACTGACCGAAGATTTGGTAGAAAGAAGCATAGAACCTTGCAGAAAAGCGATAAAAGACGCAGGAATTGCGGTAAGCAACATAGACGAAGTTATTTTGGTCGGCGGCTCCACCCGTATTCCGAGAGTTCAGGATAAAGTAAAAGAATTTTTTGGAAAAGAGCCGAATCGTTCCATAAATCCCGACGAAGTAGTCGCGCTTGGAGCGGCAATTCAGGGAGCGATAATTTCGGGCGACGATTCCGTTAAGGACGTTCTTTTGCTTGACGTTACTCCGCTTTCTTTGGGAATTGAAACGCTTGGCGGCGTAATGACGAAACTTATCGAAAGAAATACGACCGTTCCGTGTAAAAAGAGCCAAATTTTCTCGACGGCGGCGGATAATCAGCCGGCGGTTTCTATAATGGTTTATCAGGGCGAACGCGAAATGGCGCAACATAATAGATTGCTTGGAAAGTTTGATTTAGCGGATATTGCGCCCGCGCCGAGAGGAATCCCGCAAATTGAAGTTACTTTTGATATCGACTCAAACGGTATTTTGAACGTTTCGGCAAAAGATAAGGGAACGGGCAAAGAGCAGAAAATTAAGATTGAAAGTTCGAGCGGTTTAAGCGACGCGGAAATTGAAAAAATGGTTAAAGACGCCGAAGCAAACGCCGAAGCGGATAAAAAAGCGAAAGAAAAGGTAGAAATTAAAAATCAGGGCGAACAAATTCTTTTCGGAGCGGAAAAAGCGGTAAAAGAAGTCGGCGAAAATCTTCCCGAAGACGCTAAAAAACCTGTTCAAGACGCGATTGACGAACTTAAAAAAGCGCTTGAAGGCGACGCAGACGGCGAAGCGATTAAGAAAGCGACCGAAAACGTTTCGACGGCGATGAGTACGCTTTATCAGGCGGCTCAAGCGGCTCAAGCGGCGGCTCAACAGGAAGCGGCAACGCAAACTGGCGGCGAGGCGACGACGGAAAAATCCGCAGAAAACGCGGAAGCGGAAGAAGCCGATTTTGAAGTCGTTGAGGAAGAAAAAAGCGAAAAAAAGGAATAAATAACGAGTAAATAACTTAAAAAAACGCGGGACGATTTAACAAATTTTCCCGCGTTTTTTTGATATGAAGGAGAATAATAACCATCGCTATTTACAGATATTCGGTTCCATATTACCGAGACAACTCACAATTTTAAGTTTAATTATTGTAAAAATTAAATTAAATTTTCTGCACCAACAATCTTGAAAATTTATCTTTTTTATTTACGATAGGAACGTACGATTTATCCTGAATAATTTTATATCCTTTTTCCAATATGCCGTTAAAAATAGGAAAAATACTAATGGCAAACGGTTTTTTATAATCGCTGGGAATATAACAATTATCTACAATTAAGGTTTTTGAATCGTCGTATTCTTTGTATTCATCGGGAATTTCTTTTATAGGAACTATTTTTAAGCGCTTATATTTCGGTCTGTCTTTTATGGGAAAATTTGTATACCAAAACGCTCTGTTTGATACTATTTCTTTTTTAGGATTTAAGAAATAATCGACTCTATTAAATCCAGCCCATACTTTATTATCCATAAAATAAGGAATAAACGACGTAGTAACAGGATTGGTCATTGCGGATATAATTAAAAATTTTTTGCCGCTGTTTATAACAAGATTCCAATAATCTATAGCCCGCGAAAACGGTGGATTTGTGCAAACTATATCCGCTTCTTCGTTAAGTATTTTTATGGAAACAGGGTCGTCAAAACTTCCATTATAACCTTTTGGATAATCTTTAAACTCGCTAAAACCGTCTTTGGTAAAAATATATCCTTTTGCGCCTTGATTAAACAAATCTACCGCGCTACTATAATGCGTGCAAATAAGTTTTTTCAGCGAAAGTTTTTTGAAATTTCGTATAAAATACAACGAAAAAGCGGAAGTTCTTCTATCGTCTTCGGTATCGACCGCGTCGTCGCAGTTGCAAAATACTACTTTGTCTTTCCAAATTTCAGCGTCGTACATTTTTATTTCTTTTTCTACGTCTTCGTATCTTGTATAAAATTCGTCGTTTCTTATTTTTTGCGCTTTTTGCAATAAATCTTGTCTTGTAACTCCCCGTTCTTCCAAAGATGGGGTAATTCTTTTTACTATTTTCACCTCTTCTTTTGGAATGTCGGTTTTTATAAAGATTTCTTTTATAAACATTTTATGATTTTTTATGAATTTAACGTAATCTTCAAATAAATCTTTGTTATAAAAATACATTTCTTTGCTTTTTTCTTCGCGCAAACGTCTAAATTCGTCTTTTATGTCGTCTTCAACCTGTTTCATATCGCGTACTTCGCAGGTAAATAAATATTGATATACGTTGTCTTTCGATTTGCCCGTTCTATTGTTATAACTTTTTAAACGTTCTTCGAGGTCGCCTGTTAGTCCTATTTTGCAACTTATAATTTCTTTTGACGCTTGAGCAATGTAAATATATTGTTTCGACATTTCTTTTAGTTCCTTTATCTTTTAAGAAATATTTTTTGTATTAAAATACTATTTGTTGGTATCGATAAAATATCAAATTTAATAGAAAAACAATAAAACAAACAGAATTATTGTAATTTTTCTCATTTTTGTCGAGAAATAAATAAAAAAAACGCGGGACGATTGAACAAATTTTCCCGCGTTTTTTTAGGCTATTTTGTCAAAATTTTTGACTTATGAATTTTGACTCTGAAGCCGCCGTCATTGATTCTTACGTAATTGTCGTCAATAACTTGTTCTATTACTCCAACTCCAATTTCTCCGTTATTATTGCTGTATTTAACGGTTTCTCCTATATCAAATTCTCTTTCTTTTTTCGCAACAGTGGCATTTTGTTGTGGCGATATTGAAGTTGTGGTATTTTGGTCGCATTGTTTCGACGTTGCAATTAGTACATACGGCGTATATCGGTTTCCGACCATAAGCGTTAAATGGTCAATAATTACGTCGCAAGGGTCGTTTGTTAACAGCACTCTGGAAGAACCACCTGAACCAAAACCGAAATTAATACGTTGCAACCTGTAATTGTACAGGTCTTGATATATTTCGCCATCAAAATTCGTCGCTCCGCTTGGCGTTACGAGTGCAATCCGAGAACACGCACTAAAAAGCGCGACGATGGCGACAAAAGCGCCGAATTTAATAAAGTTGTAAATCATAGAAACTCCTTTTGAAATTTGGATAAAACAGAAACGCGAAAGCAT
>WRFX01000089.1 GCA_009787445.1 Chitinivibrionia bacterium | reverse complement strand
TCGATGAAAAATTTAATTCCGTTTTGGTTCGACGGATTATGCGAAGCCGTGAGGCAGGCGCCTGCTCTGTGTCCGAGCAAAAGGTTTTGCCAGGGAATAATCGCGGTTGGCACGACTCCCAAATCAAGCACGTTAAGTCCCGCCTTTGCAAATCCCGAGCGGACGCCGTCGTTTAAAATCCAGTTATACGCCAAATCGCGCCCGTCGTTTCCGATAACCGCCGTATCGTTTGCATTAACGATTTTTTTATCCAAAAGGATTTTTGCGAACGCGAACGAAGTGATTTCTACCAAGTCGGGAGTAAAAGCGTTGTCTTTAAGCAAGTCGGCGATAAAATTTTCTTTCGTTTGCGTTACGACTTTGCCGCGCACGCCGTCGGTTCCCATAAAATTCACTCTCGCCATCGTAAAAGCCGTGTCAATTTTTTCTTTTTCGTCGGAATTTGACGACAGATACAAGCCCGCCGCTTTCGATAAATCGATACATACCGCCGTTGGATATTTTTCAAGCCAGCCGCTTGCAAGAAGAGTCGCCGCCGCTTTTTCGTCGGCAATAAGAGCGGCGTTAATCGAATTTGCCGAAGCGTCGATAATTTGTTTTGCGCTCGGAAATCCGCCGACTACGAATTTCTTTTGTTTTGCCAAATTTTCAAGTTTGCCTTGATTTTGTTTTACTAAATTTTCAAAAACTTTAACGTCCATAAAAAAACTCCTTTTTATTTTTTGTCCCGTACAAATATAATATTTGTCAAAACAAATTAGCATAATCAAAATTATATATATAATTTTTGCGAGAATTAAAAAATTTTTCGCATTTTATTATAAACATAATATTATTTTACTGCTAATTCTACGATTTTCGGTTTCCAATATTTTCTGCGAAACTCTTGTGCTCCTTTGCGAAAATACAAATTTCTTTCTCCGTCGGACAATTCTTTAATTTCCGACCAGATTTTTGCCTGTATTTCTTCTTTCATTTTTAAGCAGTCAAATTTCTTTTTCATAATTTATTAGTTTCTTTTTATTTTTTGTCTTGCACAAATATGATATTTGTTTCGGAAGAAATGTGAAAAATTTATGAAAAGGCAAATTTTTTCTTCGCTTCTTCCAAAGAATGTCCGCTTTCCCAATATTTAAGCAAATTTTGTACTCCTTGCTGCACGCCCTTTTCTATTCCCTCGTCCATCCATTTTTGTTCGTAATAACCTACAAGTCCCCGTTTTTTCATCTCTTTTACCAATGTTCCCCATTTATTCATATTCGCCTCCTGTGATAATATTAAACCGTTTTCTAAAATCATCACTTCCCACCAAGACGATAACGATACCAAATAATCATCGTCTTCTATCGGAAGTTCCACCACTTTTCTCGCCGTCGCCTCGTCTATTTTCGCTCGCAATGCTTTCAATACCAAATCGCTGTCTTTCAATTCGCTACTCACTACTATTTGTATCAAAAGCGACTTTTCTTTGGGTAATCCTTTCTGTAAAATATAATATATTCCTTCTTCTTTGCGCAAGATTTTGTAATTTAATTCGTTTTTTAAAACATTAAATAATTCGGTCGGTCTGTTGTAACACACTATCGTCGCCGTCATATCGGTTAGTTTTATATTTTCCTGCGATGCGTAAAATCCTACATAACCGTAAATAACCTTATTGAAAACCGATATTGAAAGTAGTGAATCAACGGGACTTTTATATTCTATGATATTGTATTCCCGAAAGATTTTCCCCCAACTCGTTTCTATTTCTACGTTTTTGTTCTTTTTCAATATTATTATGTCTATTTTCGGCGGACGTTTGGAAAGTTGATGCTCGCTTTCAAGAGTAACGTCGCCGTTTTTCACGTATTTGCGCAAAAGATAGTTAAACGCCGCAAAAGCCGCATCGTGATATGTCGCCGTCTTCTTGCGTTTCGGCTTTGGTTGTTCAGTGTCGTTTTTCATTTCTATTCTTTCAAAATTTTTTTAACAATATTAATAATATAATATTTGTCAAAACAAATTAGCATAATCAAAATTATATATACGGTTTTTACGTTCATTAAAAAATTTTTCCGCATTTTATTATAAACATAATATTATTTTACCGATACCACAACGTAGGACTTTCGGGATTTATCCTAATAGTCCTTAATTTTTTTCTCAATTTATTAGGAAGCGAACAACTTCTTTGGTTGTTCTGCTGTTTCCTAATAATGGAAAAGTAATATAGTCCTACGTTGTGGTAAATTTATGATTATAGGCAGAACAACCTTTTTCGGAGGTTCCTATGGAATTTTTGAACGCGGCAAAAGGAATGTCGCAAAACGATTCGCGGGTTATAGGCACGTGGATAAACGTAGAAAACAACGTAAAAATTGTTTTTAATTCCGACGGAACAGGAACGGGATGGCATAAAAGCGTTAGCGACAATAAGTCATTTAAATATGGAACCGTCGGCAATAAAATTACCGTCGCGTATATATTAGGAAAATCCGACGACGAAAAAACAGATACGGACGAAATTGATTACGTTATTTCAAACGACGGCAAAACGATGATTTTTACCAATAATTATATTTCTTTGCTGAAGAAAACGACTTAATTAAAATATATATCTTATCTTTACACCTTTATTTTAACTCATATAATCAATAATATCTTTAAGCGATTTTTCAAGTTCGATTTTCGGCGTCCAATCGGTTTGCGATTTTAATTTTGAATAGTCGCCTACAATTATTTTGTTGTCGCTTGGACGAATTCGCAAAGGGTCAATTTCGGTTTCAATTTCAATTTTCAAAATTTTCGCGATTTGTTTTATTATGTTCGCAAGCGAATTTCCGTTGCCGGAACAAATATTGTAAATTTCGCCCGAAATTCCTTTTTTTAATAGCAAATAATACGCTCGAACCACGTCGCGAACGTCTACAAAATCGCGAATTATTGAAATATCGCCTGTTTTCAGTTTAATTTTATTCGATAATTTTTGCGCTTCAAGCGACTGTTTTATAAACGATGAAATTACAAACGAATCCTTTTGCCGCGGTCCTATATGATTAAAAGAACGGGTGATTACGATGTCGGTTTTATAATAATCCGCGTAACATTTCGACAGCATTTCTTGCGACAAACGGGCGATTGCGTACGGACTTTTGGGATTCGTTTTTATCGTTTCTTTCAGAGGAACTTCATCGGCTGAAACGTTTCCGTAAATTTCCGAAGAACCGACCGATAAAATTCGACACTTTATATTTTGCGAACGGACGATTTCGGCAATATTCAAAAAAATGTTAGTGTTGTTTACAAACGCGTCGGACGGGTCAAGCCAACTGCTCGCTACGCTGCTGAACGCCGCCAAATGAATTATATAATCGGGAGAAAACGAGGATATGGCGATTTTTAATTTATCAATTTCCATCAAATTTAACTCAATGGAATTGAAGCGAATATTTTTCAGATTATTCGTAAAATTTGAACTTAATTTATGCGCGGAAATTCCCAACACTTCAATATTTTTATCGTTCAAAGAGTCAAGATATTCGACAAAATGAGAAGCGACAAAACCGGAAATTCCTGTTATCAGATACTTTTCCACAATAATTATTCCTTTCTACCTGTATAAATATACTATTTTTATCAGTACAAATACCGAAAATAGCGAAAGGATTACGGTGAATATACTAATTTTTAACTGGCGCGACATAAAACATCCGCGCGCGGGCGGCGCGGTTGCAAAAAGCGTAGTTTGGTATCTTGTCGGAACATTTGGATATTCCGCTATGGCGGCGGGGATTCCTATTGCGGTAAAAGGAAAAACGAAGGGAGAATATTGGAAAAGCAAATTACCCGCGGCTACGTATATTTCTCCAAACGGCGCAAAGTTCGTGTGTAATTTTTAACTTTTTTAAGACGTTTTGCAAAATAATTTTTGGGCGAATTTTTGGGATTTGCCCAATTTTTTATACGCTTAAAATTTGTAATCGGCTTTTTGCAACTATTTTTTTCGTTCCAACTTGTTTGTTAAAACTTCTATATGCATAGTGTCAGACCTGCGGACGGGTTGTACGCTTTCCGTCGCCAAAACTTTGCTTACTCCCACAAACGATTCTACAAATTCGTTTGACAATTCGCCTCTTTCCAAATAATTAAGTATAAATTCCATAGATTCTTTAAGACGATAATCTATATTATACTCGACTTCTTTGCCGACTTCATCGGTTAGTTTGATTTTTAATGTCTTACCCATTTTTTAACTCCTAATTTTTGGTCTTTGTAATTTTTTTATGCGAATAATATAATATTTGCGAAAAGAAAATAAAGTTTTTTTTTACATTTTAACGAAATTCCATATTAAAATATCGTATTTTAATACAAATTTCAACGGTAAAGGACAAAAAAATGAGGTTGCGCAATAATACATCGACAGCCGTAGCGTCGGCGATATTTATTTTTTCCGTCGTTTTTTGCGCGATTGCGCAGGACGACGACGATTTCAAATGGCAAGACGCGGCTAAAGAAGTGGATTCTCTGCCGTTTTCGCAGACGTTTATCGATTCCGTGAAAAAAGAACATATTGGCGGCGTTTCGCAGCGCGGATTGCGGCAAATTAACGCAAGAAGAATTTCAGGAACGGAAACTCTGGTCTACGAAGTCAGATGGGGAGTCATAAAAGCGGGATACGTAATCCTTACCGTCGCGAATATGCGCGAAAACGGACTGATAAAACTCGGCGCAAAATCAATGACCAGCAATTTCATCAGCGCATTCTATAAATCGCGCGACTACTTAATATCGTATGTCGACGCCGACGGGCTGTATCCGATTTTCTTTGAGCAACACGTCCGCGAAGGCAATAAAGGCGACAAATACAAATTGGACGCGTACATAGTTTATAACCACAAAATCGGCAAATTGTTCGTCAAAAAAAGAGAACTTAAAGAACACGTTTCGCCGCCTTTTACGCACGATTATTTGTCGATTCTATATTACACGCGGACAATGCCGCTCAATCCCGGCGACGTTTTTACCGCCGACTTGTTCGCCTCGACGAAAACCGACCCCGTCAAAGTAACGGTTCACGACAAGCGGGAAATCGTTAAAGTCGGCGTAGGAACGTTTAATTGCGTTTTGGTAGAGCCGACTTTTATCGGGGAAAACAAGGCGTTCAACAAAAAAAGCAAAATAGAAGCGTGGGTGTCGGACGATGAGCATAAATATCCCGTTATGGTTAAATCCAAAGCGAAAGTCGGCTCGGTCAACGCGAAATTAGTGATGATAACTAAATAATTATTTTATTTTCGGTTCCCGACAAATATTCGCGAAGAGTTTCGTCGCCCCAAACGATATCCATCGGCATATTTTCGTATTCGTATTCGTAAGGCGGCGGGTTTAGCGCAAAATCTTTCGGCGAAGTCAGCGCCACGGATTTTAGTATCGCGACGCTCGTTTTTATCGGCTTAAATTTTGCCAAATCCGTAATGTGTATCTGAAATCCTATGCAGTTGTGTTTTTGCGCGGTTTTTTCGTCGGTTTTTCCGCAAACGCGATTGTCAAAACCCGAATATTTGTTGAACGTCGGGATAAAATCGTGTCGCCGCAAAACGCATCCTTCAATATTAAACGAATTAAAAGTTTCCAAAAATTCTTTGGGTTTTATAAACGGCGCGCCAAAAAATTCAAACGGTTTGCAAGTGCCGCGACCTTCCGAAATATTTGTAGTTTCGAGTAAAACTTGTCCCGAATAAACGAGCGCGGTATCGACGGTCGGCATATTCGGCGACGGAATTACCCAAGGAAGTTTCGTTTCTTCAAATTTCATATTTATGTCGTAATTTTCCATTTCTACAACAGTTAAGTTAAGGTTCTTAAAATAATCGTTTTTTAATAATTTCGCAATTTGCCCTATTGTTTTTTTATGGAGCATTTTAATTTGCGCGCCGCCGACAAAACTAAAATATTTATTTTGCAAGACGGCGCCTTCTTCGTCAAAAAAACCGATAGGATTCGGTCTGTCCAAAACAAGAATTCCTATACCAAGTTTTTCGCAAACTTTCGCGCATTCTTTCATAGTCCAAACGTATGTGTAAGGTCTTGCGCCGACGTCTTGCAAATCGACGATAAGGCAATCGATTCCCGCTAACATTTTGTCCGTCGGCGTTCGTGTTTTTCCGTAAAGCGAGTAAATTTTTATTGCGTTTTGCGCCGAATTTTCGTTTTTGTCTTCCCATTCAATCATATTGTCCTGCGTTTGTCCGAAAAGTCCGTGTTGCGGTCCGAAAATCGCTTTAATTTTCGCGCCTTTTTTTAGCAAAATTTCGACAATATGATTTAATTTTTCGTCGACCGACGCCGCGTGGCACAAAATCGCGATATTTTTTTTTCCGACGTATTTATCAAAATTTTGCGTTAATTTCATTAAACCCGTAATTACCATTTTTTCTCCGTTTTTTATTTATAATATACTATTTGGAATACGGATAATATGAAAAAACAAAGAAATTTGCGGTGGTATAATTTAAACGTCCTTTTGTTTTTTTTATTCCAAACTCTTTGCCGATTTAGCCGCTTCTTCAAAATCGCCGTGCAAAAGATGCTGCGAAATTTCGTCTAACAATCCGTTTTTTTCTACCGACCAATTTTTAAGTTTCAACTCGTTAATCGCGTTTTTTGCCGCTTTTTGGTCATACTCTTCGCACGCCGACAATATAATTTGTAACTTTTGTTTCAAAAATTCGCCGTCTTCTTCGCTTGCGCTTACCGCTTGAATTTCGTCTTCTTTTTTCGGCTCCGATTTTTCTATCGCCGCTTTTAACGCAGACAAAAACGCGGGCGTTTTTTCTAAAACCGCCACCTTGTCTTTTGCGCGCCCCGCCTCTTCAAGATTAAGCGCGACGCTCGATAATTCCTGCTCGCCGACGCTTGCCAATGCGCTTTTTATCGCGTGAACGTTTATAGTAAATAAATGCAAATCTTCGTCGGACATTTCCGATTTTCTTATGAGTAGATTTTCAAGTTTTTCAACGACTTTTTTTGCGTCTTGTACAAAAATTTTCGCCAAATGATTGCCGTCGTTTAACGATTTCAGCAAGTTTGTTCCCGGTTTTTGCCGCCGCGCTTCTTCTATAACTTCGGGCGGTTTTTTCTTGCGAATAAATTCGTTAAGCATTGCGTCCAACAATAAAACGTCTATGGGTTTTGAAAGAAATCCGTCGAAACCGTTTTGCTTAAACATTTCGTCGTTGCCCACAAGCGCGTTTGCCGTCAGCGCGACAATTTTGCCGTCGTAGCCAAATTCGCGAATTTTTTTCGTCGTCTCAATTCCGTCCATTTCGGGCATCATGTGGTCCATAAATATAATGTCGTAAATGTTGCCTTTTTGAATTTTATCTATCGCCGAAAATCCGCTATTTACCATATCTATTTTTAGTCCGTAAGGCGTAAGCAAACCGTTTGCGACGTATAAATTAGTATCTACGTCGTCAACTATCAAAACGCTTCCGTAAGGCATATATTCGTGAATTATCCGCATATTTGAAAGTTGTTTTTCGCCCGAAAACGCAAAATTGCGCAATTTTTCCGAAATTTCCGCGCCAATCGCTTTGCATTCTACTACTTTTTGCTTGACTTCTACCGTAAATGCGCTGCCTTTGCCGTATTCGCTTTCAACTTTTATTGTGCCGTTCATCATTTCCACAAGTTTTCTTGCGATATTTAAGCCCAAACCGCTGCCTTCTATCGAGCGATTTATTTCGGTATTAAAACGCAAATAATCCGAAAAAAGCCGATTTTGGTCTTCTGGTTTCATACCTTGCCCCGTGTCTTCTACGACAAAACGCAAAAGCGCGTCTTCGCCTAAAAGCGTATGACTTATGGACAATTTTACCTGTCCTTTCGACGTATATTTTATCGCGTTCGACAACAAATTATTCAAAATTTCTTTCAATCGCAATTCGTCGCCGTAAAAATTCGACGGCAAATTTTCGCTTACGTCAAGCACAAAATTTATGGGTTTTGAAGCGATACGAACAATATTTACCTGCACCACGTCGTTTATTAAACTCGGAACGTCGTATTCGGTAGGATAAAGTTCCAATTTGCCCGTTTCTATCTTTGACATATCCAAAATATCGTTGATAATTCCGAGTAATCCCGTTCCCGAATTGTAAATTTTTTCCAACGCGCTTGCGTAATTTTGCGGCAAATCGTCTTTTTGCAATTCAATTTGCGATATTCCGATAATCGCGCTTATGGGAGTGCGAATTTCGTGGCTCATTCTCGCCAAAAAGTCGCTTTTTGCCCGCGACGCCGCTTCAAGCGATTGCATTGTTTCTCGCTGCGAAACTAAAAATCCCGCGATAAACACGTTAAATATTACAATTATAAGCGCGATAACGCCGAAAACCACGACAAATAAAACGGTCATAGGAGTTTTGTAATCGTCGAAAGAATCGGGCATAATCGCCACAGAATACCAGCCGAGCGCAGGCACGGTTCCGACCGCCATTTTTCCCAAAAGCGCGTTAAAAATATTTACTTCGTCGGCTTTAAGTTCTAACGCTTTACCTAAAATTCCTGCGCCGGCGGCTCCAAATTTTTTTTCTATATTTTCTTTCGCGCTGACGAGATTAACGTCTCGCGCTCCTGTAATTTCTCCATTTGAATTAAAAAAATACAGTTCGGTTTTGCCTTTATATTCGTCGTAAAGCGTGCTTACAAATTCCGAAATATCCACTCCTACGCCAAGCATTCCAAGCGGCTCGTGTTCGTGATTAAAAACGGGCGCGTTTACCCAAAGATTCGTCATATTTATATCGGGATTGTAATTTATGTTGAAATTATAAACCGCCGTATTGTAAAGCGTCATATTGTACCAATAGTTTTCGGGAGCCGCAGGGTCTATGACGTAAGGCGTGTTGCCCGTCGAATTGAAC
The DNA here is from genome assembly GCA_009787445.1 of Chitinivibrionia bacterium. Lineage (GTDB taxonomy): Bacteria > Fibrobacterota > Chitinivibrionia > Chitinivibrionales > Chitinivibrionaceae > WRFX01. The sequence continues at coordinate 2,442 of WRFX01000089.1, read as the reverse complement.
ACTTTATCGACGTCGTTTACCCAAAAAATTGTTCCGCCCAAAACGCTGCCGTAAGATTTTATCTCTTCTATCGCCATTTCTTTTAGTTCGGGAATATCGGGATTTGCGAAATATTTTATTATTAGCGGCGATTCGGACATTTTGGTAACTACCGCGATTTTTCCGTTTACTATCGTTTCTAATTTTACGCGCTCAATCTCCAAAAGCCGCGACAATTCGCCGCCTTTGTTCGTTCTTATAATGTGGCGCATAGAAAACACAAAAGCGACGCCGCCTATAAGAAAGATAGCGCAAAAAACATAAATTGAAAGATAAATAAACTCTTTCATAGAGCGTCTTACGCCGCCCTTAAAAGCCAAAGAATACTGTGTGATTTTACGTCTTAAAGCGGAAAAAACGCTCACAAAGATTTCCTTACTTCGTCAAATTTATCTTTTATTTCAAAAAATACTTCCGCGATTTTCGGGTCAAAATGTTCGCCCGCGTCGTCCATAATTATTCCTACCGCTTTTTCGTGAGAAAACGCATTTTTATAAGGTCTGTCCGAAACCAAAGCGTCATAAACGTCGGCGATAGCCAAAATTCGTCCTTCAAGCGAAATTTCTTCGCCTTTTAATCCTTGCGGATAACCTGTTCCGTCCCATCTTTCGTGGTGTTGCCCCGCGAATAATTTTGCGTGAATAAGAAAAGAATCCGACAAACCCGTTCTTTCTATAACTCTGTCTATAATTTTCATACCTTCGGTCGCGTGCATTTTTACCTGTTCAAATTCTTCGGGAGTAAGTTTTCCGGGTTTGTTCAAAATTAAATCCGAAACCGCTATTTTGCCGATGTCGTGCAAACTTGCCGAAGCGACGGTGGAAGTCAAATTCCAATCGCGCATTTGTTCGGCGTATATTTTTTTTGCTATCATCGCTTCAATCAAAAGCGCGGTATAAGAAGTGGTGCGCACAATATGTCCGTCGGTAACTTTGTCGCGGCTTTCTACAATGTCCGACAAAACCGACACGATTCCGTTTCGTATTTTTCTGACTTCGAGTTCTTTTTGTTTTAACAGTTCGGTTTTTTCGCGAATAAGTTCGTCGATATTTAAGTGCGTTTGGATGCGATTCATAAGCACCATTTTGGAAAACGGCTTCGTAATAAAATCTATCGCGCCGAGTTCAAATCCTTGCGATTCTGTAAGTTCGTCCGTTCTGCCCGTTAAAAATACGACGGGAATATCGGAATAAAATTCGTTTGCTTTCAATTGTTTTAGCGCGTCGAATCCGTTTATTTCGGGCATTTCTATGTCGAGCAAAATGAGGTCTGGGGTAATTTTTTTCAGGAGAGTAAACATTTTTTCCGCGCTTGAAGCGGTAAGAACGCGATACTGTTCTTCCAGCATTGTAGCGATAACCGTTAAATTAAAATCTTGGTCGTCAACCGCAAAAATTGTTTTCATTTTTTCTCCTTAAATTTAGGTACAAGTCAAACAAAACGAATAATATCGGCGTAAAAATAATTTATGCCGCGCTTGCGAAAAGCGAAAATTGAAAATTTGTAGATTTTTTATAGTTTTTGTTTGAAGCAATTTAGTATTTTTGTATAAAAAATATGACTGTCCAAGATTTTTGGAGGAATTATGGAAGAAAAGAAAATTTTGACTTTTGAAGAACTTATGACGGGTTTTGCGCGAATAGAGAAGATGCAGGAAGAAAATGCGAAAGGGTTTGCGCGACTTGAGAAAATGCAAGAAGAGAACGCGAAAGGATTTGCGGAATTGCGAAAACAAGCGGCAGATACCCGCAGAGATGTCGACGGAATAGGAGAAAGCAACGGAAAGTTTTGCGAAACATATTTTTATAATACGCTTTTTAGTTCAATGCACTTTGGCGGAAAAGATTTCGACGAAATAGACAAAGGATTAAAAAGGTCAAAAAAATTACAAAACGGAAAAAAAATAACTGGCGAATACGATGTTGTTATGTATAACGGAGATACGATTGCTCTTATAGAAGTAAAATACAAAGTTAGAAAAAGCCATATTGAAAACTTAAAAACCAAACAGGTAAGCGTATTTAAAGAATTATTTCCGCAATATGATAAATTTAATTTTTATTTAGGCATAGCAGGGCTTTCGTTTGAAGACAATGCCGAAAAAGAAGCGTTAGAACAAGGAATAGGAATATTGAGACCAAAAGGCGAAAGCGTTGAAATTATTGACGATAATTTAAAAGTTTATTAAATTTTGTTATGCTATTTGCTTTTGGCAAAACGCAAATAGTATATTACTCCCGAAAACCGCCCCGAAACCGCCAAAAATTTGGCAAAAACAGAATGAAAGGAAATACGGTATGAAAAACAAAATTTCAAAAATACAAAATAATTTCGCTATTTTGGTTCGTACCGCATTATATTTTATTCTTATGAATAATAAGGTACGAGGAGACGGTACCCCCC
>WRFX01000088.1 GCA_009787445.1 Chitinivibrionia bacterium | reverse complement strand
TACATTTTATAAATGGCGTATTGTATTTTATGAGAAAACGGGTAAATAAATGAGTAAATTTAAGTACTCGTTTTTTTACTTAACTAGGATTGAACCTAAAATTATTTTTATCCGCGAGCGAAAAACAATAAGGAGCGACAGAAAAATCAACAATTTCAAGTTGTTTTAACAATCTTTCCATAGACGCGCCGACAATCGCGTCGTAAATCATTTTATTGACGTTAAGTTCCGTATGCGCAGGTATCATTGCGCTTAAGCTTGAAACAATTTCGCTTGCCTGCAAAGAACAATTATTTGTATTATTCAAGTCAATTCCAATTCCGCTTATGTTCGGATAATTGTTGTATATATAGTGTTCAATTTGATTAGAACAAGTTTTTATTGAAGAATGAATATAAGATTTTATGTTCATCGCAACAAACAATAAAATAGAGGTGGATATAAAAATTATCATAGTTATAGCGCGAAATACTTTTTTTTGTTTTATTATAAATTTGTTGTGTATTTTACCTAATACAATAGCAATTATAACAAAAAACGTCAAATAAACAAAACTCATACTGTTTTCTCCCTTTTATTTTTTATAAAGTTAGACCGTACAACTAAAGAACAAAGCAACGCCCAATAAAGAAACGCGGAAGTGCTGTCAATGCCATACAGTCCGAACAAACACAAAAATTTTTGTTAATCGTTCTTTGTAATACGATTGCCATCGCTATCGGTAAATTTTTCAGTAAGGATACAAACGATGTCGATTATCCACCATATCGTACCTAATATACCGAATGTAAAAATTGTAACGAGCAATTTTATTATACCCGTCTTAATTTTACCAACGTAGAAATGATCCGCGCCAAAAAAACCCAAAAAAAATGATAAAATAAGCAAAGTCGTCCATCTACCGTCATTTGTATTTGACAACGTTGACGGTTGCTTTTTTTGCCTTACGCCGCATTGGGGACAAATTTCTGCCGCCTCTTTTATTATTTTGCCGCAAGAACTGCAAAATTTTTCATCGGGCGCTTTTGTATAAACTTCGTCTGCCATTTTTTAATTCCTTTCTTAAAAAGTTATTGTTACACCTTACTTGGTTACAAATTTTTCTATTTCTTCCGCTATTTCTCTCATCATATTGCGATTTTCCTTTGTGCCTTCAAGGTTGAAAATACCGCGTAAAACAACAACTAACTTATAGATAGCAAACGCTATACCCAAAGTAACGACAAATAAAAGACAAAGTAAAACGTCTTTTACTTCAAGTTTGAATTCCATTTTTTTTAACGGCTCGCCCATAGTAATAATTATTCTACCTCTTTTTGCAGACAGCCGTCTGTGCGAAAAGATGTGTACCCATCCGTGCTCGCCTTCGATATAAATCGTCTCTACTGTTAATACTTTTTCGGTAAAAATTGCTTTGTACCGATTTCCTAATTTTTCTTTGAGATATTCAAAGAGTTCTTGTTCAGAATAAACACGGTTAGTATCAATAAATAATTCCGTGTTCCAAAAAGCTTTTTTCATTTGAAAAAACTCCCTTGTTAAAAATTATGCAAAAACGTTATTGTTAATGCCAAAAATTAAAAAACTATAAATTATGGAAAGATACAACGGAAGAGGTTGTCCCGCCCATAAATCATAATTTGTCAATAACGATGATTTTACACTCATATTATAATAATAAATAGTAGTAGGTAGGCAGAACAACCCATAAGGAAATTCTGTTACTACTATTTATTTAACAAAAAAAATATGAATGAAGAGCAAGGATAACCTCGCCCATCATCGTTATTGACAAGCATAATATAATTTATGGTATGTAGAAAAAACGAAAAAAAGAATAATTTTTAAGTTTTTATGAAAATTGTTCTTTGAGTTTTTCACACAAGTATATAAATCACAAAAAAAAGGACTGCTCAAACGAACAGTCCTTTTTTATTTGCGAAAATTCAAAATTATCCGATTTTTGGTCCTTTCGACGTATAAGAAGCTTCCGCAATCGATTCCGAAGGAATTATTTTAAGATAATCCGCAACTTTCCCGTCGGAAAACAGCGTTTCGATAATCTTTTTTCCCGTCGGATGCAAATCGGGTTCGTCGCGGAATGCCTGAATTTCTTTTTTGAAAAATTCCGTAAGCATTTTCGCGCCGATGTCGTATGCTTCTTCGCCTATCTCTTTTTGATATTGAACGCTAAGCAAGGTCTGACGAAGCACGTTTCCTTCAAATTCTATTTCTTTGAAAGAATAGCCCAAAAGCGGACATCTTGCGTCTACTATTTCGTCTTTTTTAATCGGCATTGCTCTGCGCGACATATATTCTCTCGCAATCCATTCGCCCGCAAATCCTACTTTCCAAGCACCGATATGCTGATTTGGAATCAAAACGTAAGTAGTTTTGGGAGTGTCGAGAATTTGTTTGAGCAACAAATTTGCGTGCGTAACTCTTTTTCCCGTAACAAAGGGCCAGTAAGAACCTACGCCTTCCGCAGTCATACCTTCCGTATCGACAATACTCGGATTGGCGTGTCCTCTCGGCGCAACTAAACGCCACAGCCACGCGATTGCAGGCGGCAAAAGTTGAACCATACCGACAATTCCGTAAGTAGGAAATTCTTTTGTGCAACACGGCGCGCGAAGTCCAAAACTTCTAATATCGACGGGAACAGGTTCCATAACGACGTTTTCGTTTGAAGTGCGCGGGAAAACAAATCGCGGATTAGGACATTTTTTGCCCGGAGAATCCTCAATATGGTCCCAAATAAGCGCGGTTCCGCCGGGTACCGTGTCCATATTCAAGAACAAAATCGGCTGCTTCGGCGCAATCGTTTTCGATTCAAGGTCGGGGTCTACTCCGTAATGCGTAATGTGGTCGGTTCTTATGAACCAAGCCGCTTCCGCGTCGGTGAGCCACAATTTTCCGTCGCCTTTTTGAAAACTCGGATGGCAAAGAGCCATATCGTCGGTGTTGGGTTCAAGCGAGCAAACTTTTGGAATAACCAATTTCTTTTTTTCCAAACTTACCTGATTTACGCCGAATAAAATACTTCCGTCGTTTTCGCGGTGAATGTGTTCCAACATTTCGGATTTTCCGCCGCCGCTTGCGCCTTCGTGCATAATTACGACTCGTTTTCCGTAAGGCGTCGTTACGCAAACCGACGAAGCGTGAGCCGTAACCCATTGTTCCGTTTCGCCAAAATTGAGAAGAACGCCGTAAATTCCTTTTTTCGCGGATGGTCCGGGATACAAATTATACGAAAAAATTTCGTGATAATTCGGCGACCTGTAATGAACTACAATTTGTTTTCCGTTAAAATGCGTGTGTCTAAAAGTAGGCGCAACATACAAAACCGCGCGAATGTCAAAATCTTTTTTAACGCTATATATGTCTATAATGCCTTGTAAAAGCGACAAACCGAGCGCAAAAAATCCCGCGTTTGCAGGACAGATTGCTATTGACGGATAGCCGTATTCGGGAGAAACGCCCGAGTAGAAAAAGAACACGGCGAGTTCCTGTCCTTTAAGCCAATCGTATGTTTCTTTGCGCAAATCGCTAAATTTACCGCCGAATTTTTCGGAATATTTTGTTTTGTCGGTAGGTAAATCGTCGCCGATAACCATACAGTCCGGGTCTCTTCTGCGAATGTATGGGTCAAGATAATTCGCGGAAATTCCGTTTTTTACCTTACAAATTTTCGCTTCTACAACGTTTCCTTTACCCGGAACGTCGTAAGAGACGTAATGATAACCGTCCGCCTGCGCGTCTTTTACCGCCGCCGCCAACAACTCCTCTACGGAAGTTACAACCGTAAGTTTTTTGCAATTATCGAGCAAATTTTTCAATTCCGGCGATAATTTTACGTTTGCTGGAATAGTCGTTCCTGCCATTTATACCTCCTTCTTTGTGTAAATATTAAAAAATAACCTTAAATACCCCAAAATGTAAAATATGTTATGCCAAATAAAAAGCGGGAAAGTTTTTTTTATTTATGAAAAAAACTATTTGACGCATACAAAAAAGGACGCGATAAAAAACCGCGTACCCGTTTCACTATGTATTATACAGCAAAAAAAATAAAAAACCGCAAGTATTTTTTGCAATTTTTGTGAAAAATTTTATTTTTTAACGGAAAAATTTACCACACCATTTTTATTTAACAACGGGAAAAATTTTCCCAGATAGGAAAAAATTTCCTGCTAAAACGCAATTTTTGCAACTTTTGTCGCAAAACTATATTTTGGCATAATAATTGCGTATTATTCGCAAAAAGGAGTTTTTTATGTTGCAAATACTTTTAAGCGGTTCGGATAAAAATATGGCGCTGGCAAAAACGCTCGACGCAAAAATGGCGCGACAAAAAGTTATCGCAAACAATATTGCCAACGTCGAAACGCCGGGCTACCACCGCAAAGAAGTGGCTTTTGAAGACGCGCTTTCCGCCGCAATAGACAAAACAAAACTTAACGGAACGCGAACTAACGCCAAACATTTGCCTTTGGGACGTTCTAACGTCGGCGATTTGCAATATGAAATTTTTACGCCCGTAGACCACACGATGCCAAGCGGCGTAAATAACGTAGATATTGACCACGAAATGTCGCAACTTGCTGAAAATCAAATTAGTTTCAGTTACGCTTTAAGGTTTATGAAAAGCAATTACGCGAAATTAAATTCGGCTATTAAGGGACAGCCGATACAATAAAGGGGGTAAAATATGTCGGAAATTAACGGAATGTTTTCCGCAATGAGAATAAGCGCTTCGGGAATGCGGGCGCAAAGAATAAAGCAAAGCGTAATTACGTCGAATTTGGCGAATGTCGAAACGACGCGCACTCCCGAAGGCGGACCTTATAAACGCGAATTTGTAGTTTTTGAAGCCGACGGTCGCGACACGATGACGGGACATCGCGAAGAAAAAGCGCTTTCGATAGCAAAAACAAACGCGAGTCATATTCAAACGCCGTCGTCAAGATATTCGCTTTACAGTTTGGAAGCGGGACAAGGCGTTAAAGTGGCGGAAATTCGCAAAGACAGCCGCGAAGAAAAATTGCAATACAATCCGTCGCATCCAGACGCAAACGAAGACGGATATGTCGCGCTTCCAAATATTAACGTAGTCGAGGAAATGACCGATATGATAAACGCGACCCGCGCTTACGAAGCAAACGTAACGGCTTTTAACGCGACAAAACAAATGATGATGCAAATATTCCAGACCAACTGATTTTAAGAAAGCGAGGAAAATATGGAAGTAACAAATTCAAGAGGATACGCCGATTTGCAAGCGGTTATGGCAATGGCAAGACAAAGAAACGCCGCGCTTGGAAGACCTAACGAAATCCAAGTTTCGACGGCGCAAAAAACCGCTTCAACGCAAAATACGGCAAGAATGTCGAAAGGTATAGCCGATACGTCCGTTCAATCGGGCAAATTGGTCGAAAGATTTTACGCAAATACGGCAAAAAAACAAGAACAGTCGTTAATTCGTATCGGTTCTCGTTTTGACGCGTACGCATAAATTATTTTTACAAGGAGTTTTTTATGGGAAACATTGACGCAATCCGCGCAATAGGTTCGTCGGGAGGCGCGACGCAGGTCAGCAGTATTCGGCAGAGTACAAGCGAGACGTCGGGACCAAGTTTTAAGGATACTTTAGCGGGGTTCCTTAAAGACGTGAATACTATGCAGAATCAGGCGGATGAAAAAATTATGAAGATGGCTACGGGGGAAATCACTGACGTACATCAGGTTATGAACGCGGCGGAAGAAGCGAAAACGGCGTTTAATATGATGATGGAAATGCGAAATAAAGTGATGACGGCTTACGAAGAAGTGATGAGAATGCGATTGTAATTCTCGTTAAAATTTAGGCGATTAAAGAAGGGTTTATGGGGGACTTTTTTAAGCAATTTTTAATTCAGATTTCCGATGTTTGGCGAAAACTTTCAGTCCAGCAACAGGTAATCGTTACAGCCCTTACGGTACTTATGTTCGTGGGGCTTTTACTGCTTGCCGCGCCTTGGAGCGCTACGGGAACGGGCGGTGCGCCGAGCGGATTCAAACGACTTTATTCAAACCTTCCAATAGAAGATTTGGCAAACGTAGAAGACGCGCTTAAAACGGCGGGCTTCAAATATAAAATTTCAAGCAACGGCACGGCTATAGACGTAGAAGAAAAGGCGTTTTACGACGCTAAAATGTCGCTTGCGCGACAAGGTATTCCCGCGACGAAAGGCGTCGGATGGGAGTTATTTGATACGAAAAAATTCGGCGACACCGATTTTGAAATGAAAGTAAAAGCAAAACGCGCGCTCGAAGGCGAATTGACGCGAACTATAAAATCGATAGCCGAAATCGAAGACGTTAGAGTTCATTTAACGCTTGCAGAAGGCGGTTTTTTAGAAGAAAAAAAGCCGGCGAAAGCGGCAATCGCGGTAAAAGTGCGTTCGGGCAGGTCGCTTAATCGCGGGCAAATAGACGGAATTGCGTATCTTGCGGCAAATAGCGTAGAAGGTTTGGAAACAAACAATATTTCAATAGTCGATTACGAAGGTCGCGTTCTTTTGCGACCTGCGGACGAAGGCGACGTAAGTTCCATCGGCGGACGAAATATGGAAATGAAACAGAGCATAGAACGTTCGCTCAAAAACAAAGTGGAAGATATGTTTACGCGGGTTTTGGGACCGGGAAAAGTAAGCGTGGAAATCGACGCGACTCTCGATTTTAACAAAGTCGAAAGCACGCTTGAAACGTTTAATCCTGAAAGCAGAGTTACCCGTTCGGAAGAACGAATCGACATGAGCGCAAGAAACGCTCCCGACGGCGACAGAATGAACGAAGTAACGCGCGCGAATTATGAAATCGACAGAAAATTAGAGCGCGTAGTTCACGAAGTCGGAACTATAAAGCGGCTTTCGGTGTCGGTCTTTGTAGACGGAAGATACGTGAACGGCGAAAAAGGCGAAAAAGTATTTACTCCGAGAACTCCCGAAGAAATTGCAAATTACGAGACAATGGTAAAAAACGCCGTCGGCTACGATTTGGTGCGAGGCGACCAAGTCGCGGTTATCGGCACGCAATTTAACAACGAACTTATGAATATGCTCGAAGAAGGAAATCTTAAATCGCAAAGAGAAAGTTTATGGACGCGAATTATAAATTACGTCGCGTTGGCGCTTATCGTAATAATAATATTCGTTATGTTGAGAAGCGTCGCAAAATCGCTTTCGGACGCTATGAATCCGCCTATTCCCGAAGTTGAAATTCCCGATTTGGAAGAAGAAGAAGAAGACATTGCGGATATTCCAGAAAACGTCCGACGAGCAAACGAATTGTTAGAAAAAGTAGAAATTATGACGGAAAATAATCCGCAAAACGTGGCGAAAATTATAATCGACTGGCTTAACGAACCTGTGGCGGCAAAATAGTATTTTAGTCAATTAACGGAGGAAAAACTTGGCGAAAACCGAAACATTTTACGAAGGCGGAGACGCAAAAGCGGCGGAAATTATATCGCTTGCAAAAAACGTTCCCGGACCGCGAAAAGCCGCGATAGTTATGGTCGCGCTCGGAAGTAACGCTTCCTCGCAGGTTTTGAAACATCTCGATGAAAAAGACGTTGAACGGCTAACTACCGAAATCGCCCGTTTGAGCGACGTGTCTATGGAAGTTCGCGAAGCGGTTTTGCAGGAATTTACCGCGCTGTCTATGGCTTATCAATATATCGCGCAGGGCGGCGTCGATTACGCCCGCGAAATTTTGGAAGACGCGCTTGGAACAAGAAAAGCCAAAGAAATTATGGAACGCGTTCAGCAAAAAATCCGCACGACGGGTTTCAATTTGCTGGAAAAAGTAGACCCCACGCAATTAGTAAATTTTATGCGAAAAGAACATCCGCAAACTATTGCGCTACTTTTGGCGCATATGGGACCGCAGGCGTCGGCGCCGGTTCTTGCGCAGTTGGCGCCCGAAATTCAGGTCGACGTCGCGGCAAGAATAGCGATGATGGATTCCGTTACGCCGGAAACTCTTGATTTGGTGGAGGAAGTGCTTATAGAACAAATTAAATCGCTATTCGGAGGCGACGTTTCCGAAATCGGCGGAATTAAGGCGGTTGCCGAAATTCTTAACAATATTGACCGCTCGTCCGAAAAGAATATTTTGGATAACCTCGAACGCGAAAATCCGGAACTTGCGACAGAAATCAAAAATCTTATGTTCGTATTTGAAGACATTATGCTTCTTGACGACGGCTCAATGCGCAAGGTTCTTAAAGAAGTTAATAGTAAGGATTTGTCTATCGCGCTAAAAGGCGCTTCGCCCGAATTGACGGACAAATTTATGAACAATATGTCTATGCGAGCGGCGGAAATGTTGCGCGAAGAAATATCGTATTTGCCTCCGATGCGTCTGAAAGAAGTGGAAGAATCGCAGCAAAAAGTTGTCGACGTAGTTCGCCGACTCGAAGAAAAGAACGAAATTATTATAAGCGGTCGCGGCGGAAGCGAAGAAATTATCGTGTAGCGAAAGGAATTTATGCTGGAAGAAGAAAAACAAACGCACGAACTTATAGACGAATTGCTGAAACGAAAAGACCCCGCTTTAGTCGGGATTCGTAAAATTTTGCGTTCAAAAACGGATGTTTCGGCTACTAAATCGTTTGCGTTGCACACTCCCGAAATATTTGGCGCGGAATCCAAAGAAAAATCGCGCGAAAACGAAACGATTTTTACCGATAAAGAACTCAAAGAGATAAAATACGGCGAATCGATGCTTGAACTTGAAGAAAAAGTTAAGCAAAAAGAATCCGAAATTGAAAAAGTAAAACAAGAAGCGTTTGAAAACGGAAAAACCGCCGGAATAGAAGAACAGCAAAACAAAACGAAAACCGCAATAGGCGAAATTGAAGAAAAAATGAAAGAAGAAGTTAAAAAACGGCTCGCGGAACAGATAAATCAAGAACTCGACGACCGCGAAAATTATTTCAAATCGCTTGAAGAAGACGTTTATCAGACGATAACGGCGATTGTGAAAAAAATTCTCGATGCGGAAATTCAAACAAATCAAAATCTAATAATAAACGCGATAAAAAAATCGCTTTCGCATATTTCGCAGCGCGGCGCAATTACAATTCGCGTTTCAAACGACGATTTTGAGTATGTAAATTCGCAAATTTCTTTGTTCAATCGCCACAGAGACGGGACGTATAAGATAAATATAGTACAAGACGAACACATAAAAGTCGGAGGATGTTTAATTGAAACGGATTCGACAATCGTCGACGCGCAAATAGAAAATCGAAGCGAAAAAACGCTCGAATTGATAGAAAGAATTTGGAACGAAACAAAAAGCGAAATAGAAAATAAAAATATTTCGGACGAATCTACCAATAAAGAAACGCATAACGAAGAAATTTTATCGGAAACGGTTTCGGAAGCGACCGTAGCGACCAATGAAAAAATTGAAAACGACAATATATTAGATAATTCGCAAAAATCGGCGATTGATGAAATTAAAAACGAAGAAAAAACAGAAAATATAGAAAATATAGAACCAAAAAACGAAACCAAAAACCCGTAAAGGAAATTTATGTTAGTAAACGGCAAACATTACCGAACAATTTGGCTTAACAAAAACGACGAAAAAATCGTTTCAATAATAGACCAAACGAAACTTCCGCATTCGTTTGAAACGCTTGATTTGAGAACAGTCGAAGATTTTAGGTGCGCGATAAAAGATATGACCGTTCGCGGCGCGGGACTTATCGGAGCGACGGCGGGTTACGGAATGTATATCGCCGCGCTTGAAGCAAAAAACGAAAATTTTGACGATGATATAAAAAAATCGGGCGAAATTTTAGCCGCAACTCGTCCGACGGCAAAAAATTTATCTTGGGCTGTTGAAAGACAAATAAAAAAAATTTGCGACAATAATTTATCTTGCGACGAAAAGCGAAAAATCGCCAAAGCCGAAGCCGAAGCAATAGCAAACGAAGACGCGGAGTTTTGCAGAAAAATCGGCGAAAACGGACTTGAAATTATTCGCGAAATATCAAAGAAAAAAAACGGAAAAACGGTTAATATATTAACTCATTGCAACGCCGGATGGCTTGCGTTTACCGATTACGGTTCCGCGCTTTCTCCTATTTACGCCGCAAAAAACGCAGGAATTGATATTCACGTTTGGGTCGATGAAACTCGTCCGCGAAATCAAGGCGCAAGTTTGACCGCTTGGGAACTTGGGCAAGAGAAAGTTGCGCATCATTTAATAGCCGATAATTGCGGCGGACATCTTATGCAACACGGACTTGTGGATATGGCGATTGTCGGCGCGGACAGAGTGTCGCTCGGCGGCGACGCGGCAAACAAGATTGGTACGTATCTTAAAGCGCTTGCGGCAAAAGACAATAATGTTCCGTTTTATGTAGCGTTTCCGTCTTCGACTTTTGATTTTGAAATTTTTGACGGCGTTAAGGAAATTCCCATTGAAGAACGCGGAAGCGAAGAAGTTCGGATAATGAGCGGAAAAAATAAAGACGGAAAAGTTTGCGAAGTTCAAATTTGTCCCGATTCGACTCCCGCAAAAAATTGGGGATTTGACGTAACTCCCGCGCGGCTTATTACAAAATTGATAACCGAAAGAGGCGTTTTTGAACCAAGTAAAGAGGCAATTTTGAAAATTTATCCGATTTAATAAACTTTCAAATTTTTATCGTTTATTTCTACCGCGTCGCCGTTTAGTTTTAATATTCCTACGCCAAGTTTTTTTGCCTCGTCTTCGGCTTGTTTGTTAAAACTCATTCCGCCAATTCCCAAATAAAACTTGTAATTCGCATATCTCGGAAATATACACTTAAAAGATTCAACTTGCTTATTTACCAAATTCACGACATCTTTTCTATGAACGGTAAATTTCACTTCCACTATTCCCATAGAATCTTTATTTATCAATACTATATCGTATTCGCCGTCAAGAGTTTTGCCGTTTTCAAACTGTATTGAACTTTTCCAATTTCTTTCTACGGAATCAAAATGAACTCTGCCCAAAGTTTTTGTTGCGTTTAACGAATTGAAAAAGTAATCTTCCGCCACATCTCCGCTGGTTTTTTTCATACCTTCTACCGATGTGTTTACTGCGTAAACGTATTCTCCCAATTTATCGAGTCGTTTCGCGTTTTCCGCCATTATAGCCCTGATTTCTGCTAATTCTTCTTTCCACTTTTCCATAAAATCCTCCCCAAATTTTAATCAATTCATCTCTATTCCACATAAATATACTAATTGCCGCAAATGAAAACAAAACCTCCCAATAAAAAAAACCTCTAACCCGAACTAACCGAGATAGAGGCGTGGAAAAAACAAAATCTAAAAAAACTCACCCATTTCGCATACCTCTTTTGAAATTTAGTATTTTATATCAAGAAAAAGGAGAAAATATGAGCGAAATAGAAAATT
>WRFX01000087.1 GCA_009787445.1 Chitinivibrionia bacterium | reverse complement strand
TGCCACATTTCTTCGCTTCAATATCCAAACAAAACACATTCAATATCTCTCGAAATTTCTTCTCAGAAATTCGGGAATGAATTATATACTTGTTTTCCACATTGTCCTCCTAAAATTAACATAAAATAATTTATTCTTAACTAGGATTGAACCTTACCGAAAATGAAAAACTTTTCCGCAATAATAAAGATTATAATTAAAAATTTAAAAAAAATCATAAATATCGTTAAAGGATTAAATTTTTTTGCCGATATATATAATGTAGGATGGGTTATTAAAAGGAAGAAGGGTAGTATGTATTTAGGAACAATACAAAGTACTGTTGCCGCAGATTTCCGCAAAATCGACGGCGTGTCTCGTAAAGAAGACGCGAAAGTCGATAATGTCGTCGGAAAAAAGACGGACAAAACGTCGCTTTCTTCCGAAGCGAGAGAAGCGGTAGAAACGGCGGCGGCAGTAAAGGTTTTGTCGGCAAGAGTCGAGGCGCAACCCGACATTCGTCAAGACAAAGTCGACGCGGTTCGTCAAAAGATTGACAGCGGATTTTACGAATCTCAAGAATTTGCCTCTAATTTGGCAGATAAGTTAATTGGAGATTTGGGATTTTAAGTCGAAACGGCTGACGGCGAAACATCTAAAAATTAAAACGACGGCGGGAGTTTTTTGCTTCCGCGATTTGTCGTCTCGTTAAAAAAACGACAAAATTTCTTTGCCAAACGCCGCGAATATCAACATTCCGACGCACAAATACGGACAAAAAGGAATAATTTTGCCTTTTTGCGCTTTTTTCAGCAATATTAAAATTATACTTACGACGGCTCCGACCGCGCAGCCCGCGAATATCGTAACAAACGCGGCTTCAAAACCGAATAGCGCGCCGAGCCAGAGTAAAAATTTAATATCTCCGCCGCCCATCGCGTCTTCTCTTTTTAAGATTAGTTTTCCGACAAGTCCCGTTAAAAGCAAAAATCCGCCGCCGCAAGCCGCGCCGACGATTGATTGCAAAGGCGTAATTCCGTCGGGCAAAAACGACGCCGCAAGCGCAAGCGCAATTCCCGACAACGTTATTTCGTCGGGAATTATATAATGTTTTATATCGATAACGGCGAGCGGAATAAAAAGCAAAAGCGTG
This sequence comes from Chitinivibrionia bacterium, assembly GCA_009787445.1. Taxonomy (GTDB): domain Bacteria; phylum Fibrobacterota; class Chitinivibrionia; order Chitinivibrionales; family Chitinivibrionaceae; genus WRFX01. Next base: position 10,447 of record WRFX01000087.1, on the reverse strand, counting down.
AAATATTGCAAAAATATTTCTATCCAATTCCACCAGTTTCCCGACATCGCCCAAAATATTTTGTCTCTAAAAATTAAAAGCAGAAGCAGAGAATAAATTCCCGTCGCCAATTCTATGAGCGGATATTGAAGCGATATTTTCGTCTTGCATTCCTTGCATTTTCCGCGCTGATACAGAAAACTCAAAAGCGGAATGTTTTCAGACCACGAAAGTTTGCGATTGCAGTTTGGACAATGCGACGCGGGAAAAATTACGCTTTCCCCGCGAGGCAAACGATAAATTAAAACGTTGAAAAACGAGCCGAAAACGAGTCCGTAAAAAAAAACCGTCCCCGCAAACAAGAAAACTAAAATCGACGATTCGGGAACAAAAGGCATTTTTCAGTTTCTCTCTTCAATCCCGACTACGCCGTCTTTTTCAATGGTGAAATACAATTTGCTTTTATTGACTTTGTAAAACCATTCTTCCTGCTCCGCCCACGGCTGCTTGATTCTTACTATTTTTTTTGGATTTCCAAGCATCAATTTAAGCGTTTCCGCTTTGATGCCGACTTTGTAATCGCCCGTCAAAAGACAACTTTTGTCGTAATCGGGCAAATCGGGATTTTTGGCGATATACTCGTCCACTTGCGCGTTTGTAAGTTTTATAGACATATTTTTCGCCGTTGCAAACGAGAAACACAACGCGCATATAGCGAATACGACAAGCACGGTTTTTTTCATAAAACACTCCTTTTTTAAGATTTAATTCTTTCAAAATAATATATATCAAAACTAAAAAACCGAAGAATTGCAATTTTTTTGCGAATTTTTTCAATTTTTCTTTTCAACTCGCCACGGAACAAGAACGCCGCTTCTTACGCTTATCCAGCCGCTAACGTTTGAGCCGGATATCGGCGTAAACGAAAGTTCGGCGAAAAACGCGGGATAAAAAATCTCCCCTTTTGGCGAAATCATAGCGCGAACGCTCGTTATCCAAGAATTATTTCGCTCCGCAATGGACGTTTGGTATTCTTCTTTTGTTTTATATTCCTTTGTTATGTTGTTTAACGTAATTTTTTCTTTCTGATAGCCCGTCAAAATCGCAATAGCCAAAGTTTTATTTCCAGCGCGAAAGCCAAACTGCCCCGAATACGAATTTATAATAATTTCGGGATTTTTCTCGGCAAATTTGCTGTAAATTAAGTGATAATCGCCGACTTCTATATCGAACGATTTTTTGTATTTTGAACCGCCGAAACCCTGCCCGTATTCCGCAGATACTATCCAAAACGATTTTGAAATCCACAATTTATTGAAAACCGAAACGCCCCGATGATTTGCGCCGATTGCCATTCCGTCGTTAAATAAATGAATAAGTTCGCGAAAATCAGGGTCGGTAGCAATTCTGTATTGAAACGCAATCGCCAGCGCCTCGACCGTAAATGGCTGCGATTTCAAATAACCTCTCCAAAATACGGCGAGTTTTTTTATTTCGTTCCCCGGTTTTGGTTTTGGACAGCCGTCGTAAATTCCGTAAATATCGGGGCAAACATCTATACTGTCTAAAAATCCGTCGCCGTCGCGGTCGGGCGATTCCTGCAATTTTATGTTGAATCGCACGAGTCGATTCGGTAAAATCGTTACGGTTTCGTTGCTCGTCTGAAAACCCTTTGCGGAAACGGAAATTTTATGTTCGCCCGCGCGAATTTCGCTAAAAAACGCGCCGACTCCCGCAAGTTTTGAGTCAAGATAAATTTTCGCTTCTTCCGGCTCGGTTTCTATAAATAAACTCGCTTTTCTTTCAATAAAATTGAAAACCACATTCGTAATTTCGCCCTGTTTTACTTCCACGACCGTGTCTATCGATTCGTACTCTATTCCTCCGTCCCAATAAATATTGTGCGCGCCGTTTATCAGAATAATTTTTTTGTTGTCGCCTTCTATTTTTTCGTCGATTATATAAGGAATATCGTTAGGCGGCGGCGAAAGATTCAGTATTCCGTAAGAATGACTTCCCCAAACGTAAAAAGTATCCGCCGAAACGAGCGCTTTCAAACTTTCCGCGTCCAAGGGCGTGGTTTGAGCAAATATTTTTATTGTCGCAAAAACTATAAAAAAAATTGCTATTTTGCTTTTTTTACGCTTTTTGTACATTCATTGCGCGCCTTTTCACATTTGGCTATGGTGCCGTTAAGCACCTGAATCATTTCTCTTTTCTGCTGTCTTTCGTCGTCGTCGGTTTCGGGCATAGCGTTATATTCTTGCTGTAATTCCAAAGCGTAATCGCAAATTTCTTTCATAAAAACGCATTCGGCTGTCGTGTCGGCGACTGTTCCGACTTTTTTTTCTTTTGCGCAAACACTACAAGCAAACGCAAACGTTAAAAAAATAAATAATTTGACAAATTTCATAATAAATCCTTTCTTTTCCTGTAATAAATATATTAAATTTTAGGCGATATTGCTTTAAAAATTTCAATTTTGCCGAATTTTTATCGTTTAAATTTAAGAATAAGAGGGAGAATCCATAGAATTGTATGAAAAAAATTTTGTTTGTATGTCTGGGAAACATCTGTCGTTCTCCCGCTGCGGAAGCGATATTTAACGCTCTCGTTAAAAAAAACGGTTTAGAAAATCGCTTTTCTTGCGATTCTTCGGGAACTTTAAGAAAATCAATAGCGATTCCCGCCGAAGAGCGAATGGTTTCGGCGGCGAAAAGACGTAATATTTTTATAACGCACAGTTCGCGGCTTACTCAACGGCAAGATTTTGAAAAATTCGACTATATTGTCGCGATGGACGACAACAATGTAGAAAATTTGGAAAAAATAAAAGGAGAATTTTTGGGCAAAGCGAAGATTTTGAAAATGGCGCAATTTTTAGAAAACAAAGACGTTTGCGTTCCCGACCCGTATTGCGGCGACATCGAAGATTTTGAATACGCGCTCGATTTGTTGGAAATTGGCTGTAAAAATCTTTTGGAATATTTACGGAATTTATAGGATTTTTTTATGACAAAATACATTTTCAAACGCATACTTTTGACAATTCCGCTACTTTTTGCGATGTCGTTTGTTTCGTTTTTCTTTATTCGCTTGGCTCCCGGCGATATGCTTGCGTCGCATCGCGCAAATCCGCAAAATTCGCAGGAATATATTGCGCAACTCGAAAAAAAATTTCATTTGGATAAACCGCTCGCGGCGCAATACGCTTTTTGGCTAAAAAACGTTTTGCAGGGAGATATGGGATATTCGTTTATAAAAAAAGACAGCGTTTCTTCGGTAATTTCGAGCCGTTTGGTAAATACGCTAATTTTGGCGCTTTTTTCGATTTTTATAACTTGGACTATTGCGATTCCGCTCGGAATTTGCGCGGCGGTCAATCAATACAAACCGATAGACGCTTTTTTTTCGTTCGTCTCATATATTGGTATTTCTTTTCCGAATTTCTTTTTGGCTTTGCTTCTTTTGGCGTTGATTTCGGTAATGCCCGAACTTCCAATAATAGGAAAATTGCCGCTTGGAGGAATGAAGTCAGCCGATTACGAAACGCTTTCGGCTGTGGGAAAATTTTTCGACGTTCTAAAACATCTTCTCGTTCCCGGAATAGTTTTGGCAACCGCTTCTATGGCGGGTTTGCAGCGAATTATGCGCGGAAATATGCTTGAAGAACTTCGGCAAAAATACATAACGACCGCCCGCGCAAAAGGACTTCCCGAAAACAAAGTAGTTTATAAACACGCTTTAAGAAACGCGATAAATCCGCTCATAACGATTTTTGGCTACGAATTTTCGGCGATTCTTTCTGGCGCGGCGCTTACGGAAATAATTACGGGCTATCCCGGACTCGGCTCGATAATGCTCGAAGCGGTTAGAGCGCAAGACCAATTTTTAATTATGGGAAATATGCTTATGAGCGGAGTTTTGCTTATAGCGGGCAATCTTTTGTCGGATATTTTGCTTGCCGTTTGCGACCCGCGAGTAAAATTAAGTTGATATTTTGTATAAATATACAACAAAATTTAAAATTTTGCTGATTTTTCTGTATTTTTCTGCATTTTTCTTTTACAAACATATTATTTTCCTTTAATAAGAAAGGATTTTTATGCAAAAAAAGCAAATACTCTGGATAGACGACGAGGTCGAATTTTTTCGGGCGCATATGATGTTTTTGGAAGCGCGGGGATATAACGTTCATCCCATACAAAGCGGCAACGAAGGGCTTTCATTGCTTCATAAAACGCCGAACGCTTACGACATCGTTCTTTTGGACGAACAAATGCCGGGCAAAGGCGGTCTCGAGGTTTTAAGCGGAATAAAAAAAATTTTGCCCGATTTGCCCGTCGTAATGGTTACAAAAAGCGAAGAAGAGGATTTGATGGAAAAAGCAATAGGAAAAAAAATCGACGGATATCTAACAAAACCCGTAAATCCGAGCCAAATTTTAATGACTTGCAAAAGGTTGCTTCAATCGCAGGAAATTTTATCGGAAAGCGTAAAAAACGCATTCGTAAAAAGTTATTCCGAAATAGAAACGCTTTTGCAAAACAAAACCGATATTTCGTATAAAAAATGGGTAAAAATTTATCAACTTATAGTAAAAAGAGAATTGGACGCGGAAAATATTGACGACGAAAATATTCGTCAAAAACACTATGCGCAAAAAGCGGAAATAAACGCGAGATTTGCGGATTTTGTAATATATAATTATCCCGCGTGGATAAAAAATACCGACGAAAATACCGAAAAACCCACAATTTCTACCGAAATTATGCAAAAATATATTTGTCCGCAAATAAACAAAAACAAAAAATTTGCGCTTATCGTTTTAGACAGCGTTCAACTTGACCAATTTGTAATAATTCAGCGATTTTTGAAAAAAATATTCAAGACAAACGGAACTTATTTTTATTTTTCGGTTTTGCCAACGACAACTCCGCACGCTTTATCTTCGTTTTTTACGGGACTTTTACCCGCCGAATTTGCAAAAGAAAAACCCGATTTATGGGAAAATTTAGCGTCGGGAACAAACGTATTTAGAGAAATTGCGGAATTTGGATTTAAGCGACTAAATTGCGAAAAAACTCCGCTGTTTTTTAATATGTCGAAGGAAAGCGCAAAAGCGGAAAACGCCGTTTTACAAATGAATAACGAAAAGAATTTTCCCGTAATTTTTACCGATTTTCTTGATTTATTGCAATCGAATAAACAAAACAAATTTATAAAAGAAATTATTTCGAGTTCAAAGGCGTTTCGCGAAATGACTTCGGTTTGGTTTGAAAAATCGGAATTGCATAAACTTTTGCAAATTATGAGTCGCGAAAATTATACTATTGCATTTACGCCGTGTTCTGGCAATATTCTTTGCACAGCGTCGGCGCAATATTACGGCGCGGCAAACGGATATCACAATTTAAGATTTCGTAGCGGCGAAAACATAGACGCCGATAAAAGAGCGGGATTTCATTTGAAACATCCATCGGATTACGGACTGCCGATAAAAGACGAAAAAACAGGAGCAAACATATTGAGTCAAAATTATTATTTTACGCCGCATCCGTCGGGCAAAGCAAACGTAATTATGAAACATCCGACGAGTATTTTTGAAAAAGGCGGCGTTTCTTTGGAAGAAACAATTATTCCGCTTGCAATTATGAATCCTATAAAACAGCAATAACTTTTTAATTTTATTTATTGTATTATGAACGTTTTTTTATCAAAATCGTTAAAAGAAACGCGAAATTTCGCTAAAAATTTTGCAAAAACGTTAAAAAAAGGACAAATTTTTGCGCTTATCGGCGAAGTCGGTTGCGGAAAAACCGAATTTGTGCGAGGCGTTTTAGAAGAATTGTCGCCGCAAACAAGCATTTCAAGCCCAACTTTTTCTATTGTTAATACTTATAAAACCGCAAATTTTATTATTTATCATTTCGATTTTTACAGGATAAAAAACATAAACGAACTTTTTGAAACGGGTTTCGACGAATATTTATCGCAAGACGCGATAGTTTTTATAGAATGGGCGAATATGTATTCCGAAGCGATTCCAGCGCATTGCAAAACAATAAAATTTGAAGCGATTGAAGAAAATTTAAGAAAAATAACCTTAATTTAGCGAACGGCAAAAATAAGCGCCGCGACTAATTTTTCTAACTCTTTTTGCGAAATAATATACGGCGGCATAATATACGCGATTTTTCCGAAAGGTCTTATCCACGCGCCACGCGAAATGCAATCAACTTGAAATTGCGCGACGTTTATTTTTTCTTTCATTTCCACGACGCCGATTGCGCCGATAACGCGAACGTCCGCGACTTTCGGATTGTTTTTTAGCGGCGAAAGTTTGTCTTTTAGAGTTTTTTCTATGGATAATATTTTATCTTTCCAATTCCACGAAGTAAGCAAATCCAAATTTGCCTTTGCGGCGGCGCAAGCAAGCGGATTAGCCATAAAAGTAGGACCGTGCATAAGCGGCAAGCCGTTTTTGCAGGCAATTTCGGCGATTTTTGCGCTTGTAATCATCGCGGAAAGCGTAAGCATTCCTCCCGTAAGCGCTTTGCCGACGCAAATAATATCGGGCAAAATATTTGCGTGTTCAAAAGCGAACATTTTTCCCGTTCTACCGAAACCCGTCGCAATTTCGTCAAAGATTAAAACGAAATCAAATTTGTCGCACAAGTCGCGAATTTTTTTGAGATATTGAGGCGAATAAATGCGCATTCCGCCCGCGCCTTGAACTATCGGCTCCAAAATTACGGCGGCAATTTCGTCTTGTTTCGCCTCCGCAATTCCCGAAATTTCCGCAAAATCTTCGTCCGTTATTTCCGTATCGAAACCAAGCGGCGGCGCGGAAACAAAAATCTGCGGCAAAACATATCCCGAAAAAAGCGCGTGCATTCCCGATATCGGGTCGCAAACGGACATCGCGCCGACGGTATCGCCGTGATAGCCGCGTTTTATCGTCAAAAATTTGTTTCTTTTGAGATTAGCGTTGTTTCTTTGAAATTGTAGCGCGGTTTTCATCGCCACTTCTACGGCGACCGAACCGCTGTCGGCATAAAATATGTGTTGAAAAGATTTCGGCAAAATTTCGAGCAGTTTTTTTCCTAATTCTATGGCGGGTTCGTGCGTTAATCCGCCAAACATTATGTGGCTCAAATTAGCCGCTTGTTTTTGCACCGCTTTCACCAAAATCGGATGCGAATATCCGTGAATCGCCGACCACCACGAAGCCATTCCGTCGACGAGTTTTATGTCGGGACTTAACGTAATTACGCTTCCTTTCGCCGAAACGACAGGATACGAATTATCGGGCGAAGTCGCGCAAGTATAAGGATGCCAAAGGTGTTTTCGGTCAAATTCCAAATCCATCAGAACTCCTTTTTGAATTTTATGTCGGCGATGATTTTTACGCCCGTTATTTTTTCAAACGTTTCAATATTATCGCGGCAAATCGTTTCGTCGATTTCGTTTTTCGGCTTTATCGTTTGAGTAAAAATCGCTCCTTCAATTTTAATTTTTTCGGCAAAGAGTATTTTAGCGGTCATCGCCGACAAACTTATCGCTCCGACGCGATTTGGAACGCACATTATTGCGGGAAATCCCAATTTTTTCGCCAAATAAATATTGTTTGTGCTTTCGGTAATCGGCGAATAAATTCCGCCCGCCGTTTCAACAAAAAACAAATCGTAATTTTGTGAAATTTCGCGGATTTTTTTTATTATTTCGTCCAAATTTATTTTTTGTTTTTCAATTTTACTCGCCAAAAGCGCGGACGCGGGAGTTTTTAGCGTACACAAAACCAATTTTGAATAAATTTCGGGCAAAACGCTTAAATTCGCCGTCTTCAAAATGAAATCAAGGTCTTGCGATTTTGAGTCCAAACTTCCCGTCTGTATAGGTTTGCACGCCATTGCGTTAATGTTTTCGTTTATCGCTTTTTTTAGGAGCGTCGCCGTCGCGAAAGTTTTTCCGCAATCGGTATCAGGCGCAAGAATTATAAACTGTTTTTTCATAAAATTTCCCCAATTTTGAGCGATAAAATACATTATCCCAAGTGAAATTTAGTAATTTCGTCAAAAAAAACCGATTAAAAAGGAGAAATAAAATAATGTCTACGGTAGCCGAATACGCCGCGCAACTTCATAAAAAAGAGCCGAAAATCGCCTCGAATCGTCCAAGTTTTTCTATTGAAGTCGCGCAAAACATAAAAGCGATAATTTTTGATATTTACGCGACTTTAATAAATTTTTGCCCGCTCAATTTTGCAAACGACGACGAAAAAAAAGAGTATCAGTTAAGCGTTTTTTTAAGAACGGCGAAAGAATTTGCTTTTTTTGATACTCTAAAAAAAATAGACGAAAATACCGCGCCGCAAATAACTCTCGCCAATTTTTACGCGGGTCTTTTATTGACTTTGCAGGAACGAGACGAAAAAAACGGAAAAAAATTCAGCGAGCCGCAAGTTTTTGAAGTTTGGAATTTAATTTTGTCGATTTTAATAAATAACGGTTACGAAATCGACAAATTTTGCATAGGAACCCGCGACGAATTTGCGAAATGTATCGCGTATTTTTTTCATTTGCATTCGTTTGGTCGTTCTTCGCTTTTTGAAAATTGCGGCAAAACGCTTTTGGAGTTAAAAAGCAGAAATATTAAACTTGGACTTTTGGCGAATACGCAATTTTACGCGACTTTGGAATTGTCGCTTTATCTTCGCGAAGACGGAATTTGCGAAGATTATCTTGATTTGTTTGATAAAGATTTGTGTTTTTTTTCATACGACTTAAAAATGACGAAACAAAGCGGCGTTTTGCATAGAAAACTGTTTGACGCGCTATACGATTTGCAGATTCTTCCCCGCGACACGATGTTTGTTTCGGCAAATAAAAAAGATTTGGATTACGCGAAGGAAATTGGGTTGAGTTAAAAGATAACATTTGCCGCAAAATAAAAAAGGGAAGCGTATTTCTACGCTCCCCCGACAAAAAACCTGCAAATTTTTACCTTTTCACTCCGATTTTCGCCGAATACCAATAAGATTTATCGCCGTTTTTCGCTTCTACAATCACTAAATACGTCCCGTTTGCAACAAATCTTCCCTGCTTATTGCGCAAATTCCACGCGATCGCATTTTTGCCTTCGCCGCTGAAAACGATGTTGCCTGTGTTGTCGTAAATTATCGTTTTTGACGCTTGCGCGCTTACTTTTTTGTCGCCGTCGCGAGAAATTACCACTTCAATTATTTTCAATTCGTCCGAAACTACGTTTTTCTCAAATATTATGCCAAAGTTATTGCCGCTTTTCTTCACGTCGCTAATATTCGTATTGTTGTTTGGCTCGTTAGGATTATTCGGATTGCTTGGATTGGTCGGCTCCTCTTCTTCGCTGTCCGCGTCGTTTGCAACTGTACTGCCCCAGCGTAAATGCGGATAACCGCCGTTTGTCGAATTATTTCTGCCCCAAATATTCGCAAAATCCCAGTTAGTAAAAGTCGCTATTTTCTTAAACGCTATTGTGGATTTGCCTTCGTTTTTCGTATCGGCGATGTTTGCGTTTAAGGTGGCGTCGTAATAACTTTCTACAACCGTGCCGACTTCAAGGTAGCCCACAAGTCCGCCGACGCGTTCGTTCGACGAAGTGGTTATTTTAACCGCGGAATAACTTTTTTCTATTTTGGCGTTAACGTGTCCTCTATTTACTCCCACAAGTCCGCCCAAGCCGCCGACCGTTCCTCCGTCCAACGAACCGATTGCGTAAGAATTGCTTATTACGGCGAACGAACCGCTGTTTTGACCGACAAGCCCGCCGGTATAAGCGACGTAGGGAGCGTATTGCGGGCGATATGCCGATACGACTTTGCCGTTAAAATAGCAGTTGCTTATTTTGCCTGCGTTCATCGCTACAAGTCCGCCGGCGTAAATTTCCGTCGCGTGTATGTAGGATTTGATTATTCCGAGATTTTTAATCTCCGCGTTCGTGCCTGTGGAGCCGAAAAAGCCCATATAGCCGCCGCTATTTATATAAACGCCGCTTACGGTTTTGCCGTTTCCGTCGAATATTCCTTTGAAATCGACACCGCCGCCTGCGTAATAGCCGATGGGTTTCCAAATTTTAGCGGGCGCGTTTGTCGCAGTCCAATTTTCCCAGTTATCGGTATTGTTGAGTTCGATGTTTGCCGTAAGCAAAAAGTATATGCCGTCGAAATCATATCCTGCGTCGACAAGCGTAGATAAATTTTCCAACTGCTGCGGCGTGCGTATTTGATACGGATTCGTATTTGAGCCGATTCCGCCGTCAAAGTAACTCGCTATGTTAATGCTTCCCGACGTTTGAGATAAAACGGGATAACCGTTGTTTTGGCTCGACAGTTCCCACAATCTCAATTCTAAAAGGGTCGCGACTTCGTTAAGTTCGGTTATAATCGCCGCGCTTTTCATCCACGCGGTAGATTTGCCTTCGCCTAAAT
>WRFX01000086.1 GCA_009787445.1 Chitinivibrionia bacterium | reverse complement strand
TCCTTTTTTGTTTGGTCGGATATTATTACCCGCTTTCATAATATATTATGCAACATATTTTTTTAAATGTCAAGTGTTTTTTGTAATTTTTGTGATTTTTTTACAAAATTATACAAAAATTCAGCATTTCTCCCGAAAAATATATTATATTATTATCTGAAAACAGACCCGAAAACCCAATAAATACGGAGCGCAAAATTATGACAAAAGAAGAGCAAAACGTTTTTTTAAGCAAAGAATATTTTGAAGCGATTCGATATATGGATAACGCGAAAGAATTTTTGCTTAAAGCGGAGAAAGACGGTACGCTTTATACCGACGAAAAATATATACGGGTGGCTTGCGCAACAGCATACAGCGGAGTTTTACTCGCGCTTGACGCTTGGTTTGTTTTGAAAGAAATACCGAAACCAAATCAAAAACAACGCAAATCAATAGAATATTATATGTCAAATATTGCTAAAATAGATAAAAAAATGGCGTCGTTTATGCATATTGCATACGATGTTTTGCATTTGGCAGGATATTATGATGGAATAAAAGGCGTAAAAGTAATTTCGGGCGGGTTTGACGCCGCTTACGAAATAATCGATAAAATAAAACCTGAAAATCCCGTCGAAGTTAAAGAAAGCAAATCGGACGCGATAAAAAGAACGCTTAATAAAACGCTTGTTTCAATAGTCGCAATATTCAGATAGGAAGCGTATTTTTTACAGAGTGTTTTAAGAATGGAAAAATAAAAAAATGTCGTTGATAAAACGGAAAGAACTTAAAAGTACGCGTTTGGCGGTCGTGAAAGTCGGAAGTAAAATTCTCGCTCCGCAAGACGGCGGAGGACATTTGGCGCGAATTTCGTCGCTTGTAAAAATTGTCGCGGACTTAATTTCCGACGGAACAAACGTTATTTTGGTAACGTCCGGCGCGGTGGCAAACGGATGGGCAATTTTAGGACTTAAAGAAAAACCGAAAGCCATATCGCTAAAACAGGCGTGCGCGGGAGTCGGACAAATTGAACTTATGAACTTGTATCGTGCGCAATTTGACAAATATTTGCGACCAGTCGGGCAAATTTTGCTGTCTTGGGACGATTTTCGCGATAAAAAACGATATTTGAACTTGCGAAACACGCTTTTTGCAATGCTTGAAAACGGAATTGTGCCGATAATAAACGAAAACGATTCGGTAAGCGTTTACGAAATGAAAATAGGCGACAACGATACTTTGGCGGGGCAAATCGCGCTTCTTGCAAACGCCGATTTGTTTGTCGCGCTTAGCGATATAAACGGACTTTACAGCGACAACCCGAAAACGAATCCGAAGGCGAAACATATTCCGACGGTTAAAAAGTTCGACGTTCTTTTGCACAAAGGCGCGTCCGACAAGGGAACGGACGTGGGAACGGGCGGAATGGCGACGAAACTTCGCGCCGCGGAAATGGTTTGCAAAGCGGGAATTACGGCTATCGTCGGCGACGGTTACAACAACGATTTGCTTTCGGTGATAAACAATTCGGATTTGGGAACGCTTTTTTATCCGCAGCGAAAAAAAATGAATTCTCACGATAGATTTATCGCCTTTACCGACGAAATTTACGGAAATATAAGCGTCGACGACGGGGCGAAAAACGCGCTTATTTCGGGAAAAAGTTTGCTTCCCGCAGGAATTTTGACGGCGACGGGAAATTTTGACGAAGGCGACGCGGTTTCGATAGAAAACAATGGCACGGTTTTTGCAAAGGGAATTACGGATTACTCAAGCGACGAAATTGCAAAAATTAAAGGACGTAAATCGGCGGAGATAGAAGCGTTATGGGATTTTTATCGCTGCGATTTTGTTGTTCACAGAAACAATATGGTTATTTTGTAAGGAGGACATTATGCAAATAGACACAGGCGATATATTTGTCGCTTCGCCCGAAATGAACGACAGATATTTTAACAATGCGGTAATTTTGATTGCGGCGATGGATAACAATACCGTCGCGGGATTTATTTTGAATCGTCCTACGACGATGCCTGCGGGCGAATTGTTTGACAATTTGGACGATTATTACAAAAGATTGCGGCGGCGAATGTTTGTAGGCGGTCCCGTCGATGAAACGTCTTTGCATCTCGTCGCGCTTGGACATTCGGGCGGAAAAGAAATAATTCCGGGACTTCGTATGGGCGGGCGATGGAACACCATAGAAGAAATGTTGAGCAGCGACGAATACGAAAATCGTCTTTTTCTCGGTTATTGCGGCTGGACGGTAGAGCAGTTGCGCGGCGAAATTAGCAACGGAAATTGGCTTGTTTTCAAAAGCGATTCTATGACCGAAATTTTTAACGAAATAGACAACGGAAATATGCCGACGAGCCAAAGCGCCATCGCGATTTTGAACGAATTTACAAACACTTAAAATTTATGCGAAAAATTACGCGAACGGAATTTCTTCGTGCAAAAAATACCATTGCGTAAAATTTTTTTGCAAAACGTTTTCCAAATTATTATACATTTCTTGTATGGGATTATCCGATTTTGCGTTTATCGGCAAAAGTTTCATTTCGTATTTTTCGTTTTTTCTTATCATAAAAACCGTAAAAACCGTAACGTTTTCGCTTGCGAATTTAAGCAATTTGTCTAATCCCGCGCCGCCCAAAACTTTTTTTCCGAATAAATTTACGGGTTTGGAATACGGCGTTTCTTCGTCGAAAACTGAAAAAAGAATTTCTTTTTTGCCTAAAACCTGCGCCATAGATAACGCGCCCTGCGAATTTGGTTTTCCTAATTCTATAAAATTTATTTTGGCGAAAAATCCGCTTTTTTCCATCGCTTCGGCAAAATCGCGAATTTGAACCGATAAATTTTGCGTAGTAAATTTAAGCACGGGATTTATGGGAAATTTCATATACGATATTGTCGGCGTTACGCATTCTACTCCGCCGAAATGCGGCGTAGCAATCAAAATAGAGCCGTTTTTTATAGCGGCGTCAATTTGCGTTTTCGCCGTCGAAAAATCTACTCGTTCTTTAATAAACTCGGCAAGTTGCGCGGGAGTTCCCGTAAGCGGAAAAACTTTTTCGGCGTAATGATAAATTATGTTTAATTGCACTTCTTTTATCGTTTTTTCGTCGTTTGGCAGGTTAAAATTCGCTAAATTTTTTCTAATAACTTCGCTTTCTTCGCCGTTTTGCGCGTAGTATTCGTTTCCTTTTAAAAGCAAAATTTCTTTTGTTTCGTCAAACGATTTTCCTGATATTTTTTGCAAAATTTCCGCAGATTGAAGCGTTTTACTTAATCCCATTTTCCCCCTTTTTTACCTTTTTAATGTTTTTTCATAAAATTTTCACAAAAAATACTATTTGCACTCGGCGAATATAGTATTTTTAGGCAAAAATATTATGAAAATCGGGAGTAAAAAAAATTGTTTCGCAAATATACTTTTCCGGGCGGAATACATCCGCCGTACAATAAAGAAGCGACTAAAGATTTGCCCGTCGTAAAATATCCTTTGCCGAAAAAGGTCGTAGTTCCTACCTTAATGCACATAGGACACGCGGCGAAGGTTATCGTTAAAAACGGCGACAGAGTTTCAAAAGGACAATGCGTCGCGGAAGCGAACGGATTCGTTTCGTCGCCTGCGTTTTCGCCCGTTTCGGGAGTTGTAAGCGCGGTCGGAATTTTTGCGCACGCCTCCGGAAAATCGGTTACGGGAGTAGAAATTACAAGCAATAATCTCAACGAAGAATTTCGTTTTGACCCGATGAAAAATTGGAAAGAACAAGCGGCGGCGGTTCTCGTAAAAAGAATAAGCGACTGCGGAATTGTAGGAATGGGCGGCGCGGGATTTCCGTCGCACGTAAAACTTTCGCCGCCCGCCGATAAAGCGATAGATTCGCTAATAATAAACGCCGTCGAATGCGAACCGTATCTTACGACCGACCACAGATTGATGCTGGAACGTCCCGAATCGATTCTTTGGGGAACAAAAATTTTTCAAAGAATTTTAGACGTAAAAGACGTTTATGTCGCGATAGAAAAAAACAAACCAGACGCCATAGAAAATATGAAAAAATATATCGACCAAAACAAAGAATTTAGCAAAATAAAAGTGGTAACTCCCGAAACGAAATATCCGCAAGGCGGCGAAAAACAGTTGGTATTTACGGTACTCGGTCGCGAAATTCCAAGCGGAAAATTGACTATGGACGCAGGTTGCGTAGTGCAAAACACCGCGTCGGCTATTGCCGCTTACAACGCGGTTATAAAAGGAATTCCGCTGACGCAAAGAGTAATTACCGTAACGGGAGAAGCGGTGAAAAATCCGGGAAATTATTCCGTGCCGATAGGAACAAGCGTGCGTGAAATTTTGGAGCATTGCCAAACCGATTTTTCAAAAGTAAAAAAAGTGATTATGGGCGGACCTATGATGGGAATTTCGCTTGCGAGTATCGACGTTCCCGTTATGAAACAAACGTCTGGACTTTTGGTTTTAAGCAATTCTACTCCTGCGGTAAGCGAAAACAACTGCATAAGTTGCGGTTTTTGCGTTCGCAAATGTCCCGTTCGTTTAGTTCCGTCGATTTTGTCGAAATACGCCGAGAAAAAAATGTTTGACGAAGCGCGGGAACGCAACGTTATGGATTGTATGGAATGCGGATGCTGTTCTTACGTTTGTCCCGCAAAAATAAACATTTTGCACAGAATTCGTTTTGCGAAAAATTATATAGTTTGCAAAGAACGCGAAAAACAATTAACCGAACGGAAAAAATAAAAAATGTCTAACGAAAATTTATTTCATATATCGTCTTCGCCGCATATTCGAGACAAACGGACAATAAGCAGAATTATGCTCGACGTGATTATCGCGCTTCTTCCCGCGCTTGTCGTTTCTACGATAATTTTTGGCGCGCGCGCATTGGTTATTACGCTTGTCGCGGTTGTCGCCGCTTTGATAACGGAGCATATAATATCCGTACTTTTAATGAGAAAAAGAACCACCATCGGCGATTTAAGCGCGATAGTTACGGGAATACTTTTGGCGTTTAATCTTCCCGTCGCGATAGACCCGATTTTGGCGGCGCTTGGCTCCGTTTTCGCGATAGCGGTAGCCAAAATGGCGTTTGGCGGTTTGGGTTTTAATTTCATAAATCCCGCGCTTGCGGGACGGACGTTTTTAATGGCGTCTTATCCCGCGGCTATGACGGGAGCGATTTTTGCGCAAAAAGGATACGGCGGAAAACTTCCCGAAAACTTGTCGGGAATGAATCTCGACGCGGTTTTGGGAGCAAACGCGATAGACGGAATTTCGCAGGCGACGCCGCTTGTCGCGATAAAAAAATTACAGGAATTACAGGATTTTGACCTTTTGGATTTGCAGGAAGCGTTTGCGCCGCTATTTTTAGGAAACGTCGGCGGAACCATCGGCGAAACGTCCGCATTGGCGCTTCTTGTCGGCGGAATATATTTGATATACAAAAGAGTTATAAATCCGCTTGTGCCTTTTATTTACATATTCGGCGTGTTTTTGCTTTATTGGATTTTCGGCGGCGATTATTCGCATTTCAGCGGTTCGGCATTTACGGTTCCGATGTTTCAAATTCTTTCGGGCGGAATATTTTTAGGCGCGTTTTTTATGATAACCGATATGACGACCACGCCGATAACCTTAAAAGGTCAGGCGATTTTTGCGGCGGGCTGCGCTATAATAACTTTCCTTATAAGAAAATTCGGCGGCTATCCCGAAGGTTGTTCATATTCGATTTTGCTTATGAATTTACTAACTCCGCTTATAGACAGATACGTTAAGCCGAAAGTTTACGGGACAGGCGGTGCAAAATGAATAAAAATTCCATACAAATGATATTCGCTTTGCTTTGTTTTGTCGTCGTCGCGACGATTGCGATAAATTTCACTTACGAAAAAACAAAAGACAAAATTGAAGAAAGAACGCTTGCGGCAAAAGAATCGTCGCTGAAAAACGTTTTGTCGCACGGCTCGACTGCTTTTGAAGATACGCTCGACGGTTTTGGAACGTATTGGGGCGAATTGAACGAAAAAAGAGAAATTATAGGATACGCTTTCATAGGCGAAGCGCGGGGATATTCGAGTACGATAAGATTTTTTTGCGGCTTGGATTTGAACGGCAAAATAAAAGGACTTTCGATAATTAGCCAAAACGAAACGCCGGGACTTGGAACGAGAGTCGTAGAAATTATTTCGGACGCTCGGTTTCCGTTTGGACTTTGGCAGAAACAAGAAAAAACAAATCCGTGGTTTTGCGAACAATTTAACGAAATTTCGGCAAAAAGCGAAATTTTACTGAACAACGACGGCGAATGGCATACGTTATCGGAAGAAGCGAAAGATAAGTTGCTGAAAAATAATCATATAACCGTTATTACCGGCTCCACAATAACGACGGCGGCAATAACAAAAGAACTTAACGAAAAAGCGAAAAAACTTCTTTATTTGCTTGAACTTCAAAAAAAAGCGTACAGAAAAAAAATGCAAACTACCGACGAAAACTCTGAAAACGGCGAAAACGAATTAACGGAGGAAAAAGCGAATGATTTATAAATTTATGCAAGAACTCAAAAGAGGCGTTTTTACGGAAAATCCCATATTTGTTTTGGCGCTTGGGCTTTGCCCGACGCTTGGCGTAAGCACTTCGGTAGAAAACGGAATAGGAATGGGAATCGCGACGACTTTGGTTTTAATTTGTTCAAACGCTATGATTTCCATATTTAAGGATTTAATTCCCGACAGAGTACGGATTCCCTGTTTTATAGTGATTATCGCGACGTTTGTTTCTGTCGTTCAGTTGCTTATAAAAGCGTATTTTCCCGAGATAGATACGTATTTGGGAATATTTATTCCGCTTATTGTCGTAAATTGCATAATTTTTGCGAGAGCCGAAGCGTTTGCCGCAAAAAATTCGGTTTTGCCGTCCATAACCGACGGACTCGTTATGGGAATAGGATATACGGTCGCGCTTGTTGTTTTGAGTGCGCTTCGCGAATTTTTGGGAGCGAACAGATTGCTTGGACTTTCGGTAATTCCCGGCTATTCTCCTATGACGATATTTGTTTTGGCGCCCGGCGGATTTTTCACGATTGCGCTAGTTTTGGCAATTATAAACAGTTTTAAGTTGAGAGGTAAAAAATGACGGAAAATTCGTTTGCCGTTTTTGTGCAAATTTCAATAGGCGCAATATTCATACAAAATTTCGTTTTATCGAGATTTTTGGGTTTGTGTCCGTTTTTCGGCGTGTCGAAAAAATTATCGACAGCCGTCGGAATGGGACTTGCCGTAACTTTCATTATGGTAATTTCGACGATATTTACTTGGACTTTTAACAAATACGTTCTTATGGAATACGAAATCGAGCATCTTCAAACGATTTCTTTCATATTGATAATCGCGACGTTTGTTCAGGTGATAGAAATGGCGATAAAAAAATATTCGCCGACGCTTTACGATTCGCTTGGCGTGTTTTTGCCGCTTATAACTACGAACTGCGCTATCTTGGGCGTAACTCTCATAAACATAGAAGGCAACAAATACACGGGACTTCCGTTTACTTTTGCGGAAGCGACTGTGCATTCGTTTATGTCGGGAGCGGGTTTTTTGCTTGCGCTCGTTCTTATGGCTGGAATAAGGGAACGGCTCGAACTCGCAAACGTTCCGAAAGCGTTTGAAGGATTGCCAATAGCGTTTATTTCCGCGGGACTTATAGCGATTGCGTTTTTTGGCTTTTCGGGAATGTCGATAGGAGGATAAATGGTTACGTCGATTTTAATTTTTGCGATACTCGGATTTGGACTTGCGATAATTATGGTTTTTGCCGATAGAAAATTTTATATTCCCGAAAACGCGCGAGTAAAAGAAGTTATGTCTCTTCTTCCGGGGGCAAACTGCGGCGCGTGCGGATTTGCGGGATGCGCGGCTTTTGCCGAAGCGATAGTCAGCGCAAAAGCGAAAGCAAACGGTTGCATTCCGGGCGGCGCCGACGTTGCGGATGGCATTGCAAATATTGTCGGCAGCGGCGCGGTCGACGACGAAATAACAATAACCGCAAAAATCCACTGCAAAGGCGGAGTAGCAGAGGCAAAAGAAAGAGCGATTTACGACGGAATTTGCGATTGTTTTGCCGCAGTTTTGGTAAATAACGGTTCAAAAGAATGCGAAGCGGGCTGTCTTGGTTTTGGAAATTGCGTTACCGCTTGTCCGTTTGGCGCAATATCCATAAACAAAAACGGAGTAGCGGTTGTGAATGACGATAAATGCGTCGGTTGCGGCGTTTGCGTTTCGTCGTGTCCGCGAAAACTTATAGAAATTTCGCCAGAATCGCAGAAAATATTCGTCGCGTGCAGCAATCACGACAGAGGCGCAAAAGTAAGAGGATACTGCACGGTCGGATGCACGGGTTGCACGCTTTGCACAAAAACGGTTATAGTCGAAAATTCCATAGAAATGGACAATTTTTTGCCGAAACTCAATTACGAAACCGATGAAAATTTTATAGTCGCAATGACAAAATGCCCGTCGAAGTGCTTCACGGATTTGGCGCGAGGACGTCCGATAGTAAATATAGATACAAAATGCGTCGGCTGCGGAAAATGCGTAGAAGTTTGTCCAATAAACGGCGCAATAGAAGGCGACAAAGGCGAACGGCACAACGTAAATAAAAATTTGTGCGTCGGCTGCGGACGTTGCATTTCGGTTTGCGAAATAAAATCGATAAGAACGTGGGGCTCTTTGGCGCACAATGCAAAAACCCGTTCGAGCAGAAATCAAAGGTGCATTTAACAGGTGTTCAATATGAATCGCCTTTCGCGTTTTTTTCGCAAAATAATCGACGAACGGGACTTGGTTGTAGACGTTTATAGATGTCTTATGTTTGCCGCGTTTTTGACTGTTTTTATGTTCGTATTTCACAAGATAGCAATATCCACAATAGAAAACAGAGACGATTTGTTTATGGAAAAATCCAGATATATCTTGAAAAAACTTGCGTATAAAAAGCCGTTTTGCAATATATTTTCCCCAAAAATATCGAGCAAAGTCGCATACGAATACGACGGAAATATGTTGGCGGGAATATTGTCGGCAAAATCGGGCGATACGGTTTTCATTAAAAACGGTTCGTTTTATTTAAATGGGGAAATTATTAGCGAATATTCGTTTGAAACCGAAGCGGCGATTCCCGCAAAGTTTTCGCCGCGAGACAATATATTATCTTTTGAAATTCCAAAAATAGGCGACAGATTCGTATATACGAAAGACGATATTGCCGCCGCTTGTTTTTTGTACGGAATTATGAAACAGGTAGAAAACATAACGCTTGAAGTTACGTTTTTCGTAAACGGAGAAGAAAAAAGCGATTTTTTTATAGACGATTTTACGCTTTACAAAGGAATGTTTGTAGATATTGGCGACGAAATGAAGGCAAGCGTTTATTTTTGGAATGCGTTTTTGTCGTGGTATAAGGCAAACGTTTCGCAAAACGCGACGCTTACGGCGGAAATTAGAAATTCCGACGGCAACGTAATTTCCGGCTGGCAAGTGCGAGAAAATTATTATTTCATAATCGTTCCGCACAGAAACGGCTTCGATTCCCGCTATGCGGGCGCTATCGCCGAAAGTAAAATTGCGGGAGAAATCGGATTTAGGATTCCGTTTTGAAAAGGATTTTTATGGATGAATTTAATCTTACTATGATTGCCGACCGTTTGGAATCGATGGAAGAAACGATTATTTCCCGAATACTCGACCGTATGCAGTATAAGCGAAATTCGGCGGTTTATTCGACTGATAAGGTTTTCATAAAAGACATGTCTCCGCTTGATTATATGCACAAATTGAGCGAACAGATTTTTGCGCAACTCGGAAAATTTAGCGTCGCGGAAGAAAAACCGTTTTTTAGAGATACGGATTTGTCGATAAATAAAAATATAGTTCAGAAAAAAGAACATTTTTGTTCCAATATATTAAACGGAATAAATATGACGAGTGAAATCAAAAAGCATTATATATCGTTTGTAAAAATTTCCTGCGAAGACGGCGACGACAGCGAATACGGAAGCAGCGCCGAAGCGGATATTGCCGCATTGACAGCCATATCGAAAAGAATACATTACGGTTCGTTTTACGTCGCCGAAAGCAAGTTTTTATCGGAGTCGCAAAAATATGTCGACGCAATAAAAAAGCGAGACGAAAATGCGGTAAGAGCGTTGCTAACCCGTAAAGAAATCGAAGAAAAAATAGTATTGCGAGTAAAAGAAAAATGCGATAAAATTCAAGACGCTTATACGTCAAAGTTGAGAAAAAAAATCGATTCCCAACTTATCGGAAATTTTTATGAAAACACAATTATTCCGCTAACAAAAGACGGGGAAACGTTATATCTTTTTAGGAGGTGCGAAAATGAAAATTGAGAAAAACGAGGGTTCTTCGGACAGAATTATACGGACTTTTATAGTATTGGCGCTTTTTGTCGTCGCGATATTTTTTGTGGAAGGACGCGCAAAAGTTTTTTGCATAATTATGGGAATAGTTATGACCGCGACTACCGCGATGGGTTTTTGTCCGCTTTATCTTATATTTGGGGTTAATACCTGCGGGAAGAGAAAATAGAAAATCGACAATAAATTATCTTTTTTGTTTATCAAATCGCATACAAAACCAATTCCGTACAAAAACGTCCATAATGCCGCAAATATAACTTGTAGTCGGGATTTAACGATAAAATATATTGCGGGATAGTAATTAAATCTTCTTTTTTATGATAAACGCAAATTGCAAGTTTCGGTTTGTTTGCCGTTATTTGATTTTTCGCACCATTCAGCGCTTGCAATTCCGAACCTTCAACGTCCATTTTTATAAACGTAACTTTTTCATTTCGGCAAACGTTATCGATGCTGTCAACTTCTATTTTTACGTTTCCGCTTTCGCTGATACGCGAGTCATAATTATGGGCGCCTATACTGAAAACAATAGTTTTTTCTTCTTCCCACACTCCTTTTTCAATTAAAACGATACCGTTTTTTCCGCAATCCGCGACAATTTTTTTGCATTTCTCATAATTGGAAGGGTCAGGTTCAAAAGCAAATATTTTATTGAATTTTGAATTTGTTTTGTTCAAAAACGTTTCAATCGTATCGCCGATATACGCTCCGCAATCGACGAATGTTTCGTTGTCTAAAAGCGGCAGAAAATCGGGAAAATATTGGTACTCATTTGCAATATTCAATTTTACAAGTTCTTTCGGTTCCATTAGTATTTTTGCTTTCAAAAATTCAAGCATTATTTTGCGAGATAAATCGTCTTCCAATAAATTATACGTATCCGCGATAACCGAGTAGTTTTTATTAAAAAAGTCGGAATCAAGAAAAAACAATCCTATTGACGCATCAAAAAACAGGCATTTTTGTACATTTGGCATTTCATTTAATTGCTTTGTTCTTTCATTGTTGTTTATGCCTGCAAACGCCAATATAATATTCATTTTAATATTATTATCCAGAACGTTTTCCAACGGCTGTATGTCAAATTCGTAAAATTTCATATTTGGTCGCCAATATTCATTATCTACGACAACAGAATCGATTTTTATGTTATTTTTGTCCAAAAAACGTTTTACGATGTGTGCCATTTCCGCGGCTCCGTACAAAATCAACGGCAAATCCGATTTTTCCAAATATTCAAGTTCGTTTTTTAAGTTAGAAATGTTTTTAATTTCTTCGGCGATATTCACAATTTCGTTTCGCATAAGGTTCTCCTTATAAAAAGAAGCAGACGAAAAAATCGTCTGCTTCTTTATTTCTTCGGTAAGTTTATGATGTATACGAGTGGAGGTTATATTTGAAATTATTGTTCTCCAGAAAGGAGGTGATCCAGCTGCAACTTCCGATACAGCTACCTTGTTACG